>NZ_JAPSHI010000002.1:0-265006 GCF_031180005.1 Paenarthrobacter sp. | reverse complement strand
ACCACCTCATCCACAAAGAACAATGGCGCATCAACATCACAACCGGCACCCCATGGTTCATCCCCCCACCCCACCTCGACCCCCAACAAACACCCCGACGCAACCACCACCACACACCCCAAAGAACGTAAAGCTGCTGCGGCCATAGCGGTGTTGCGGAGCAAGCATAGGCTGCATCACATCCACGTGCGGTCAGGCCCAAGAGCCTCGTCCCTCTTGGCGTGCTCTGTCAGCTCGGTTTGTCTGCCAGTTCTGCGATCTTCCGCTCCAACGCAAACCGCTCGGCGGCGTTCGAGCACAGCTCGAGTGCTTCCAACAGGGCTACCTTGGCTTCCGAGGGTCGGCCAAGCCGGCTGAGCAGCTCACCTCGCACTGTCGGCACAACGTGGGACCCTTTCAGAGCACCCCTGTCCGCAATCGCATCCACCAACTGCAGCCCGGAGGCCGGGCCCGAAGCCATGGCGACCGCAACTGCATGATTCAGTTCAACCACAGGCGATGGAACCAGCCGGCCCAGTGCCTCGTACAGAATCACGATTCGTTGCCAATCCGTCTCCTCCGCAGTCCGGGCCACCGCGTGGCATTCTGCAATGGAGGCCTGCAATCCATACGCGCCAAGACCGCGGCCGGACACCACGGCCGTCTTGAGTGCCGCCCGGCCCCTGCGTATCGCAGACTGGTCCCACCGCCGTCGATCCTGGTCTTCGAGAAGGACCGGCTGACCGGCCGCGTCGAGCCTGGCAGGAAAACGTGCGGACGTCAGTTCCATCAGGGCCAGGAGGCCAAAAACCTCGGGTTCGGGTGCCGCCCGAACCAAAACCCGGGCAAGACGACGTGCTTCACCGGCCAGTTCCGTCTTCATCCATGAGTTACCACCGGAAGGGAAGGCACCTTCCGAAAAAATCAGGTAGATCACCTGCAGCACTGAACCCAGTCGCTCGGTAATTTCAGGAGCTTCCGGCACCGCAAACGGCACGTGCGCCGCTGCCAGCGTTTTTTTGGCCCGCGTAATGCGGGCCTGGATGGTCGGAACGGGGACCAGGAACGACTTGGCAATCTCTTCCGTGCCCATGCCGCCCACAACACGAAGCGTCAGCGCAATCCGCGCTTCCTTTGACAGCACGGGATGGCAGGCGACAAACATCAAGGAGAGAACGTCGTCATCGATTGCATCGGGGTTGAACAAGGCGTCCAAGCCCGGCTCCTCTTCCGACAGATCGTGGGCCAGCAAGGCGTACTTTTCGTCGCGAACAGCACGGCGCCGGAACGAATCGATCGCCCGACGCCGGCCGGCAGTCAGGAGCCAACCCGCCGGTTCTGCGGGGATGCCCCTGACGGACCAGGACACGAGAGCTTCTGCCAGCGCCTCTTGGGCAAGGTCTTCTGCCAAAGTGAAGTCGCCGGTGTAGCGGGCAAGGGCGCCGACGATGCGGGCGGATTCGCTCCGCCACACCGCTTCGACGGCGGCCCTTGCCTTATTGCTGCTCACGCCGCTCGCTGTTGGCCTGGTGTCCGGCGGCGAATCTCAGAGCTGCCCGGTCTGCTCGCGCCATGCGCGTTCCTTTTGGATCCATTCATTGTCCTGGGGAAACTCGTCAATACTGGTGACGCGACGGATTTCGGTCTTGGTACCTGCAGTCATGGGTGCGCGCTTGGCCCACTCAATTGCTTCCTGCTTTGAGGCGACGTCCAGGATGTAATAGCCTCCGAAGAGTTCCTTTGTTTCGCCGTAGGGGCCGTCAGTGACCACCGGGGTTTCACCGGTGAAGTCCACCACCACTCCGTCCTTGGCGTCGTCCAGGCCTTCAGCAGCCAGGAGGACTCCGGCGCGAATCAGCTCGTCATTGAATTTGCCCATTGCCTTGAGGATCTCGTTGAAATCGATGTTCTCGAACTTGGCGTAGGAATCGTCGTCTGCCCGCATGATCAACATGTATTTCGCCATTTGACTCAATCTCCTGTGTTGTGGAAAGCCGCCCTTCGACCTTCTCATCCATAGGTCGAACAGCGCGAGCAGAAATCGACAACTGCTTGGAAACAAATTCCTGGTTCCTTGATGGCGCCACCGGCGTACTCTGAAAGGACGGTGGGAAACGATTCTGTTGAGTCCGCCGGTAAGTGGTTCGAGGCATCATGGCACCGGAACGATCGTCCGATGGAATTCAGCCGGATCGGGGTGCGGCCCGGGCGGTCCTTTCGTACTCCGCACTCCTGAAGTCTGTACGTCATGCGGGATTGCTGAAGCGCCGCAGAGGGTTTTACATCACGGTCTTTGTGATCCTGATGGTGGCTTGGACGGGAACTTGGAGCGGGTTCATTTTGCTGCGGGACACCTGGTTCCAGCTTCTTATTGCGGCGGGAATGGGCGTGGTCCTTACCCAGTTCGCGTTCCTGGCCCATGAAGCCGCGCATCGGCAGGTGTTCAAGTCCAAGGGCATGAATGAGTGGTCCGCGCGCCTCGTTGGTACGGGCCTGGTGGGTATCAGCTATTCGATGTGGGCGCAGAAACACACCCGTCATCACAACTTTCCCAACGTCATCGACAAGGACCCGGATATCCATACCGGCGCAATCGCGTTTCACCCCGGGGCAGCAAGCACCCGCCGGGGCGTCATGGTGCATGTAACGCGCAAACAGGGCTGGTTATTGTTTCCCTTGTTGTTCTTCCTCGGTGTCAGCCTGCACATTGATTCCTTGAAGTACCTGCTGCATCAACGAAAAGTTGATCATCGTTGGGTGGAGATCCCGGTCATCATGCTGCGGCTGCTGCTGGTGCCCATCCTGGTCTTCTCGTTGCTGCCGTTAGGTATGGCATTCGCTTTCCTCGGGGTGCAGTTAGGCGTTTTCGGTTTCTATATGGGTGCGTCTTTTGCCCCCAACCACAAAGGCATGCCCGTATTACCCAGCTCAACCAGGACAGACTTCCTCAACCGCCAGGTACTCACTGCCCGGAACATCTCCGGCGGCCGGTTCATGGACACGCTGATGGGCGGGCTGAACCGGCAAATTGAACACCATCTCTTCCCTGACATGCCTCGCCCCCACCTGCACCGCGCCTCCGGCATCGTGAAGGAGTGCTGTGGCGAACTGGGCATTTCCTATACAGAAACCAGTTTGATGGCGTCGTACACGGCGGTGGTGGAGTACTTGGATGACGTCGGACTCTTCGCAGGCGAGCCTTTCGAGTGTCCGGTCATGGACCAATTCCGACCGCGATAAGGGCATCCCGAGGCGTCGCGATAAGGATCCCCCGGACGTATCCGGGGGATCCTTATGCGGAAGGCTTTCGCGCAGTGATCTTAGCGCCCGGCTCCTCCGATGACCCCGGCTTCAACAGCCTTGGTCACGGCGTCAGCTTCGGCTTGTGTGAGCTTGCCGTCCGTGACGGCCTTGTCCAGCTTGGTCTTCAGGGCGGCGGAACGTTCCGCTTGGCCCGCGGCTCGGATTTCTTCCAGTGCAGGGGTGACCTTGGCTTCGTCTACACCCAATGCTTCAGCGAGTGATTTCGCCAGGGCGGCATCCTGAGCTGTACGGTCGGGCTTTGTTCGTTCAGTTCCTTCAGCGGGTGGCATGGTGGGTTTGTTTGCTTCACGGAATGCCTTCAAGGCTTCGGTGACTTTGGCTTCGTCCACACCAAGCTTTGTTGCCAGCTCAGCCGCTATTTGGCCCCGATCACGTCCGTGCCCGCCGAGCTTTCCCCCACGATCTGACGGGGTGGTTGCATCCCCGGACGACGTGGAGCCAGGGGACGACGTAGCGGTCGGTGATGGTGTGGTGGCCGCCGTCGCGATACTGGTTGCACCAAGTCCTGCGCCTAGTGCCAGCGCTCCGGCAGCCATCCCCAGGGTGATTCTCTTGATTTTCGACATATGCCTCTCCTCAATGTGCCGTTGGTACGGCCTGTGTCTGAGGGACGGTCAGTGGTTCCGTCCTCTTAACACGATGAGAGACCCACCACAGCCCTGGCTGTTTCGAAACTGTCATTGGGCTGTGAAAGTGAACCGGATTCTGTGAGTGTGTCCTCAGCGGACCCGGTCCAGCGCGTCCAGCAGCCTCTTGACGGATCCACCCAAATTCCAGTCATTGGCTAGTTGCTCAAGTTCGGTGCGAGCGTTACCGGTGACCGGACGCAGCTCGGCGCGTAGTTCGTCCAGCGTGGGCACCTTCAAGTCGCGCACAACATTCACGACGGCGGGCGCCACCTTGAGATAGTCAGCTGCCGCGGACAGTTTGGCCCGGACGGAAGCCGACAACCCGCCGTCGGCAGCTTCAGCCGCCTCAAGAAGTCCTTCCAATGATCCGTGCGTGCCAAGCAACGATGCTGCCGTCTTTTCGCCGATGCCGGCGACTCCGGGCAGCCCGTCGGAGGCATCGCCCCGGAGTGTCGCGTAGTCGGCATATTGCTGCGGCAGGACACGGTACTTGCCTACCACTACGATTTCGCTGAGAACTTCAAGGTTCTTCATGCCGCGGGCCGTGTAAATTACGCGGATTCCACGGTCGTCATCCACGAGCTGGAAGAGGTCGCGGTCGCCGGTAACCACGTCCGTCGGGAAGGTCGCTTGGCTTGCATAGGTCCCTATGACGTCATCAGCTTCATGCTCGTCAACTCCCACCACAGCGATCCCCGCAAGGTCCAGTACTCGGCGGATCATGGGAATCTGCGCCTCAAGGGGGTCCGGGACAACCTCTACATCCGGACCATTCAGAACGGTCTCCGCGACCCTGTGCGACTTATAGCTGGGAATCAGGTCAACACGCCATTGCGGGCGCCAATCGTTGTCCCAGCAGGCGACCAAGTGCGTGGCCTCGTAGTCGGTAGTGAGGCGGGCGATCATGTCCATCAGTCCCCGCACCGCGTTCACAGGCGTGCCGTCGGATCGACGAATGGAGTCGGGCACACCGTAGAAGGCGCGGAAATACAAGGAGGCAGTGTCCAAGAGCATCAGTCGCGGCATACCTGATCCTGACATGCCCATGGTTCAATCCGCCGGAAGCTACACAAGGTTCCGTCATAAGACTCTTCAAGGACTTGAACACGGGTGTGAGCCGCATTACGATTATATGAGCGATAATAGAACACGTTGTTCTATTATCGAACACCGCAATGAGAAAGCCCACGAAGAAGTGAGGAAAGCCTGTGCAGTTCCATCATCACGGTTATGTATCCGGTGACCCCCGGGTTGAGCCGGCAGCCGGCGTCGGTATCAACCGCCCGGCCGAGCTTCCTGACGAGGTTGACGTTCTTATTGTGGGTACTGGCCCTGCCGGGATGTTGACTGCGGCGCAGCTTTCGCAGTTCCCGGATGTCACGACGCGCATCATTGAGCGCCGCCCCGGACGGTTGGCTATCGGCCAAGCCGACGGCATCCAGGCCCGCAGTGTCGAGACGTTCCAGGCATTCGGTTTTGCAGAGCGCATCACTGCCGAGGCGTACCGGATCACCGAGATGGCGTTTTGGAAGCCGGACCCGGCCGATCATTCGCGCATCGTCCGGGCGGCCCGGGCAGTGGATGATCCCGCTGGGATCAGCGAGTTCCCGCACCTGATCGTCAACCAGGCCCGGGTCCTGGACTACTTCGCGGAATTCATGGCCAACTCCCCCACCCGCATGACACCGGACTACGGCTACGAGTTCCACAGCCTCAACGTCACCGGCGAGGGCGACTACCCGGTGGAGGTGACCCTTGGCCACACCTCCGGGCCCAACGAAGGCCAGGAACGCATCATTCGCGCCAAGTATGTGGTGGGCGCAGACGGAGCGCGCAGCAAGGTCCGCGAGTCCATCGGCTGTCACCTCGCCGGTGACCAAGCCAACCACGCCTGGGGCGTCATGGACGTCCTTGCCGTCACCGACTTCCCTGACATCCGCACCAAGTGCGCCATCCAGTCCGGCGCCGGCGGCAGCATCCTGCTGATCCCCCGCGAAGGCGGCCACCTGTTCCGCATGTACGTGGACCTGGGCGAAGTCAACCCCAACGACAAAGGCGCCGTACGCAAAACCACCATCGAGCAGATCATCGGCAAAGCCAACGACATCCTTCACCCCTACACCCTGGACGTGCGCAACGTGGCCTGGCACAGCGTCTACGAAGTGGGCCACCGGCTCACGGACAGGTTCGACGACGTTCTGCCGGAGGAACGCGGCACCCGCACCCCACGGGTGTTCATCACCGGCGACGCCTGCCACACCCACAGCGCCAAAGCCGGGCAGGGCATGAACGTCTCCATGCAGGACGGGTTCAACATCGGCTGGAAACTCGGCCACGTCCTCGAAGGCCGCAGCCCCGAGTCCCTGCTGGACACCTACTCCGCCGAACGCCAAGTGGTAGCCAAGAACCTCATCGATTTCGACAAACAGTGGTCCACCCTCATGGCCAAGAAACCCGAAGAGTTCGAAGACCCCGCGGAACTGGAGACCTTCTACACCAGCACCGCCGAGTTCCCCGCAGGCTTCATGACCCAATACACCCAGTCCCTGGTCGTCGCCGAGGCACAACACCAGGAATTGGCCACCGGCTTCGCCGTGGGCAAACGCTTCAAATCCGCACCCGTGCTCCGGGTCTGCGACACCAACCCCATGCACCTGGGCCACCACGCCAAAGCAGACGGCCGCTGGCGCATCTACCTCTTCGCCGACACCGCACCGGCAGGTGCCCCGGGCCCTGTCGCCGACTTCGCCGAGTGGATCGCGAACTCGCCCGACTCGCCGCTGGCCGCGACGCCGTCGAACCTTGACCGCGACGCCTGGTTCGACGTGAAAGTGATCTACCAACAAGACCACACCAACATCGATATCAACGCCGTCCCCGCAGCGTTCAAACCCACCGTAGGGCCCTTCAAACTCACCTACCTCGAAAAAGTCTTCGGCACAGACCCCAACAACGACATCTTCGAACAACGCGGCCTCAGCCGCAACGGCGTAGTAGTAATAGTCCGCCCGGACCAATACGTCGCCAACGTCCTGCCACTAACCGCAACAACCGAACTCACAGACTTCTTTGCGCCGCTGCTTTCAGTGGGGCGTACTGAAGCTACTGGGGAGACGACGGGCTTGGTGAGCAACCAAGCCTAATCACGGATGTGATCATGGTTCTTGACCTGCCGAGGCGTACAAGAGGCGTATGGCATAAGGCACGCCATGGTCACCGCGGGAGCGCACTGGCTACCTCACAAGACCTATGTCTGCATTCCCGGAACTCTGGCGGAGGACGGGCAACGGGACGAGAATTAGCGGGTGGTCCCTCCTCGTACCGGCGAGGGCGGCGACACCATGAATGACGCCGCCCGCAAGATCCAACGCGTTTATCTGACATTAACGTTGGGCAATACCGTTGCGGCGTCCTTCATCTGGGGAATCAACACCCTGTTCCTGCTGGATGCCGGTTTGAGTAACCTCGAGGCGTTTGCCGCCAACGCCTTCTTCACCGTAGGCATGGTGCTGTTTGAGGTCCCTACTGGAGTAATCGCTGACGGGTGGGGCCGGCGGGCGTCTTTCCTGCTGGGAACGGTGACGCTGGCCGTGTCCACTTATCTGTACTACGTGATGTGGCAGATCTCCGCGCCGTTCTGGATGTGGGCTGTGGTCTCAGTCCTTCTGGGCCTCGGCTTTACTTTCTTCTCCGGCGCTGTTGAAGCATGGCTCGTGGATGCCCTGCGCTTCTCCGGCTACGAAGGCGGGCTGGAACCGGTGCTTGGCCGAGGTCAGATGGTCCAGGGTGTAGCGATGCTGGTGGGCTCAGTAGCTGGCGGGGTGATTGCCCAGGCGACCAATCTTGGCGTGCCCTTCCTCCTTCGGGTGCTGGTGCTGCTCGCGATGTTTGCCGTGGCCTTTGGACTCATGCACGACGTCGGCTTCACGCCTGAGCGTTCGACGCACCCCCTCCGCGCGACCCGGGCCGTGCTGTCCGCGTCGATCGAGAACGGCTTGAAAAACGCGCCCGTGAGGTACGTAATGCTGGCGGCCCCGTTTAGCGCCGGCGTCGGGATCTACGTATTTTACGCCCTGCAGCCGTACCTCCTTGACCTGTTCGGCGATCCCACGGCCTATTCCATCGCGGGCTTGGCCGCCGCTATTGTCGCGGGATCGCAGATCCTCGGGGGCTGGCTAGCCCCGCACGTCCGGCGGCTTTTCCACAAGCGCACCTCCGTGCTCATCCTTGGAGCTGCGGTGGGCGGCATTATCCTGCTCGTCCTCGGATTCACGCGAATCTTCTGGGTGGCGTTGCTATTGCTCGCACTCTGGGCGGTGGTCGGTTCTGCCGCCACGCCCGTCCGACAGGCTTATGTCAACGACATGATCCCGTCAAAACAGCGAGCCACGGTCCTGAGCTTCGATTCGCTGATGGGTTCCAGCGGCGGTGTGGTGATTCAGCCCGTCCTGGGCCGGGGAGCTGATCTCTACGGCTATCCGGCGTCACTGGCTGTGGCCGGTGTGATCGAGCTCATCGCGTTGCCGTTCCTGCTGGCCAGCCGGAAGCAGGGCGCAGCAGCCGACCGGGCCAGCACAACTGAAACCTCCCCGGACACGGAAACTTTGCCGTGAGTATGGTGTTCGGGGTCATGGACCACCACTAGCTGCTTTGACCTGCCGACACAATGACAGGATGCGCCGTCACGGGAAAAATCTCATGGAGCTGTGAACAGGCGCGCTGGACTACGGAACGGAGCCAGACGTTTGCGGGATCCTCGGCCTGTGAGGGATGCCAGTACATGGCCTCCACCAACGCAGCTTCGAGCTCTTCGGTGAACTCCAGAACTACAATGTTCGCCCCGCGCTGCGCCCTTGAGGCCAGCATGCGCGGAACCAGCGCCACAAGGTCCGTGCCCTCCACCAGCAGCGGCAGCGACAGGAAGCCGGCCACCACGGCCGCTACGCGTCGTCGAACGCCGCGGGATTCAAAAAGCTTGTCGGCCGGTGTGCTGATGCCCTCGCCGAAGTATCCAACAGCGTGCGGCACCGCAACGAGGTCCTCCAATGTCACCAGGGGCAGCTGGAGAAGCGGATTTCCTGCATCGGCCACAGCCACGAAGCTGTCCCGGAACAGCTGTTTGCTCTCACCCTGCATCCTGTAGCCGGTGGGCCCCACCAACAGGTCCATCCTGGAATATTCGGCCATGCTTCCTTGGAGCCCGGACGTGGGGACAAAATCCACCACCACCTGTGGCGCCTCCCGCTGAAGGATCCCGCGCAAAGGACCCACGATGAGTGCCGCCGCGTAATCAGATGCGGCGATCACAAACTCCCGCTCGCTTGTAGTGGCATCGAACCCGGACCGGACGCGCGTGGCCCGCTGGATGTGGAGCATGGCTTCATCAACCAACGGGACCAAAGATTGCGCGAAGGGAGTGAGCTCATAGGTGCGCCCGTTGCGGACCAGAAGTTCGTCGTCGAAATGCCTCCTGAGCCTTGCCATCGCAGCACTCGTGGCCGGCTGGCTAAGCTGCAGCCGCTCGGCCGCCCGGGAAACATTCCGCAGCTCCAACAGAACCTGGAGTTGTGGGAGCAGGTTCAGGTCCAGGTTCTTCATGCCCCTAGGTTATCCAGCGGTGGAGGACATTAGTGCGTTGCGCTCACAAGCCGCGGACCTCGAACCAGGACGGCCAGCAGCGCGAGGGCGCAAGCTGCGCCCAATGCCCCGAGTGCGAGGGCCAGGCTTCCCAGAGCAGCAGCGGTTGCGCCGAGGACGATAGGCGTCAGGAATTGCCCGATGAACAAGGTTCCTGTCCAGATGCCGGTGCCACGGCCACGCTGGGAGAAATTCAGGCCGTTAATGGCCCACGTCAGGAGTGTCGGCAACAGCACACCGGTTCCGGCGCTGGCCACAACGGCACCCAGTATTGCCAAAGGAACGCTGCCAGCTGCCGACACCACGCAAAGCCCGACGGCGGCAAGACCGAAGGCGCCCACCAGCAGTTTTCGGGTACCCAGCTTGGCAAGGAAACGGAAGGAGATGGCACCCGCTGCAGTGGCCAAGGAAGCGACCGCAGCCGCTCCACCGATGAGCCCGGTGTCCGTAACGCCCAGCCCGGTGATGACATATGGCAGATGGACGATCAAAGCGTAAAACACAATGCCACCGAACAGTGTCACAGCGGCTGGCGCACCGATTTGTCGCCATGGCACCGGCTGTTTCGCTGTCGTAGTGAAGTGGGCTGGGCTCTTTGCCGGCTCCCACAGTTTGAAAATCATGGGGACCACCAACACGGCGCTGACAGCGTACAGCCAGAAGGGAGTCCTCCAGCTGATGCTGCCCAAGACGCCACCCAGTGCGAAGAAGGCAGTGGCTGCCAGCGCGCTGACCATAGTCTGGAGACCCAGGTACTTGTTCCGCTGCTGGCCTGCGTAGTAGTCAGTGATCAGGGTGGTGCAACACGTCATGATGGCAGCCTCGGCGATACCTACGCCGACTCGCGAAAACGCTATGGCACCGAGGGAGTCCAGCCACAGAGGCGCCGTTCCGAAGACGGCGTACGCCAGCATCGCACCGATGAGAAGTTGCTTGCGTCCCACACGATCCGCCACGTACCCGGCCAGCGGCGAGAACAACGCCACAAACAGGGCCGGCACGGTAAGGACCAAGGGAACCAGGATGGCGACTCCGGCGGTATCGGCGAAGACCTGGTTCAGGGTGGGGAGTACGGGTGCCAGCAGAACTGCACCCAGTACGGGCATGCAGCTGCCAGCGACCAGTAGCGCAGCCTGTGTCTTTCCGGCCGCTCGGCCGGCAAGTGGCGGGCGGGTTTCAGTTGCAATTGGATCCATGGTGCTCATTGAGTGTTCCTTCGCCTTTGAAGTTGATCCCCGGAGTGGCAGAAACACCGCGAGGAACTGCATTCACTGTGGCAAGGGGGCTGGAGGCGGAGAAGAGCGGTTTTGGTATAACAAGTATTCGTCTGATCGATATCCGCTGCCAACGCAACTATTTGTTCAACGGATAGTTGCTATCAAATAGTTGCCCTTCTCCGAATAGGTGATGTGGCTCATGGTTGTTACAGGACCTGCAGATAACTGTCCGAGCAACCAAAGCACTTAGAAGGAATTCATCGTGGAAACTCCCCTCTCCCATCTCGCCCACCTCGAAATCACCACGCCGGACATCGAAGCCTCGGCACGGTTTTACGAGGAGAAGTTCGGCATGCGCATTATCGACCGCGTAGATGGCAACGTGTACCTGCGATGCTGGGGCGATTACTACCGTTACAGCCTGGTAATTACCGAAGGCCCGGAGGCGTCGTTGGGTCGGATGGCATGGCGCACCAACTCGCAGGCCGCACTTGAAGCCGCAGCTGCCCGTGTTGAAGCAACCGGGGTGCAGGGCACCTGGACTGCTGGCGGGCACGGTTTCGGCAAAGCCTACGAGTTCACGGGTCCTTACGGACACCACATGCGCCTCTTCTTTGACGTAGAGAAGTTCGTTGCAGAACCCGGCTTCGAATCCACCTACCCGGACCGTCCCGAGCGCCGCAGCAGCCACGCAGCCGCCCCGCGCTTCCTGGACCACGTAACGGTCGCTTCCTCTGACGTCCGGGGATTCGCCAAGTGGTACAACGAAGCCCTTGGCTTCCGCGTCATGGCCTTCGTTGACCTGGACGAGGCACCCATCACGGTGTTCTCAGTGCTGACCACCAACGAAAAGTCCCACGATCTCGGCGTCGTTCTTGATACCTCCAAGCGCGCCGGTCGCGTCAACCACATCGCCTTCTGGGTGGACGCCACCGAGGACCTGCTCCGCACCGCCGATGTGATGATGGAAAACGGCACCCTCATGGAATACGGGCCTTCTATCCACGGTGTAGGCGAGCAGAATTTCCTCTACTTCCGAGACCCCTCCGGCCTGCGGGTAGAGCTGAACTCCGGTGGCTACCGCAACTACGTCCCGGACTGGGACGCCAACACCTGGAAGCCGTCAGAGGGCTCCAACAACTTCTACAAGAACGGCGCGATGCCACACTCCATGACAGAATCCTTCCCGCCGGCCGAAGGTTTCACCGCAACGGAGGAAGGCGCTTCCGCAGAAATGAAAGAAGCCCTCCTGAACCCCTACGCAAAGCAGGGGCGGGGCTAAAGTCCATGGCTAACACAACGTACTCCCTGATCCGCTTCCAGGAGCCCGACGACAGTAAAGCCAGAGCGGGACTTCTGCTAGGCGAACGTGTCCTGCCACTGGATGGCGACATTAACTCACTGATCCAGCACTGGGAAACCACCGAAAGCGAACTTGACGAGCTAGCCGCATCAGCCCATGAGCAGGCAGGCCTCCCACTCGCCGGCGTCGAGGTCCTTGCCCCGGTGGAACCTGCCCAGGTGCTGCAAACCGGAGCCAACTACCGCAAGCACGTGATTGACCTGGCCGTGGCCCACCGGGAATCCGGCCAGGACGCTGAGGAGGTGCGCGCCAAGACCGCTGCCATGATGGACAAGCGCGCTGGCCAAGGGATGCCGTACTTCTTCATCGGGCTTCCGACGGCGATTGCTTCAGCCACGGACGACCTCGTCCTGCCGGGTTATAGCAAGTCCCACGACTGGGAACTGGAACTCGCAGCGGTGATCGGCAAGGAAGCCTTCCGGGTAACCCCGGAGGAAGCCCTCGAGTACGTCTTCGGCTACACGATGGTCAACGACATCACCACACGCGAATTTGTGTTCCGCAAGGACATGCCTGCCATCGGTTCGGACTGGTACCGCGCCAAGAACGCCCCGGGCTTCCTGCCCACCGGTCCCTTGCTGGTACCAGCCAAGTTCTTCGGTGACCCGCAGGATGTCCAAGTCACTCTGAAGCTCAACGGCAAGGCCATGCAGGATGAGTCCACGCAGGACATGATCTTCGGTGTGGCCAAACTTGTCAGCGAAGCGTCGCAGATCATGCCGCTCCGGCCGGGCGATCTGGTGCTGACCGGCAGCCCTGCCGGGAACGGGCAACATTGGGGCAGGCTCCTCCAGGACGGCGACGTCATGGAAGGCACCATCACTGGACTGGGTACCCAGCTCGTCCATTGCAAGGACGAACAGTGACTACCGACGCAGTTGAGGCGCACATAGTTCAGCGAGCGGATCCGATGGCCAGCATCGCCGCAGCCGCGGAGCAGTACAACAACTGGGGTCGCTGGGGCGAAGACGACGTCCTCGGTACCCTCAATTTCATAGACAATGGCAAGCGTGTGGAGGCGGCCTCACTGGTGAAGGCGGGCGAGGCGTTCTCCTTGTCCCAACCGTTCGACACCAATGGACCCCAGAAGGGCTGGCGTCGTCGCACCAATCCTGTCCACACCACGACTGACACCGGCGTGGATGCTGAGCGCGGCAACCAAGGTTTTCCCCATGGGTTCGGCGGGGCTGATGACGTGATCGCCATGCCGCTGCAATGTTCCACGCAATGGGACGGCTTGGGCCATATCTTTGATCGTGGCAAAGCTTGGAATGGCCGGGCGGCAGGCGATGTCGTGACATCAGAGGGCGACCTCGTGACGGGGATTGAAACCGCAGCCGCCAAAATTGTCACCCGTGGCGTCTTGCTGGACGTTGGCCGGGCACTAGGCCCGGAGCTGGGACGCACTGACGGCGAATTACCAGACGGCTTTGCCATCACTCCGAAACACCTGGAGCGCACCATCGCACGTCAGGGTAACACCTCCGCGGTTCGCCGGGGCGACATCGTGGTGATCCGGACCGGACAGTACACGCGGGTCCGCCGCGAAGGCTGGGGCGACTACGCAGGCGGGTCGGCACCGGGTCTGTCCTTTACAACGGCATCGTGGCTGCACGCATCGGAAATTGCCGGGGTGGCAACGGACACCTGGGGTTTCGAGGTCCGGCCCAACGAGTTTGAGGGTGCTTTCCAACCACTCCACCAAATCGCCATCCCCAACCTCGGCTTGTTCCTGGGTGAAATGTGGGATCCGGATGCTTTGGCCGTGGCGTGTGCAGCGGACGGCAGGTACGAGTTCATGCTTACCGCTGCCCCACTCCCCATCACGGGCGCTGTCGGTTCACCGGTCAATCCCATCGCCGTCCGCTAGCAGGCCTGCAAGAACACAGCAGGCCTGTTGAAACGCAGCACAATAGGCAGTAACGCCGTCACCACAAAGGAGTCAAAGATGGCAGCAGTACAGAGGGTCGGAATTGTCGGAGCGGGAGCTGCGGGGCTGGCCGCCGCCATCCTTCTGGCCGAAGCCGGCGTCGAGGTTGAAGTTCTGGAGAAGGCTGCCGAACCGCAAACCCTGGGCTCCGGCATTACCTTGCAAGGAAACGCCTTGCGCGTCCTGCGCGCACTCGGTGTCTGGGAACAGGTGGAAGCAAAAGGCTACGGGTTCAGCACCCTCGGCCTGCGGGCGCCCAACCCCGCCGGGACCGTCCTGGCCGTCCTCGAGGACATCAAAACCGGTGGTGACGATCTCCCGGCCACGTTGGGAATGTACCGCCCCGACTTGACTGCAATCCTTCGTGAACGGGCCGTAGACGCCGGTGCCAGGATCAGCTACGGCAAGACGGTCACAGATGTAGCGGACGACGGCGGCAGCGTCACCCTCCGCACTACCGACGGCGGCAGCTCACGCTATGACCTGCTCATCGGCGCCGACGGACTCCACTCGGCCGTCCGCAAGGCGATCGGCATCACCGAGGAGCCGAAGCCTACCGGCATGGGCATCTGGCGGGCCTTCGTTGAGCGGCCGGAAGACGTCGTCAGGACGGATCTCACCTACGGTGGGCCGTGTTTCATCGCCGGATACTGCCCCACCGGAGCTGACACCATCTACGCCTACCTCGTGGAGAAAGCCCAGGAGCGCAAGCACGAGGACGGACCCAAGGTGATGACGGAACTCGCCGCCGCGTACGGCGGCCCCTGGAACGAGATCCGATCCAACCTGGATCACGGCGCACGCATCAATTACACCTGGTTCACCTCGCACCTCGTGGAAGGCCCCTGGAACCGTGGGCGCATCGTCATCATCGGCGATGCAGCACACAGTTGCCCGCCTACTGTTGCCCAAGGTGCTGCCATGGCGTTGGAAGATGCTGCGGTACTCGCGGAACTGTTGATTGCCGCAGACCACGTCACCGAGACTCTCTGGAAGGAGTTCGCCGACCGTCGGATGGAGAGGGCAACCGCCGTGGTGAGAGCGTCGGTCCAGTTGGGCCAGTGGATGCTGGACGGCGTCCGGGACGCAGACGTCCCCGGCCTCATGAACTCGCTCTCCACCATGCTTAAGGAACCCGCATGACCCACATCGATACCGCCCAACAACCCATTGTGGATGTCCACGCGCATATCCTCATTCCGGCCCTCCAGCAGTTGGTGGCGGAGGACGACCCTCAAGGATTCGGTGAGCTGCAGGCCCTGGAAGTGAGGCGAAACGGTCCCGAGTCCATGGCCAACTCCGGCCTGATGATTAAGGAGCGCTGGCCACAGCTCACTAACCTCGAACGTCGCTTGGCCGACATGGACGCCCAAGGTGTGGACGTGCAGCTGGTTTCGCCCTCGCCGTCGCACTTCTATTATTTTGCGGGTGAAGAACTTGCGCTGAACCTCGCCCAACAGTCCAACGAGGCAGTGCGCGATGTTGTGCAGCAGGCGCCCGAACGGTTGAACGGATTGGGGTTGGTTCCGTTGCAGCATCCGCAGCTCATGGTCGAAGCCTTGGAACATGCCGTTCTTGGCTGTGGCCTGATGGGTGTCGAAATCGGCTCCTTTGCAGCCACTCCCGGAGACCCGGAACGTAGCACTGTGGAACTCTCCGATCCACGACTGGAGCCCTTCTGGAGCCGAGCCTCAGAACTTGGCGCCATTGTGTTCCTGCACCCGTTCGGCTGCTCATTGGACGAGCGACTGGATCGCTTTTACCTGGCCAACACCGTCTCCCAGCCTGCAGAGAACGCCGTAGCGCTGTCCCACCTGATATTCAGCGGAGTGCTGGACAGACACCCCGGTCTCAAGATCCTCGCCGCGCATGGGGGCGGGTACCTGCCTACCACCATTGGCCGTTCGGACCACGCCTGGAAGGTTCGTCCTGAGGGGCAGCGGTGCGCCGAACCGCCGTCGTCCTATCTTCAGCGGATTCTCTTCGATTCGCTGGTCCATAATCCTCGCGAACTGCGCGCTCTCGTCGAAGTCGCGGGCCCCGGACAGGTGATGCTCGGCTCGGACTATCCGTTCGACATGGGCACCGACAATCCCGTTGATGAAGTCCACGCAGCCGGACTCCCCGAAGCCGACGCCTCCTGCATTCTTGCCGGCAACGCCGTCCGGCTCGGTATCACCTCCGCTGCAGCCCTCACTGCCCGCTCCTCCACGTAAGGAAGAAGACATGGTCAAGATCGCCCGCTGGAATCACGACGGCGGTACTCATGACGGGTTCGTGGCTGACGGCAGTTGCTTCGCGTTGACCGAGGGACAAACCGTGAACCACCTGTTAGCTGCAGGCTTGGCCAGAACGCTGGAGATCGCTGCGGAAACTGTTCGAGCGGCACCCTCCGTTCCGCTGGCCGAGGTGCAGCTGCTGGCCCCGCTGGTACCGGCCACCATCCGCGACTTCGTTGCCTTCGAAGAACATGTGGAAGGCGTACGGAAGAGCATCGACGGCGTGGCCGGCGTTGTGGCCGAATGGTACGAGGCACCCACGTTCTACTTCACCAATCCGCATACTGTGACCGGTACCGAGGAACTGATCGGAATTCCCGCGGGTTGCAGCGAGCTGGACTTCGAGACCGAAGTAGCAGCCGTCGTCGGGCATGTACGGGGAAGTGACGGCAGGAATTTGTCTGCGGCCGACGCGCACCAGCATATCTTCGGCTACACAGTCCTCAATGACTGGTCGGCGCGCGACCTGCAAAGGCGTGAGATGAGGGTCAGCCTTGGTCCATGTAAAGGCAAAGACTTCGCCAACACCTTGGGCCCTTGGATCGTGACTGCTGATGAGTTCGAACACCTGCACGACGCCGAAGGCTTCCTGCCGATCTCCATGGACGTTGAGGTCAATGGCGAACACATTGGCCAGGATCTGCTGTCCAACATGGGCTGGCCGTTCGCCGAACTCGTAGCGTATGCATCGCAGGACTCAGTGGTGCGACCGGGCGACGTTTTGGGCTCCGGGACCTGCGGCCGAGGATGCCTTGCTGAGCTATGGGGACGGAACGGCGCCAAGACTCCCCCGCCGTTGAAGACCGGCGACGTGGTCCGGATGTCCGTGGAGGGAATCGGAAGCATTGAGAACACCGTGGGTGAGCGGCGGGCGGCCATCACCAGGATTCCTGCGCTGAGCCGGCCGCGTCACCGGGTTGGGGCCACTGCTGAGAGACTGTAGGTATCAATCGTCGAAAGGGCGGACTCTTTGATTTCCCTGCAGCAGGACGCACAAGGCTTCATCCGAATGAAGAGGCACTTCCCGGAAAGCGTGTCGGTGAGCGTGGATTTCGCCGACGGCACCACGGAAGTCTTCACCGGTCGACGGCTCAATGAGATCTATGACGAAGCACTGGCAGCCTACCGCGCCGGAAACCACCTGGACGCCAAAGGGTTCAACCGGGGCCCTAGGAAGAAGGTCCAGCAGGGCATTGAATTCGTGCCGGTCTCGCCGGGAATGTCCAGCTGACTCAGCTTCTTCCTGAGGCGTGACTGACGCAGAACGGCGTCCACGGCCTGGCCTCGAGCCTGCCCTCGGGTATGACCACGCCGCACACGGCGCACAGCCCGTAGGTTCCTGCCGCTATCCTCGCCAGTGCGTCGTCGATCTGCTCCAGGCCAACCTGGCTTTGGCCCATGAGGGCGGACGCTTGGGAGAGCTCGAAGGCTATGGTGCTGCCCTCGGGATCGTGTTCGTCGTCCACATTGGAATCTTGCCGGGCGAGGCTCACCGAGCTGATGTCGCTTCGCAGCGCCAGGAGCAGTTCGATTTTGCGACTCCGTTCCTCCTCCAAAAGGACCCGAAACCGCTCGGCGTCAACCATGGTGGGTCATAGTTCCACTGTGCCGCTTTCGCCTACGCTGAAGCGGGAGTGGGTGACCTTGGACTTGACCCATTGAAGTACCGTTGCGGCCGTTCCGCCCGGGCTTGTCCAGTACTCTGCCGAGTCCGAATCCACGTGAATCAGGCAAACTTCCGGGGTGTCCGGTCCGTCGGGGAACCATGCCTCTACACCTGGGTTCCACATCTGGTGGATCTTCTGCCGATCGGTGACCACGTGCGCAGTCCCGGCTACGGACACCCACTCGGTGTTCTTGCCGAAGGAAACATTGACTCGCGGATCCTGCCGAACGTGGGCAACCTGGGATGTTCCCAGTCCCGTAAAGAACCACATATCGCCGTCGTCCTTTACTTCCTGGACAGCAAGCGGCCGGCTGACCAGGACACCTTCTTCGTTGACAGTGGTCAGCATTCCGATCTTGGAATCGTTGATGATGTCCGTGACTTTGCTGATGGGTTGCTCTTCAGTCATGCGGGCCTCACTTCTCTTCGCGCCCCGGGGGCTTTCCCCACAACCACCCTATTAGTAAGGCTACTGATTTGCTAGGCGGCCAAGGAATGTTGCTGCCAGGCCAAAAATCAAAGCACAGGCTTTTCCGGGAATCATGCTGCGGTTTTATCCGTTCTGTTTGATAGTGACATGCCGAAGGCGGTCAGGCTTGCCCAGTCGGGCGAGGCAAAATCACGGGAAGTTTGGGGACTACCATGACGTTGAATGAAACTATCGCCCACCTTCGGGCCGCGCACCTCATGGTCCGCGATGCCCATGAATGGGATGGCCTTTCTTCCGCCCTCTCGGAGGCCTACAACAGCAACGACGACGACCTGATTGAGCAACTGCAGCAGCCCTTTGTCCAGTCCTGGCGAACCGTCACGCACTACGTCCTGCGGGACACTTTCGATGCTGTAGGCATCTCCGTGAGCGACTCAAACCACCCCTGGGGAATCGCCACCTTGACCGCCAACGGCATCAGCCGCGAACCTGTTCTCTGCCACGTGGACCTGGCCGACCCGCAGGGCTCGGGAGTTGCCGCTGCCGACAGACCAAAATTTCTTACTTTCGCCGAGGCCATGACCTATTACGCTGATTGCCTCGCTCCCCTGTTCGAAGACGTTAGTGAAAGTCAGAAACTGAACGTCACGTAGGGCAACGCCGCTAATGACTTCACCCCTGCCTGGCTGGTGGCGGGCCGTCGATAACAGTGGGTATGTACTCCAGTAGCTGGGAACGCCCATCGAATGTCTTGCTATTCACCAACTCCAGGGCAACATCCGGGTAGCCGTCGTAGATCCGCTCGCTACCGGTCCTCCCGGTGATCACAGGAAAGATCACCAGACGATACCTGTCCACCAGACCGGCTGTCAGAAGGGAACGGCAAAGGCTCAAGCTGCCCAGAGTGCTCAATGTGCCGGTTCGGGTCCGTTTTAGTTCCCGGACGGCCTCCACAGCGTCGCCCGAAATGAGTTCCGAGTTGGGCCAAGCCAAAGGCTCCTTCAGAGTGGACGAAAAGATGATCTTCGGCATGGCAGCCAACCCGCTCAGGCTGGCGCCCTCTTCCTTTGAGAACCCCGAACTGTCTTCAGAGGCTTCCTCCGACATACTGGACATCACCCGATATGTGTTCGCGCCCATCAGGGTGGTGAAGTCCTTCTTTCCTTCCTCATCCAGCCAGGCCAGGTATTCCGGACCTTCCAATCCCCACCAACCAGGCCAACCTTCGGCAGAAGCGTAGCCGTCCAGGGAAATGATCAGGTCCACCATCAGGGTTGCGGTCGTCTCACTCATAGCAGTCTCCTAGGTTTACGGTGCGCGTTGACCGTGCGCGGAAATGCTAGCCCCGGAGCAATTGGGCGTACAAGGGGTCCGCATTAGAGAAGGAGAAGGACGAAACCGCCGATGGTGCTCAGGATTCCTACGCCAGTGAGGATCCAGCCGAGGATCAGAACGGTGTTGTCGTGGCGCGGGGGCTGCAGCGAGCATCGGGAAGGGTGGCAGAGGTCGTAGTGGACAAGCACGGCGCCTGGATCAACGCTCCCGTCGCGGGCAGGGATGTCAAGCAGGACCTTTTGTTCCTCGTTCGCCCGATCTACCCATTGCACTCCCAGAAATCCGCCCGCGGCGAACTGTTCTCCGTCGGCGGTAGCCCAAACGCATCGACGCTTGGCAATGACCCACGCCCACAAAAGCAGGGGCACACCCGGAACGAACCCCACCCACGTCATCATTTCCAGGATGGGGCCAAGGACATCCAGGGAACCGGCCATGAGTCGATCCTATGTGCAGAAGCGGCTGGCCGGCGGACGGGATAGCGGACAGCTTAGACCGTGCGGTCCACCCGTGAACGCCAGAGCAGATACACAAAGTAGGGGGCGCCCACTAACGCCGTCATGATTCCGGCAGGAATCTGGGCCGGCGCTATGAGTGTGCGGCCAATGACATCGGCCAGCACCACCGTGCAGGCCCCTATCAGCGCTGCCACGGGCAAGACCCTTGAGTGCCGTGCGCCCACCAGGGTGCGGGCGGCATGGGGGGCCACTAGTCCCACGAAAGCTATCACGCCCACCGAAGAGACAGCACCAGCGGTCAAAAGCACAGCCACCGAAAGCAGGAGCACCCGGGATCCGGATAGCCCAATGCCCAGCACGCGTGGAGAGTCGTCATCCACTGCAATCAGATCGAGGTCCCGCCTCATGCCGATCAGCACAGGCAGCGCCAGCACCAGGGCCAGCAGCGGTGGCAGGACGGAAGTAAAATTGCGGCCATAGGTAGATCCTGACAGCCAGGTAAGTGCCTTGGTCTGGTTGAACGGGTCTGTCGTCACCAGGAGGACGGTGATGACGGCCGCCAGCGCAGCGGAGATGGCGATGCCGATCAACACCAGCTTGTTCTGTTGAAGGCCGCCGCGGAAGGCCAATCCGAAGACCAGCAGGGCAGAAAGTGCCGCTCCCCCAAGCGCGGAGCCGGTGACCACCCACGAGCCCACCGTCGGGACAGTGGTGATGACGATGATTGCTGCGAGGCCGCCACCGCCGGAGACGCCCAGAATGCCAGGCTCGGCCAGGGAATTCCGGGACACCGCTTGAATGAGCGCACCGGCGAGAGCCAGGGCAGCCCCGGCAAGAACCGCCGCCAGTACACGCGGCATACGGGTACCCAGGATAGCGCTGACACGGTTTCCCGACTGTCCGGTGACCCAGTTGATGAGATCCCCGAGCAGGAGCTTCGCATCTCCGAGTAGCGACCCCGCCACCAACAAGCCAGTAAGCAGAATGAGCAGCCCGATCAAAACGGTGAGGAAAAACCGGCGGGAACGCAGCCTCGCCAGGGCATCACCTGCAACACTCAGCCCGGCGTCAGACATCCGCATGGCCAGGATCACCATGAAGACAGCACCGAAGACCGTCGTGACTGCACCGGTGGGGACCTCAACGCCGGCTTGGGCACCGAACAGGCCACGGACCAGGACGTCCGCTCCGATGATCACCACAGCACCGGCCAGGCCCGAGATGGGCAGCAATGCCCTATGCCGGCCCAGGCCGCGAAGACGGGATGCCAGAAGACGGACGATTGCAGGGGCGCAGAGTCCCACAAACCCGATCGGGCCGGCGATCGTCACCGCCGCAGCCGACAGGACCACGGCAAGTACGACGGCGCCCACCCGTGCCAGGCGTGGATCCGCACCAGCCAGCCTGGAGGCGTCGTCACCCAACCCCAGCAGATCCATCCGACGAGCGAGGAGGAAGAGTGCGGCGATAGCGACAAGGACGATGGGCGTGAACTGGATCAGCTCGTCGGTGCGGGACTGGGCAAGACTTCCCTGGCCCCACGCATACAGTCCGGTTGTTTCCTGGCTAAACAAAAGAAGGAACGCGCTGGTGGCCGAATGCAGGCCCAATGCCAATGCTGTGCCGGCGAGTACCAAGCGAATCGGGCCGCCGTTGCCATTGGCACCTCCGCCTGACAGCGCCAGAACAAGCACCGCCGCGGCGAGGCCGCCGATGAAGGCGATGCCACCGGACAGGAGTGCCGGAAGCGTCAGGCCGAATGCGGCCACTGCCACGATCGCGAAATGCGCACCGGCGTTCACAGCCAGTGTGTCAGGGGAAGCAAGGACGTTGCGGGTGGCCGACTGCAAAGCTGCGCCAGCAACCCCCAACGCCACGCCGACCAACAAGCCGGCAAAAAGGCGCGGTACCCTCGAGGCAACCAACACTGCGGTTTCCTGGTCCGTTCCGCCTCCGGTGAGCAGCCCCAACAACTGGAAGGGGCCGACGTCGGCCGTTCCTTGCGTGAGGTGGATCGTGGAAAACAGGGCCAGGATAACAACCCCGGCGCCAGCCACCAGGACCAGCCCGGAGGGACGACCGTCATTTCGTCCAGTCGGCGCGGCAGGTACGGGAGCACCCGCCACGGCCGTGGGAACGGTCATGGCGGGCCTCTTCACAGTGTCGGTCATGCGGGTGAGGCTACTTGGTGAGGGACGCGACGATGGCGTCGACGTACTGGGTCATCGAGGCCGGGCCACCGAACATCCAGATGCCGTCTGAGAGGCGGTGCACCTTGCCGGCTGACACGAACGGAAGCGACTTCCAGACTGCGTTGTCGGTCAACTGCTCGGTGAAATCGCCATCTGCGCTGTTGGTGATGTAGACGAAGTGGTCGGCGTTGACGGCGGTGAGGCCTTCGACGTCGGTGGAGCCCAGGCCGTAGGCAGGGTCGCCCTCAACCGTCCACGGGTTCACGAGACCCAGCTCGCTATTGATATCGGCCAGCAGGGATCCCTTGGTGAACGGGCGGATGGAAACCTTGCCGTCAGTAACCCAGCCGTCTGCGAACGCTACCCGGGAACCGCCCAGGCCGGCCTTCTCAAGATCGGCCTTGCCCTTGGCAACGGCGGCGTCGAACGCTGCGATGGCCTCATCGGCTTTCTTCTCGGTGCCGGTTGCCTTGGCGACGAGCTTCAGGTTGTCCTCGGCCTGCGCGATCTGGCGGCTGCCATCGGCGGACTTCACCACAACAACGGGAGCCAACTCTTCGAGCTGCTTTATCACTGGCTCGGTGAGGTCGGTGGTGGCAACGATCAAGTCAGGATCGAGGGAGGCGATGGTGTCAAAGCTGGGTTCGTTGCGCGTTCCGATGTCCGTGGGAGTGCTGTCCAGTTTGCCGGCGGTAACCCAGGTGTTGTAGCCCTTGACGTCCGCGACACCTACCGGCATGACGCCGAGGGTAGTCAGGTTCTCCACTACGTTCCATTCGGTGCCGACCACGCGCTTGGCGGGGCTATCGAGCTTAACCTCGGTACCGCGGGCGTCTGTCACAGAGATGGCTTCTCCCGCGCCGGCACTGTTCGATGCGGAGCTCGCGGGGCCTTCAGTGGTGCCGCAGCCGCTGAGCAGAACTGCCAAGGCGGCCGTGGCGGCCAGGGCTTTGTGGATCTTCATGGACACAGGGGTCCCTTTCGTGTTGGGGGGCTTACGTTAGTGAGGGGTGTTCAGCTGTCGCTGTGTCGGCCTACAGCGCGGGTGCGCAGCCTGCCGGTCAGCGGGTCAGTGTGGGTAACGATGGGAATTGAGTAGACGTCACTGAGAAGCGCTGCATCAAGTGCCTCGTGCGCCGGTCCGGCGGCCGCGATTCGGCCTTCGGACAAAACCACCACGTGATCGGCAAGTGCTGCTGCCTCGTCGAGATCGTGCAGAACCACGCCAATCGCCACACCGTGAATGCGGGCGAGGTCGTACACCAGATCGAAGATCTCCACCTTGTAGCGGAGGTCCAAGTGGTTGGTTGGCTCATCGAGCAGCAGCACTGACGTGTCCTGCGCCAGGCAGCTTGCCAGCCACACCCGCTGCAGTTGCCCGCCCGAGAGTTCATGGACGCCCCGGTTGGCAAGTTCCGCCACACCGGTCAGCTCCATGGCGCGTTCGACGGCGGCCGGACCCTCAGGATCGGCAGCGCGCCACCGTCCGCGATAGGGATGGCGCCCGAACTCGACGACGTCACGGACACTGAGGCCGTGCGGCACGGGGCGGCTCTGCGAAAGCAAGGTCACATGCCGGGCGAAATCACTGCGCTTCATCATCAACGCATCTGACGCTTCGCCGTCCGCAGGTTTGACCGTCACCGTTCCGGAAGACGCCTCGTGCAATCGGGCCAGCGCGCGAAGCAGAGTGGATTTGCCACTGCCGTTCGGGCCCACCAGGGCGACTATGCGCCCCGGCTCCAACCGGAGCCCTGCTCCATGGACCACATCCTTGTCCCCATAACGGAGGACCAGGTCCGTGGCCTCGAGCCCGGAGAGTTCAGTCAGTTCAATCACAAAACGAAAGATTAGCTTAGGCTTACCTAATATAAAAAAGCGGGTCGGAAAATGTCGTAGCGAACGTGCCCACGTAGGCCTCCATGACGTGCAAGGCTTGACTCATGGACCTGGAAATCTCCCCTTCGCTGACGATCCCCGCCGCGGAACTCAATTGGCGATTCTCCCGCTCCTCCGGACCGGGCGGTCAACACGTTAACACCACGGACAGCCGGGCGGAGTTGATGTGGAACCTTACCGACTCTGTCACCCTGACTGAGGAGCAGCGGCAGTTGCTGCTCAAACGCCTGGGGCGAAAACTCGTCGGCGGTACCCTCACTGTGACCGCATCGGAAGAACGATCCCAGCTGCGTAATCGCGAGATCGCCATGGCCAAGCTCGCTGAGCTGATAAGACAGGGCCTCGTCCCCGAAACCGTCCGCCGCGCTTCCAAGCCGACCCGCGGCTCCGCCAGGCGCCACCGCGTAGCGAAAGAACTCAGGTCGGCCACAAAACAACAACGACGGCGACCTGCCGCCGAGTAGCCCGGACATTCTTTCCGGGGGTGAACGCGACTAAGTCCTACTGATTTCAACCCATTGGGAACGCCACTCCGGGGCAGGGAAGGCCTCACTCCAGTACGCGGTTTCTTTGGCGATCCTGCCGTCGCGGAACTCAAAGATGAAGACGGTTTCATAGACCGGACCGCCATAGTCCAGCGACGCCTCAGCTACCACAAGGTTCCCACCGCTCAGCAGGCGCCTTGGCGTGATGGTGGGCAACTGCGGAAAGGCGTTGTATATACCCCTGCGGTTCTCCGCACCGAGTACCATTTCCCCGGATTGAGGCCAGTGCATCACGGCGTCGTCGTGGAACAGCTCGTCCATGACCTCGATGTGGCGATCGTTGATGCAACCGATCAGCCGCTTGACTATGTCTTTGTTGGCGTCCTGTTCGTTGCCACCTTGTTCACTGACTCTTTGTTCAGCCATGTACCGCATTGTCCTCTCGGGAGCCAGATTTCACCATGGCTTACTGTTCCGGCATCAGGTTTCTTGATCAGGTGACGGGACGTTCGTTAGTGCCACACCACTCCGCAATGAACAAGGCGATGCTCTTGGTAATCCGCCTGATCGATTCCACAGAGACTCGTTCGTCGAAGCCATGGATCGATTCCGAGACGGGGCCGTACACCAGCGTGGGAGTGCCCGCGTAGAGCGTGAACACCCGTCCGTCGAGATAGCCGGGGGTGGTGAAGCTGTCCAGTTCAGTGCCGAACACCTGTGCGTGGGTACGCTCCAGCACCGCTTCGGCCTCACTGCCCGGTTCCAATACGTAACCTTCAGCAAAGAAGCCTGTTTTGGTCGGAACGGCAGCAATGGGCTGCTCACCGTTACCCAGGTTCGTCAAGCATTCCTGGAGCTCGGTCCAGGCCTGATCGGCGCTGATGCCCGGGTAGACCGCAGCGCGAACGTCGAATTCACACCACGCGGGTACACTGGATGGCCAGTCCCCACCAACTATGCCTCCAAAGTTGAAGTTGATGGGGTGCACCAGATCCTCAAAATACCGGTGATTCGCCTGCTCCGTGTTCCATTTTTCTTCGACTTCACGCAGGGCTGCCATGGCGGTGTAGGCGGCATCGATGGCGTTGAAACCCGAGCCCATTTCCCGCGGATGGGTCGGCTTCCCGGAAACCCGGACCTTGAACCACAGGACGCCCACATTGGCCCGCACCAACATGTCCTCTTCTGGTTCGGGAATGACGACGGCGTCGGCGCGGTATCCGCGCATCAGGGCGGAAAGCGATCCGTTGCCGGTGCATTCTTCTTCCACCACCGACTGGAGGTGGATCCGACCCGCGGGGTCAAAGCCGGCAGCACGAACGGCGTCGAAAGCGAACAGGTTCGCCGCGAGCCCTGCCTTCATGTCACCTGCGCCGCGGCCGTACATCCAGCCGTCAATGATTGGGGCGTCCCAAGGGGAACGTGACCACATTTCCGCGGGACCTTCCGGGACGACGTCAACGTGGCCGTTCAGGATGAGGGACCGCCCGGTTTCGGTGACGGGCTGGTACGTGCCCACAACGTTGGTGACGTTTTCGTAGGAAACGGTCACTGTTCCGTGCCCCGAATGGGTGGAAAGCTCCCCCGCGTCCAGCTCCCATTGGTCCATCGCCAGGCCCCGAGCGGCCATGGCTGCATGGAGCAGTTCCTGGGCGCTGCCCTCCTTGGTGCGGAGCGAGGGGTGTTTGACGAGTTCTTGGGTGAAGGAAAGTTGGGCGTCAAAGGCGGCATCGACGGCGTCGAGGATTCGCTGGGATTGTTCGTCGGTGATCATATTCGGTTCCCTTGGCTGTGGTGTCAGGCTGTCCGGAGTCCCTAGTTATCCCGAACCAGGCGCTTGTCCTCCACGCGCAGGCGCTCCCCGAGGAAGCCGCCCACCGCGGTAAGCAGTGAGATGATGACCAGGATCAGAGCGGCGCCCCATGACTGGTTGCCGGACACTCCGAGCATGGCGGTGGCGAGCAAGGGCATGAAGCCGCTGGTAGCACCGGCGATGTTGTAGCCCAGGGCCACGCCGGAGTACCGCAGCTTTGGGGGGAACAATTCGGTCAGAAGGGCACCATTGACGGCGTAGGCGATGGCAATCAGCATGATCCCAACGGTGATGGCGAGGGTGATCAGCAGCGGCGACTTGGTGTCGATCATGGCGAACAGGGGAAACGCCATGACGGCGCTGGCGATGCCGCCCCACATGGTGACCTTGCCGGGGCCTATCTTTTCGGCCAGGCGTCCCATGAAGAAGGTCACTACAATCTGCGCCACGGCGGCGATCAGCGTGGCGTTGACCATGACGTTGCGGTCCATGCCGAGGGTATTTGATCCATAGCTGACGACGAAAGTGGTGATCATGTAGAAACCACCAACGCCAAGCAACGCGGCGAGAACTGCCACTACGAGGCGGCCACTGGCATGACGGAAGACTTCGAATGCCGGAACCTTGGACGTCTCGCCCATGGACAGCAAGTCCTTGAAGATCGGCGATTCCTCAACCTTGAGGCGGATCCAGAGGGCAACACCCAGCATGGGGAAAGCCAACAGGAACGGTATACGCCAGCCCCAGGCATCGAAGGCCTCAGACGGGAAGAGCAGGACCAGGGAGAAGGCGCCGGAGGCGAGCAGGGTGGCAACGGGAGATCCCACTTGGACGAGTGCTGCGTAGCGGCCGCGCTTTTCGGCGGGGGCATGCTCGACCGCCATGGTTACCGCACCGCCCCATTCACCGCCGACAGCCAATCCTTGGACAAGCCGCAGCACTGCCAAGAGGATGGGCGCCGCCAAACCAATGCTGCCGAAGTCGGGCAGCAGGCCGATGAGTGCAGTAGCAACGCCGATCATCACGATGGTGATGAGCAGTGCCGGCCGGCGTCCGAAGCGGTCACCGATATATCCAAAGATCATGGCCCCCAGCGGCCTGGCAGCGAAGCCGACGCCAAATGTGGCGAAGGAGGCCAGCAAAGCAGCGGTGGGGTCCATGTTGGTGAAGAACAGTCGGTTGAAAACCAGTGCTGCAGCGGTGCCGAAGAGGTAGTAGTCGTACCATTCCAGCGCTGTGCCCACAAAGGCGGCTCGGGCAATTTTTCCGGCGTCCTTGCCGGAGATAACCGGAGGGGCGCCCTCGGAGGTCGGAACGGGATGTGAGGTGGTCACGATGTGAGCCTTTCGAACAGGTGGAGTGTAGTTCGCATACAACCGCCGGGATGCCTCCGGCTGCATGTTGGGAGTTATCTACGACACTAAGTCAGTGAGAACGCACTCATCAATGACAATTTCCACCCGCTTCGCTTCAGCTATTTGTGCAAAGTCACAACGCTTCAGACTTTTCGTCATAGCCACTCAGGGCTACCAACGCCAAAGCCGCCTCCTCAGGGATGGTGAGATCCAGACCGATAACTTGCTGCAGGCTGTGCAGCCTGTTAACGGTGGTGTTTCTGTGGCAGTAGAGCTCCTCCGAGGTTTCCTTGATGGACCCGGTTCGTCCGTAAATCCGGGCAACCTGGAGTAGTCGCTGGCGTTCGTGGGATGTGCACCGGTCCAGGGCTTCGGCCACGTGAGCAGAAAACCCCGGGAGTGTTTGCTCCAAGAGGGCGGATGCGATGGCCATCCAAGTATTCTCCACCGTTGCCAACCCGAAGCCTGCACCCCTCTGGTTTGCCAGTACCAGTGCGGCCGGGGCGGCCGAGGGGACTCCAGCCAGCCCCCTGACATCCGGAACGTACCCGGCCGGAAAATCCGGTCCGGCCTCCCGCCAGGTCCTGCCCTTTCGCTGCTGACGGAAGATGTAAAGGGCTCCGCCGTGCTCGTACAGGAACGCTCGGGAATCTGACTCGAATTGGCGCTGGGCTTGGGCGATGTTGCCCGCGGCTACTCCCAACACTTCAAAAGTGTCGGTGGCCTGAACGCCCAAGGCAGCCGCCATGTCTTGAACCTCGGCTGCCGCCGCTGCGTCGCCGGGGGCGCCTATACCGCTGTTGAATAAGCGCGACAAGATTCTCTGCCGGTAGAGCTGCTTATTGCGGGTCAGCCGGGCTTCCTCCTCGGCGTACGCCTGCTGGATACTGCTGACATATCCTTCCACCGTATCCAGGACCCGTGTCATGTTGGCCACCAGGAGGGCGATTCCGGAGTCTCCTGCGACTCGCTCCAGCCCCTTCCAGAGGACGCGGAAGTCATTTCGTATGGCCTCCAGGAATGCATCAAGCGGGACGCCCTGGCTGGCCCGCCGTCTGGCAACTTCACGGGGCAGGGCCTGCAAGTCCGGCGGTAGTTCCAATCCGGCCATTTGGAATAGGAACAGATCCATGGTGTCCTCTGCCGTACGGTATACGTCCTCCGCGGGTACCAGTGCCTGCCCATAGGAGATGTCGGCGAAGCGGTCCAGGAAGTCACTGACCAGCAGGGCCCGCTCCTTCCACAGGCGTTCGATCAAGCCGGTCCATTCCGGCTCGCTTGACGGGGAAGGGTTAAAGGCCCGGGAGCGGGCGGAAAGGGAACCAGCGCTTTCGGGAGAATCAGGGCTCATGGGTCAATTTTAGGCAAACGCCCAAGATCTGTCTGCCAGGCGGCGGCTTTTGTCCATTGAAGTCACCATTTTTCCAGCATTGAATGGAAGTCGGCCCCACACGCTCCGGAAATCCCGGGCTCTATCAAAGAGGATTCATGCTCGTAGATCTCCTGATCCGCAACGCCCACATCCTGACGCAGGATCCCTCCCGCCCTACAGCGGAAAGCCTGCTCATTCATGACGGCAAAATACTCGATGTCGATCCCGACGCCGGCATGGCTGCCCGTGCGGCCCGGGTCATTGACGCCGCGGGCGCTACGATCGTCCCGGGCTTCAACGACGTTCATGCACATAGCGTGTGGTTCGGCCTGGGCCTGATGGAAGCAGGACTCGGGTCGGTGGAAAGCCTGGAGGACGTTTACGACGTCATCGCGGAAGCCGCAGCCAGGCTAGGACCCAACGAATGGGTGGTCGCCTCAGGTTTCAGCCCACTCCTTCTCGACGGCCAGCAACCGGACCGCGACCGGCTGGACGCCGCCGCCGGCGGGCGCCCCGTGTGGATCAAGCACTCGTCCGGCCACGCCTGCACGCTCAACGGGGTGGCCCTGGCCTTGATTGAGGCCGAAGGTGCAGACTTTGGAGCCGGGATCGACGGCGGTGCGGTGGTCATAGGCCCGGATGGCCGTCCCACAGGACTCCTGGAAGAAAATGCCATGCGGCTCGTCCAGGACCTCCTGCTGCCCTATCCGTTGGAAACCATCGAACGTGCCTTGGATTTGGCCACATCGCATTACTTGACGGAGGGAATCACGAGCGTCACTGATGCTGGAATTGCGGGCGGCTGGATTGGGCATTCGCCTCAGGAGTTCGCGGCGTATCAGAACGCGAAGGACAAGGGGCTCCTCAGCGTCAGGATGCAGCCGATGATCGTCCTCGATGCCCTGCACCCGTTGCAGGGGCATGCAGCGGATTCAGTGACCAGCGGACTGGATACCGGTATACGTACGGGCCTGGGCGATGATTGGCTCAAGTTGGGCCCCGTCAAGATCTTCAGCGACGGTTCGCTGCTTGGCAGCACCGCCTACGTCACCGAAGAATACGTCGGCTGTACCCACAACCACGGCTATCTCCAGATGGACGCGGCGAAGCTACGCGAAGCAGCACTCAAGGCCTACAGCGCAGGTTGGGCGGTCGCCATGCATGCGATTGGCGACCATGCAATCGACCACGCGATCGACATCCTGACAGAAGCCCAAGACACCTTCGGCCTTCACGCCCTGCCCAACCGGATCGAGCATGGAGGCGTTGTCCGCCCCGAGCAGCTGGACAGGATAGCCGCAGCCGGGATTGTCTTGGTGCCCCAACCGCACTTCATCACTGAGTTTGGAGACGGGATGGCCCGATTGCTCGGACCGAAACGCACGCTATGGTCTTACCCGGGCAAGAGCCTGCTGACACGCGGTGGGGTTCTTCCTGGCAGCTCCGACCGGCCCGTCTCCAACGGCCGCCCCCTGGATGTCATGCAGTCTTTCGTGGAGAGGCTGACACCATCCGGGGCGGTCTACGGTCCTGCCGAAAGGATCACCGCTGCGGAGGCACTGGCCGCCTACACAACAGGATCGGCTACAGCTACGGGCGCGGAGGGCGTGAAAGGCCGCCTGTCCCGCGGATATTTAGCTGACCTGGTGTTCCTCGACCAAGACCCTACGAAAGTGGTCCCCTCCGCCATCGGAGCCACCCAGGTCCTGGCAACCATGGTGGGCGGGGAAATCCGTTTCGGTGCGGATAAGTTTCCTCCACGCGTCCGAACTGAAGAACTTGAACCAGCGCTGAGCACTTCTTCCAGCACTCACAGCTAAGGAAACACCATGAGCAAAACTTACTCCAACTTCCTGGATGACTTCGCGGCAATGTCCTCCTTTGGCTCCACGGCCGGTGGAGGCGTGGACCGGCAGGCAGGCACCGCCGAGGACCACGGCACCCGCCGGTGGTTCGGGCAGTGGCTGACCCGGCATGGGTACACCGAGACGGTGGATGAAGCCGGAAACCAATTCGGTACCATCGAGCTTGTTCCGGGAGCTCCTTATGTATTGCTGGGCTCCCACCTTGATTCCCAGCCTTTGGCTGGAAGGTACGACGGCGCGTACGGGGTGCTCGCAGCAGCCACGGCCGGAAGCACCGTGGCCGCGGAAGCCCGGGCCGGGAAGGTGAACCCCGCCTACAACCTGGCTGTGGTCAATTGGTTCAACGAGGAAGGCAGCCGTTTCTCGCCAAGCATGATGGGAAGTTCGGTCTTTACCGGGAAACTTCCGCTCAAGGATGCATTGGCTACGACTGATCACAGTGGAAGCACCGTGGCGGAGGCCCTAGCCGATGGGCATCTCTTCCCGGACGGTACCGCGCCCACCCTCAGCGAGGTGGCGCGCTACGCAGAAATCCACATCGAACAGGGCCGGAACCTTGAAGAAAACGGCACGCAGGTGGGGGTGGTGGACCGCACGTGGGCTGCAAGCAAGTTCCGGGTAACCGTCGACGGAGCCCAGTCTCACACCGGCGCCACGCGAATGGAGGATCGCAGGGACGCCCTCTACGGTGCGGCTCTGCTCATCGCCGCCGCACGGGAACTGGCAGCGGAGTTTGAGCCCGGCCATTTGCACACCTCGGTGTCCGAACTGTACGTCCTTCCCAATTCCCCCGTAACCATTGCCAGGCAGGTCACCATGAACCTTGACCTTCGGTCCCCGGACGAAGAGGTACTTGCCCGGGCAGTCGAACTTTTGGGGAAATGGGCAGGCGAAGCCAGTGACCGATCCCGCACCGATGTCCGCATGGAGCTGACACACCAGTGGGGCTTGGTGGACTACCAGCCTGAAGGTGTTGCCCTTGGCATCGCAAGCGCCGAACGCTTGGGCTTCACGCACACGACCATCATGACGGTAGCCGGCCACGACTCGACCAACATGAAAGACGTTGTCCCCACCGTCATGCTCTTCGTTCCCAGTGTGGAGGGCATCTCGCACAATGAGGCCGAGCACACCACGGACGAGGATGCGCTGCGTGGTGTAGAGCTGCTGGCAGAGGTGACGCGTCGCCTTCTCCAGGGCGACATGGGCTAACTGGTTCCAAAGCTGATCCTGCCGTATTGGACAGCTTGGCTGGCTCCACCATTTTGAGGCCATACATCTCTTTGCTGATGGTATCTCCGGCGTAGGCGCGTGGGTTCACCGATAGAGTCGTTTCAATGGACAGTAAACTGCGAAATTCCCGGCACCCTGCTTTCAACCAGGAAACACCACAGTTTGCCGACGCTGAGGATGGGTTCGTCAGGGTCCGCGGAGCCCGCGAGAACAACCTCCGTAACGTGGACGTAGACGTACCACGCGATTCAATTGTTGCGTTCACCGGAGTTTCAGGATCCGGAAAATCGTCCCTTGCGTTCGGTACGATCTTTGCCGAAGCCCAGCGCCGCTACTTCGAATCCGTGGCCCCGTACGCGCGGCGCCTCATTCAACAGGGCCACAATCCCAAGGTGGAAACGATCACCGGGCTGCCACCCGCCGTCGCCCTCCAACAGCGCCGAGGCACGGCAACCGCCCGTTCCAGCGTTGGCACACTGACCACCCTGTCCAATTCCCTGCGAATGCTCTTCTCGCGAGCCGGGAGCTATCCGGAGGGGGCCCGGCAATTGGACTCCGATGCCTTCTCTCCCAACACTTCAGCCGGTGCGTGCCCTGAGTGCCACGGACTGGGAGTCGCCCACACGGTCACGGAAGAGTCCCTGGTTCCCGACCCGTCCCTCAGCATCCGGGATGGTGCCATCGCCGCGTGGCCCGGCGCTTGGCAGGGCAAAAATCTCCGCGACATACTCACACATCTTGGCTACGACGTCGACATGCCGTGGAGGAAGCTGCCCAGAAAGGACCGCGACTGGATTCTCTTCACCGAAGAGCAGCCCGTTGTGGAAGTGACGCCGCAACGGGACCGAGTCGCCAAGCCCTACAAGGGTCGGTTCTGGAGTGCCAAAAGCTATGTGCTCCACACCCTGGCCGACTCCAAAAGCACCACGATGCGTGACAGGGTGCTGCGCTTCATGAAAACAGGGCGTTGCTTGCAGTGTGATGGCAGCGGGCTCCGGCCGGACGCACTTGCTGTTACTTTCGCAGGCAGGACCATCGCCGAGCTCAACGCGCTACCGATGGCCGATCTCGCCAACATCATCCGCCCCACCACGGAATTGACGGCGGCCGGCACAGCCTCACGGACTGAGACCTCCGGTGAAACCAACGAGGTAGCCGTCGCCATCACCCGCGACCTACTAAACCGGGTCACGGTACTTTTGGATCTAGGCTTGGGTTACCTCGCGCTGGGTCGTCCAACACCAACGCTCTCTCCCGGCGAGATGCAACGCCTAAGGATCGCCACCCAGCTGCGTTCCGGGCTTTTCGGCGTCATATACGTGCTTGATGAACCATCTGCAGGACTGCACCCGGCCGATGCCGAGCCGCTCCTCGCTGTGCTCGACCAGCTCAAGAGCTCAGGCAACTCCGTGTTCGTGGTGGAGCACAACATGGATTTCGTCAGGGCAGCCGATTGGCTTGTCGATGTCGGACCCCGCGCCGGTGATGGCGGAGGGCAGGTACTTTACAGCGGTCCCGTGGCTGGACTTGCCAACGTGCAGGATTCCATCACGCGGCCGTTCCTGTTCCCTGACAGCCACAACCCGAATCCACCAAAAGAGCCCCGCCAGCCGAAAGAGCACCGCCAGCCGAAGGAGTGGCTCAAGCTTCAGAACATCAACCGCCATAACCTTCGGGACTTGGAGGCTGAGTTCCCGTTAGGCGTGCTCACGGCAGTGACTGGCGTGTCCGGCTCGGGTAAGTCCTCCCTGGTCAGCCACGTTCTGGCCGAGGTTATCGGGGCCGAGCTGCACCCCGAAGGAGACGCTTCGCACGAGGCGAACACTGTGGGCCTGGTATCCGGGCTCCACCAGCTGGACCGGCTCGTCAAGGTGGACCAGAGACCCATCGGGCGGACCCCTCGCTCCAACCTGGCCACCTACACCGGGCTCTTTGACGGAGTCCGGAAGGAGTTCGCAGCCACTGAGGGAGCCCGTGCCCGAGGCTTCGGGGCTGGCCGGTTCTCCTTCAACGTGGCCGGCGGCCGTTGCGAAACCTGCCAGGGAGAAGGGTTCGTGGCAGTGGAACTACTGTTCCTCCCCGGGAGTTACGGGCCCTGCCCCGAATGCCACGGGTCGCGGTTCAATCCCGAAACCCTGGAAGTCACTTACCGTGGACACAGTATTGCCGACGTCCTGGGCATGACCGTGAACGCGGCTTCCGAATTCCTGGCTGATCTTCCCGGCGTTGCCCGCAGCCTCCAGACCCTTCGCGAGGTGGGCCTGGGATACCTCCGCCTGGGCCAGCCGGCCACCGAGCTTTCCGGCGGCGAAGCACAGCGCATCAAACTCGCCACCGAGCTGCAGCGCATCCAGCGCGGCCACACACTTTATTTGCTGGATGAGCCCACTACTGGACTACACCCGGCCGACGTCCAACTCCTGATGGCCCAGTTGCACAAGCTAGTGGATGCAGGCAATACGGTCATCGTGGTGGAGCATGAGATGGATGTCGTGGCAGGCGCAGACTGGGTGATCGATCTGGGACCCGGCGGAGGCGACGCCGGCGGGCAGATCATGGTCGCAGGCCCGCCAGCCGTCGTCGCGCGTTCCCTAACAAGCCGGACAGCGCCCTACCTCGCTGCCGCCAGCCGTCTGTAGCCTACCGCCGGGGAATGTTGCGCAGGTTGCTTCGCGCCATGCTTACAGCTTCCCCGGCACCACGGTTCAGGACCACTTTGGACATGGCCGTGGCGAATCCAAGGACCTGCGAGCCCGATATCTTCGGCGGAATGGAGAGCGCGTTGGGGTCGGTGATGAGTTCCACCAAGGACGGCCCGGGATGTGCAAATGCCTCCCGGTATGCTGCTTCAATGTCTGCCGGATCCGTGACGCGCACGGAGTGGAAACCCAAGGCTTTGGCCACCGCTGCGTAGTTGGCGTCCGGAACGTCCACTCCGAAGTCGGGTAGCCCGTCTACCAACATTTCGAGCTTCACCATTCCTAGCGTGGAGTTATTGAACACCACCACATTCACGGGTAGCTGGTGTGCCGCCACTGTAATGAGCTCGCCCATCAGCATGGACAGGCCGCCGTCGCCGGACACGGACACCACCTGTCTCCCGGGGTAGGCCACCTGCGCGCCAATGGCGTGCGGAAGGGCATTGGCCATGGATCCGTGGAGGAACGAGCCGATCAGCCGACGGGTGCCCAACGGGTTGATGTAACGCGCAGTCCAGACGTTGCACATGCCTGTATCGGCTGTGAAGATAGCGTCTTCCGCTGCAACCTGGTCCAGCAGCGAGGCCGCGTACTCGGGGTGGATAGGCTGCTTCTTCTCCACTTTGCGGGTGTAGGCTCCCACGGCTTTGTTCATCAGGCGGTCATGCTTCTTCAGCATCTGGTCAAGGAAACGTCTGCTCTTCTTCGGCGTAACCAATGGCAACAAAGCGGTCAAGGTGGGACGTACGTCGCCATGGACTGCGATGTCGACGTCGGTCCGCCGCCCCAGCCGCTGCGCGGCCCTGTCAACCTGGGCAGTGCGGGTGTCCGGCAGGAACTGATCATAGGGAAAATCAGTGCCGAGCAGGATGAGCAGGTCCGCGTCTTCAATGCCCTCGGCCGCCGCCCCATAGCCGAGCAGCCCGGTCATCCCAATATCGAAGGGGTTGTCGTACTGAACGAAGTCCTTGCCCCGCAGGGAGTGGCCGATAGGTGCGTTGACCAGTTCTGCCAGGGCGATCAGTTCATCATGCGACCCTTCGACGCCGGCGCCGGCAAAAATAGCCACCTTACCGGCGTCGTTAATGGCGTCAGCCAGTTCCCGGACGCTGGCTGGATCGGGTACCAGGGCTGCCGGTCGGAATGCAGCCGGCAACGGGGTTGGTGCCGTAGCTTCAAGCCCGGCGATGTCGCCCGGAAGGGTCACAACTGCGACTCCCCCGAGGCCAACAGCGTTCTGGATGGCGCTGTGCATGACCCGCGGTGCTTGCTCGGCCGTACTAATCATCTCCGAATACACGGAGCACTCGTTGAAGAGCCGGTCCGGATGCGTTTCCTGGAAGAATCCGCTGCCGATCTGCTTGCTGGGAATGTGCGAAGCAATGGCAAGCACCGGTGCTCCGGTGCGGTTGGCGTCGTACAACCCATTGATCAGGTGCAAATTGCCGGGACCGCAAGACCCCGCGCAGACAGCCAGTTTTCCCGTCAGCTGGGCCTCAGCAGCGGCAGCGAATGCGGCAGCCTCCTCATGGCGAACATGGATCCAATCGATGCCGCCCTTCTTGGAGCCTCCAGTTTGCCGGACAGCGTCCACGATCGGGTTAAGGCTGTCGCCAACGATTCCGTAGATCCGCTGCACTCCGGCAGCCTGGAGTTGTTCGATGAGTTGGGTGGCAAGTTCCTTGGCCATAGTGTGCAGGCTCCCTCAATGGTGGTGTTGGGCTGACAGGGCCAATATAGTCGGCCCGCCCCGCCCCCACCTGTGAACGCCTTCTGCTTAAGCTGCCAGCCGCGTCTCGAACAGGCGCTCCGCAAGGCTTAACAGATGACGCGGCACATCCTCATCATTACCGCTGCTCCCATGACCGAGGAAAACGGCAGTGCCACTGACTGTGCTTTCCATGGGAGTGCCTGCCTCGCGAATCAAGACCTCGGCCCGCGGGTTGAGGGGCAAAGGAATGTGGATTGCTTCGTCATTCAAGAGAACGTGCCAACCCCGGCCGGTTATTGCTTCAACATTTCCTTCCACGAGGGACTGCTGAACCGTCAAAACGGGCTCGATTCTCTCCACTCGAATAAACTCTCTGAGGCGTGCAGGAATAATGAGCGCGGTAATGAGCTGCTGCATTGCTGTGACTTTCGTTTACGCTGCTATGCAGCCGCGTTACCGCTGGTTTTTCCGGGGTTTTGAAAAGAGATTCTCACTGCCTTCAGCCTTCGCCCTCTTTTCGGCCCTCTTTTCGAGAATCGTTTTCCCTGATTTCTTCGACTTGGCGCTGCTTGGCGATTTTCCCGACATTTTATGCTCCTTGGTTTTTGGTTATGACAACACCATACCTACTTATATTTTTAAAGCCAGTTACAGAATTCTCAGCTTGTTGCCGAAAGGAGTTTAATGCTCTTCTCCAACCTGGCTCTGGTTGGGAAGGCTGTTGGTTGCTAGCGTGGCCGCATGAACCCGTCGAAGTCCCCGGCCAAGATCCTCGACATCACCGGCCATGAGGTCCGTATCTCCAACCCGGACAAGATGGTGTTTCCCGAGCCCGGGCTGACGAAGCTCGATCTGGTGAACTACTACCTCGCAGTGGCAGAGGGGGCGCTACGCGGCGCCGGCGGCCGTCCGATGGTACTCAAACGCTTTCCCAAGGGCATCGACGCGGAACCGTTCTTCCAGAAACGCGTCCCTGAAAACCATCCTGAGTTCATTGGCACAGCAACTCTCCACTACTCGTCCGGCACCTCCGCGGAGGAGACGGTGATCCGCGATGCTGCCGGCTTGGCGTGGGTGGTGAATCTCGGATGTTTGGACCTCAACCCGCACCCTGTCCGTGCGGAGGATCTTGACCACCCGGACGAACTGCGGGTGGATTTGGACCCTATGCCCGGGGTTGATTGGTCCCGGATTGTGGACACGGCCTACGTTGTACAGGATGTCCTGGATGATGTCGGGTTGGTGGGGTGGCCAAAGACAAGCGGCTCCCGGGGGCTCCATATCCTGGTCCGAATAGCACCGCAGTGGTCTTACCGTGATGTGCGGCTCGCCGCCGAGACCCTTGCCCGTGAAGTGGAAAACCGTGCTCCGGGGCTGGCAACCGCCAAGTGGTGGAAGGAGGAGCGTGGGGAGAGCGTGTTCGTTGACTTCAATCAGAACGCCAAGGACCGCACCGTGGCTTCCGCTTACTCTGTCCGTTCCCGGCCCGATGCCCGCGTCTCTACACCGCTCGCTTGGGAGGAGGTGCGCTCCGCCCGGCCAGAGCAGTTCACAGTCCGCTCAGTACCCGATCGGTTTTCAGATCTGGGCGACCCCCACGCGGGAATAGACGACGCCGCCGGCTCGCTCGATGGGCTTCTTTCGCTGGCTGCCGAGCTTGGCCCAGCCGAGAAGGCGCCCAGGAGCGGCGACGGCTCGGGTCGCCGGGTCTCAATGATGCCCCTTATAGAGGTTGCCCGCACCAAGACCAAGCCCGAGGCCGAGGCAGCACTCCATGAGTGGAAGGCCCGGCACGCTGACGTTGTTTCCCTGCTGCACCCTGCCGACGTCCTTGTTGACGGGATGCGGGGATCGAGTTCGCTTTGGTATCGGGTGCGGGTAAACCTTCAGCACATCCCTGAAGACAGGCGCCCGACCCAGGAGAAACTCATCGCGGACTATGACCCGTGGGCGGGCAAGGAATGGCCCGGCCGGCCAGCTTCCTGACGCTGCCCAAACCTGGACTTCTGGCGCACTGGGAGAGCTGGCGGTAGCTTTGGAGTACTTTTCCTTGAAGCAGCCAAGGTACCGGAGGCACTGCCGATGCAAGGCTTGTCCACGTCATTGGTCCTCATCGCCGTCCTGGCCGTCGCAGCGCCTCTTGCCACCCGGCTACTTGACCGTTGGGTCAAAGTGCCCATCGTGGTCTTTGAGATTGTCCTTGGCATCCTGTTCGGACCCAGCCTCCTGGGCTGGGTGCAGTCCACCGCCTTAACGGATACGCTGGCTGACTTCGGATTGGCCATGTTGTTTTTCGTGGCGGGCAACGAGATCGATTTCGCGGCGATCCGAGGGCGACCCATTTATCGCGCCTCAGCTGGCTGGGTCATTTCCCTGGCCGCCGGCATTGGGGCCGGTTTCATCCTGGGCCCCTCACCTGAGGCAGCCGTGATTATCGGCGTTGCCTTGTGCTCCACGGCTTTAGGCGCTTTGCTGCCCATCCTTCGGGACGCCGGCGCTTCCAAGACGCCGATCGGTGTCGCCGTGACGGCCTTGGGTGCGGTCGGCGAGTTCGGTCCGCTGATTGCTATCTCCCTGTTCTTCAGTGGCAAACAACTCGGCGTCGCATCAGGAGTCCTCCTCGGCTTCGTTCTCCTGACTGGTGTGGCAATCTACTTTGCTTCCCAGGCACGGCACACGCTGTTCCACGCCCAAGTCACCGCCACACTGCATACCAGCAGCCAATTCGCCATGCGTTCCATCCTGTTGATTCTTAGCGGTCTGGTGGTCCTCAGCATGATTCTGGGACTGGACATGTTGCTGGGTGCCTTCGCCGCGGGAGTCCTCTGGAAGGTCACCATCGCACGCGCTCCTGAAGTAGATCGGAAAGTCATTGAGACGAAGATCGACGCCGTCGCCTTTGGCTTCCTGGTGCCCATCTTCTTCATCGACACCGGCATTGACTTCGATCTTGGCGCCTTGACTTCCAGTCCCGCGACCCTGGCAATGGTCCCGCTGCTTCTTGCCCTGTTGCTGATCATCCGCGGGCTTCCGTCCTTGCTCGCCGCGCCTCCCGGCGCCACCCGAGCGGACAAACGGGCCCTCATGCTGTTCGGGGCCACAGCTTTGCCAATCATCGTCGCCGTGACAACCATTGGCCGGGAACATGGGTTCATCAGCAGTGGAATTTCCTCCGCCCTCATAGGCGCGGGGATGCTCTCGGTACTCCTGTTTCCGCTGCTGGCGCTTCGCGCACCAGGCCGCACAGAAGCAGCGGACCCTGCACTGCTCCCACCGAAAGCGTGACCAAGCGCGGCTGCCCTGAAGCAGCCTCCGGCAAGGCAACAAGCGGACGACGGCGGCCTTCCGCCGTCGGGCGTTCTTCCCACCGATGCCTAAGCGTCTCCCCAAATGTGTTGCCCCAAGCGTAACCGGCCCATAGGCTCATATCGTGAGTGGCAGGGACGGCAAACCGACCAGCGGGACCGACCAGCGACCGGGTGAAGGAAATTAAAGGCATGGCAACAGGAACAGTTAAGTGGTTTAACGCTGAAAAGGGTTTCGGATTCATCGCCCCGGACGATGGAGGCCCTGACGTGTTTGCTCACTACTCAGCGATTACGTCGAGCGGATACCGCTCGCTGGAGGAGAACCAGAAGGTCCAATTCGACATTACGCAGGGTCCCAAAGGTCCGCAGGCGGAGAACATCCAGCCCGCTTAGGTTCACAACACCAGATTCACTAACAGAGACCGGTCCGGCCTATTGGCCGGACCGGTCTCTTTGCGTCCTACGCGCGGCCTTTGAGGATCAGGTGCCAGTAAACCTGCGGGAACATATCGCGGTCCACCCACCAGGAGAGCCGGCTTTCCTTCCATGTGGGAACCTTTGGGATGGTTGGCATCGGCCGGTAGTGGGGGTCGAACTCGGCAAAGACCACTGTGCTCCGTGAAACGGTGAACGGACATACCGAGTATCCGTTGTACTCCTGGCTGAGCGGTTCGTCTTTGCGGGCCGAGACCAGATTTTTCGCCAGGACCTTGGTCTGCTTACGCAGCGCGCCTCCGGCTTTGGAGTTAGTGGTTCCTGCGGCATCGCCCAGTGACCAGACATTGGGGTGCCTGGGATGCCGCAGGGTCAGCGTATCCACCTCCACGAAACCATGCTGGTCTCCTGCCGCTGGCAAGTCCGTAGCTTTTAGCCAGTCCGGCGCAGACTGGGGTGGAACGGCGTTGAGGACATCGTAGGGCAGGTCCTCCGAAGTGTTGTCCGCGTTGTTCCGAATAGTGGCCGTACGTCCGGCAGGATTCACCGCCACCAGTTCGCTGTTTGTCCTGAGTTCGATTCCGTACTCGGCAATCTTGCGGTCAAGCTCCCGGTCTACCTCCGGAATGCCGAAGACTGTGGGATAAGGCTGAACCATGACAACCCGGATATTCTGCAGGACGCCTTGCTGCCTCCAGTAGTCGCAGGCCAAGTACATCGGCTTCTGGCTTGCCCCGCCGCACTTAATTGGTCCCGAAGGCATCGTAAAGATGACGGTGCCCGATTTCATAGTGCTCAAGAGGGTCCAGAGTTTCGGCGCAAGCTCAAACTCGTAATGAGAGGAACCGTACGGTGAATGCACCGCCTCAGCCAGCCCCGGAACGGCGTCCCAGTTGTACTGCAGCCCCGGGCACACCACAAGGTGCCCGTAGGTCACTGTGGAACCGTACCCCAGCGTGACCGAGTTAGCATCCGCCTCCACGTTGACCGCTTTGTCCTTGATCCACTCAACCCCCTTGGGTGTCACGGACTCCTGGCTTCGAACGGCTTCCTTGACCTCGGCCCGGCCACCGGCAATATGGGAGAACAAGGGCTGGTAGAGATGATGCTCCTTGGGCTCGATGAGGGCGATGTCCTTGACGCCATATCGCTTCAAGCGCGCAGCCAATGACACACCTGCATTGCCCCCGCCGATGATGACCACCTCGTATTGCGGTGCCATTCGACTAGCTCTTTTCAGTCAATGCTGAGCCCTTGTGCGCTGCCTTGGCACCGGTTTTTTCTGACTCCACCACATACTGCGGCTCGTCCTCGCTGGCCACGTGTTTGTTGCCATCCAGGACAAAGTCACTGGTCTTCTTTTCCACGATCTTTCCGTGCGTCTTGCCCTGCGGGGTGTTCCACTCCACGTGTGTTCCCTTGCTCAGTGCCATGTCCGCTCCTAGTGTGGTGTCCCTCTCCGACTTCGACTGCTCCACAATGGTAAGCATGATGATCACCTGGCGATACCTGGCGGGACAGCCGGATACAAAGTGCCGAGGAAAGGACTCCTGATGCTGATCTGCGCAACCTGCGCCGTTGAACGCGACGAACCTGCGCCGGATGTTTGTCCTATCTGTGCCGATGAACGACAGTACGTGCCCGAGGACGGGCAACAATGGCTCACCCTGGACGAACTCGCTCGGACAGGACAGAAGGTCGTGCTGGAGCAAAATGAACCCGGACTTATTGCGGTCAGGACTGAACCCGGAGTCGGTATCGGCCAGACTGCCCAGCTTGTGGTGACGTCCCAAGGCTCGCTGCTGTGGGATCCGGTGGGTTACGTCGATGACAACGCTGTGGCGGCGGTCCTCGAACACGGCCCCGTTGTAGCTATTGCCGCCAGTCATCCGCACATGTTCGGAGTGCAGGTGGAATGGTCGCGCCGCCTTGGAAACGTCCCGGTACTGGTCGCCGAAGCCGACCGCGAATGGCTCGGACGCAGGGATCCAAGCGTTACCTACTGGTCCGGCACCACAACAATCGCCGAAGGATTGGTCCTGCATCAAACAGGGGGGCACTTTGCGGGCAGCGCGGTGGTGCACTGGGAGGCAGGGGCGGGCGGAAGAGGGGTACTGCTGACCGGTGACAGCGTATATCCCAACCCCGATCGCCGCACGGTCGCGTTCATGCGGAGCTATCCCAATCGCTTACCGCTCTCCGGGGCGGTGGCGTTACGTATCGCAGCTCAGCTGGAGATGCTGACGTTCGACCGGATCTACGGCAACTTCAACAACATCATCGCCTCCGGAGCGAAAGACGTCCTGTACGATTCTGCACGACGCCACGCAGCATGGACTCAAGGAGACTTCGACCATCTCACCTGAACCCGCGTCAATCCTGCGGTGGCTGTTGTGGTCCTTGGCCCTCTGCATCCACCTGCGCGCTGGCTGGTTCTGCCGCTCCAGAGTTGCTTTTCCTGGTGATCAACCAGGTAATGAACCACAGAACCACGCCGATGGCCATGAGACCGCCGGCCACTTCGTACTGGATGGGGTTCCTGCCCACCCAGGGACCAGCGAGGAAGGCACAGAGCACAGCTGCCACCAATGGCAGCTGTCCTGGAGAAGTGAAGAACACCTTCCGGTGAGGATCGCGCTTTCTGCGGAGAACTACGCATGCCACGTTGACCAAGGTGAACACGCACAGCAGCAGGAACGCCGTGGTCCCGGAAAGGTTGGCCACGATGTTGCTGGAGGGGTCACTGCTGACGTACCAGATCAGCCCCATGGCCAGGACGGTGGAGAACACGATGCCGGCCCAGGGTGACCGGCGACCCGGTAGGACCCGTCCCAGGGATCGAGGCAAAACGTGCTGGCGTGCCATGCCATAAATCATCCGGCTGGCCATCAACATGTTGATCAACGCCGTGTTGGCCACTGCGAAGACGGCGAGGAAAGGAAAGATCTTGTCGATGGGGAAATCCGGTGACCCTTTGTGCACCACTTCCAGAAGAGCCGCCCCCTCAGCTTCCCTGATCTCCCCCAGCTCCGCCGGTGTCAGCACACTGACCACTGACACAGCCACCAGCACGTAGAGGATCACTGCTATACCGAGGCCAGTCAACATGGTGCGGGGGAAAATCCGCTCCGGATTCCTGGTTTCCTCCACCATATTTACCGAGTCCTCGAAGCCGACCATGGCAAAAAAGGCAATGGATGTGGCTGCAGTGACCGCCAGGAACAACCCTTTGTCCTGATAGTCGGTAAAAACGAAGACTTCCTGGACATTGCCGGTTCCCTGGGCCATCACGAAGAAGCCCACCCCGATCACGATACACAGGGCAAGCACCTCAACTGCGGTGAGTATGACGTTGAACTTAACGCTCTCCCCCACGCCGCGAAGGTTGATCACGGCCAGCAGCAGCATGAATCCCAGTGCCACGGCAGTGATCACGCCGCGGTCCGGCACGTCCATCCAGCCGTTGACCTCCATGCCACCAAAAAAGTTTTGGGCAAGGACATTGGCCGACGTCGAGGCACTGGTGATGCCTGAGCAGACAACGGCGAACGCCACAAGAAAAGTAACGAAATGGATTCCGAAGGCCTTATGCGCGTATAACGCAGCACCGGCTGCCTGAGGGTATTGCGTCACCAGCTCAAGGTAGGAAAACGCGGTGAGGGTGGCGACGATAAAGGCGAGCACGAACGGCAACCAGACGATTCCACCAACTGTCCCTGCCATAGTCCCCGTAACCGCGTATACCCCGGCCCCAAGAATGTCTCCGACAATAAAGAGGAGGAGAAGTTTGGGTCCCAGCACGCGTTTAAGCTGTGGTTCCTCACCGGCAGGCGTTGCTTCCAAGGCGTTGTCTGACGTGGTGCTCATGGTCCACCCCCGGCCCGTACACGGTCCCCGGGACCATGTAAATGATCTGATTTATCTCACTTTGATCCTGCGGCTAGGGTTTGGCAACACTGATTCGGCGAAAATGGGACTCGGTTCTAAGGAAGTCCGCCGGTTTCCCCGTCAGCCGAAGCACGCGAACTGTAATACCCGGCCAATCTGACCAGTCCTTCATCAATCGAGACAACTGGTTTCCAGTCGAGGAGTTCACGGGTTGCGCGTTGGTCGAACCAGTGCGCGGTGGAGAGCTGTTCAGCGAGGAACCTGGTCATCGGCGGTTCCTCTTTGCGCCCTGCCCAGGTCCAGAGCCTTTCTACTACGGCTCCAGCAGCCCTTGCCAAGCCACCAGGCACGGACCACGACGGCGGGGCTACACCACCCGCTGAGCAAATGCCGGCCAGCAGCTCGCCGATCGGCCGGGGCTCACCATTGCTCACCACTACGGCCCTGCCATGGACGTGATCCATCCGGTGCAGGGCGGCAATAATGGCGGACGCGGCGTTGTCCACGTAGGTTGTATCGATCAGTGCAGCGCCGTCGTCGAGCAATGGCAGACGGCGACGGCTCGCACGAGCCAGGACGCGTTCCACCAATTGGGTATCACCGGGGCCCCACACAATGTGGGGGCGCACTGCCGCCACTCGGAAGTCTGGTCCATCCGCAGCGAGGGCCAGCAATTCCGCCTCGGCCTTGGTGCGGGCATAGTCGCCGCGCGCACGGCGGGGATCAGCGCGCTCCGCACCCAACCCCACGATAGCCGTGCCGGAATGTGCCACCGACGGAGACGAGACATACACAACGTCCCGCACCCCGGCCGCGTTGGCCAAATTGAGCAACCGGCGGGTTCCCTCCACGTTCACCGCGTCAAACTCGGCTGCGCGCCCTGTGATGGACACTTTGGCGGCGAGGTGGATGATTCCCTCGGCCCCGTCAACTGCGCTCCGTAGCGCCGCATCATCATCAATGGACCCACGGAAGTCCTCGGCGCCGTCCACTCCCGACGGGCGGCGCTGAAACGTTGCTACGGCATGGCCTTGGTAAAGCAGCTGCCGAGCCACTTCTCCCCCCAGAAGCCCGCTGGCACCCGTGACGAGGACCCTCATGGTTTTCCCGGACGTCCGCCGGCCAGCACCCGTGAAGCCCAGCGGGCCAGACGGGTCCTGTCAATCTTGGCGTTGTGCCGAATATCGGTTGGCTGCGCGGGGACCACCAGCACGGCACTGACATCGACCCCGGCTTCGGAGGCCGCGCGTCGGACACGCCCCGCGAGTTGCGGCCCGGCGGGGCCGGCTTTGGGAACGGGAGGCGCGGTCTCCACCACAGCAACCACCGCTTGGGTTCCCGACGGTCCAACCCCGGCGATGGCAGCCACCCGTACGCCGTCCAGGCGTTCGATGGATTGTTCTGCCCCGACTGGCGTCACCACAGTCCCTGGTGCCGTCACAACATGGGCAAGGCGTCCCTCCACCCAAAGTCGGCCAGCGGCGTCGAAGTGTCCCACGTCGCCCGTGCGGTGCCATCCGGTAACGCCGGCACTCTCCCGTTGGGTCAGCCAGAGCCTGTCATAGGCCTCCTTGACGTGCGGCGCGCTGACCAGGATCTCGCCCGTCACCCCCACGTCTGTCACAGGACTCGATCCGGGCGCGGTTCCATCCGCTGCCAACGGGACAACCGCCAGATAGGCCCCGTGTACGGGTTTCCCCACGCAAACCCCGTTACCGGCTCCGATGACGGTCCCGGCAGCTGCATCGGCGTCAGCGGCTTGGATTTCTTCCAGGCTGATGTCTGTGACTGGAAGGGCCTCCGTCATCCCGTAAGGCGTGTGCAGGGACGCTTGGGGCATCAACTGCTGCGCCTGCGCCAGAAGCGACTCAGGCACGGGCGCGCCTGCGGACAGGAGTAGCTCAACGTTTCGAAGTGCAATGCGCGCTGTGCCGCTCAGATCATCCCGGCTAGCTATGACATTACGCAACGCTGCAGGCGAGGCGAAGACCACGGTAGCGTCGATGGCAGCGACAGCGTCCCCCAAGGCTCGGGCCGTCAAGGTACTGGGCGCAGTTACGTCCATGGCCGGGGTTACCGAAACCGCTCCGAGCGCCGGACCCAGCAAAGCAAACGGGGCGAAGCCAGCTACAAGGCGGGCACCGGAACGGATCCCGAAAGTCGCGGCAACCGTATCCCGCATCGCGGCCAGCTGCCCGTGGGTGTACAGCACTCCCTTCGCGGGGCCAGTGGAGCCTGAAGTGAACAGGACTGCGGCTGGCGCAGCCGGGTCCACACTCGTCCCTAACAGCTCGCCGCCGCGCCCGGCGCCGCCTCTTGCGCCACGCCTTCCCAAGGCCGCGAGCGAGGTCTCAACTCCCAGGATCCGACGCCGGGCGGCAGAAAGGCCCCGTACGCTGATGCGCCGCCCCGGCCAGCCAAGCACCGAGGCTGCCGCGAGTGCTTTGTCGATGCCAATGAGGAAATCGGCGGTAGCACCCTTCACGGCGCGGCTCATGCCCTTGGTTCCCAGTCCGGCGTCGGCCACCACTACAACTGCACCAACCTTCAGGCAAGCGTAAAGGGCCACGGTGAGGTCAGTTCCGGGCGGGACCATCAGGCTCACACGGTTACCGTGCCCCACACCGGTTTCCCGCAGGCCCTCCGCCAGGTCCAGGATTTTCCGATCCAACTGTTGCCAGCTGAGCGAACGGCTCACGCTTCCGTCCGGCGCCATTTCGGCAACAGCCACGTCTTCCCTTGCCGGTCCCGCCGCCAGCTCGCCCAGCGAATCCCACAGTGGACGGAAGGCTGGAACCGTCTCTTCAGCCGTTTCCGTGACCGATTCGCCACTGACAGGTGCAGCGGCTACTTGTGAACCGTGGCCAACTATTGCGGAACCGTGCACAGATAGCCAGTCGAAGACAGGCGTGGCAATGTCCCGGTCCTCCGGCAAGAGGTGGCCGGCACCTTCGAAGCGATGGACGTCTGCGTGCGGAAACCGGCCGATGAGATCTTTGAGGTACCGGTCGGAAAATATTGGATCCCTGGGACCCCAGAGCATCAGCGCGGGCACCTTCAGCCCGCGCAGGCCCTCCGCAACGCGCGTGAGCGCAGGGAAGCTGGGATGGTCCGCATCCGCGGGGATATCCGCAACAAAATTCCCCACCCCGGTCCGGCGTCCGGCTCCGCGGTAGGGGGCCATGAAGGCCCTTCCGACGTCGGCCGGCAGCGGCGGGGTTGCCAGCGAGTGCGTCACGCGCAGGAAGGCGTCCGACGTCGTGGTGCCCCACTTGTGTACGGCGGGGTGCAAGGCGAGCCGCAGTGCCGACGGGATTAGCGAATCCGAGGGCTGATGGACGGCAGTATTAGTCAGCACCACGCCCCTGACGAGCTGCGGGTGCTCCAACGCCCAGCCCGTGCTGATCACGCCACCCCAGTCATGGCCCACCGTCACCACTGGCCCGTCCAGGCCCAGCGCATCAGTGAGGTCACCAAGATCGTTGATCCTGTCAGCGAGGCGACGGAATGTCCCAGTGCGCTCCGAATAGCCCATGTCGAGCTGGTCCACGGCAACCACCCGCCAGGGATGGGCAGGACTTGCTCCCGCGCTCAACAACGTCCGCCATAGATAGGACCAGGTGGGGTTGCCGTGAACGCACAGCAAAGTGCCGATTGGCGCCAGGCCGCGGTTGGAGAGTTGGGCGCCGTTGTCCATCAAGTGCCAGCGGCGAACAGTCCCCGGCGCGTCCACCTCCGACGTGGACCTTACCCGGATTGTCCGGGACCATTCCGGGTCCACACCCGGCCAGTTGGCGGCTACCAAACGATTTCCACCATTCCTGCGTTCAGCCCGGAACCCACGCCCATGCACAGGACCCTGTCACCTGAGGTCAACGACTGCGCCTGGGCGGCGAGCGTCATGGGCAGAGACGCGGGCCCCACATTGCCCCAATGCGGGAATGTGATGGGAACCTTGTCCGGGTCCAGGTCGATGGCATTGATGATCGCCTGGGTATAGGCATTGCTGACCTGGTGCGTGACATAGCGGTCCATGCTGGCCCAGTCCCATTCAGGTTGGGCTTCATGCCAAGCGTCCACCACAAGCTGCAGGCCGCCGTCGAGCAGGCCCTTGGTGTCGGTGGTCATCCCATCGATGCCACCAACGCACAATTCGTGGTGTTCCGTGCCGGCACGCATGACGCCTCCCACAAGCCGGTGGCCGCCTGGGTGCTCGTCAACAGGCCCCAGGACGGCCGCGGCGGCCCCGGAACCAAGGGTCAACGTGGCAAATTCCCGGTTAAAATCTTCGCGCGTGGTCTCGGGCCTTTGGAGTCGCGCCAGCGTGGCTTCCTGCGTGCCCTGAGCGTCTTCGCCGTTGACGATCACTGCGTATCTGATTTGGCCCGAGTCGATCATGTTGGCTGCCAGGATCAAGCCGTTCACGAATCCGAGGCAGGCGTTGGCCAAGTCAAAGTTCATGGCCGACGACGGCAGGCCGAGTTCGTGGTGGATCTTGACGGCTACGGACGGCTCAAGGTTGCGCCTGGTAACCGAAGTGTTGATCAGCAAGCCGATTTCCGAGGCTTCGACACCGGCTTCAGCCAAGGCTTTTGCGCCCGCCTCCACGGCAGCGTCATCGAACGATGTCCCGGCAGCCCACCAGCGGCGGTGCGTGATGCCGGCAACGCGTTCGAGCAATCGCGGTGGAAACTTCAGCCGCTGCAGGGTCGAAGCCAATCTCCGGTCGAAATCCGTGGAGCTCACTATCCTCGGAGCCTCGACGCTGCTCACCGAGAGCAGCGCGGTGTTGCTGTGCCGGAAGGTCGCATTCCCTGCCAAGTTAAGCCCCTGTTCGTTTCTGTCCTGCCTTCATGCGGTGACTGTACCCATAAAGTGCAACCCCAAGACGTTAACTATGCCGGTGTGAACCGGTTCCTGCATATTTGGCGCATGTCGGACCGACTCAAGACCAGGGCGGGATAATGAGGGACTAGCCTTCCCGAGCCTTTCGCGTTGCGGCGTCGTTGGCTTTTTGCAGTGCTTCCACCAACTCGTTCTTGTCCATTTTCGAGCGGCACGTGATATTCAACTCACGAGCCCGCCGGTAGAGGTGCTTTTTGGAGGCATTCGCATCCACGCCGCCGGCCGTGGGCTTATGTGAAGCCACACCTTCCTCCGCGCGGTCGTCGGAAGGTCCTCGTTCCTCTTTGGCTTCCCAGTGGTCGCCCACTTTCTCGTAACTGTGCTTCAGTGCAGCGAAAGCTGTGCGGGCAGCCCGGCTCGAATCGTTGTCATAGGACTCCATTGCCGAATCGTAGGTCTTGGCAAAAGTGTCCTGGGCTTTCTGGTCCGAGCGCTGCAAGGTGGACGGCAACTCGTCCTTGCGGGCGTGATCGTTCTTTCCGGTCTTTGGCATTGCACTCATCCTCCTGACGTCTTGCCCACTGACACTAACCATTTGACCATCGAAAGTTGGCTGCTACCATCAAGGGAGAAAGTATGTCCTATCAAGCGAACAAATGGCTACATACCTTGAGCATCCATACAGGAGGCGGGGGTTGCGCCTGAAATCCGGGGTATTCCAGTGGTGACAAAACTTGGTCTTAACATCGACCGCTCTTCTCCCGTGCCTCTCTACCACCAAGTTGTACAGGGTATTGAGGCCGCCATCCACAGCGGAGTACTGGAACCGGGCAGTCGCCTTGAGAACGAAATAGACCTCGCGGCCCAGCTCAACCTTTCCAGGCCAACCATGCGTAAGGCCATGGACGAGCTGGTCCGCTCCGGTCTCCTGGTTCGCAAACGCGGGGTTGGTACCCAAGTGGTATCCAGCCAGGTCCGTCGCCCCCTGGAACTCTCCAGCCTTTTTGACGATCTCACCAACAACGGCAAGAAGCCCACCACTACCGTGCTCAGCTTTTCCCACGAGGAAGCCGACGCCGCCACCCTCGCTGCGCTCGAGCTGCCCGCTGGCTCCAAGGTGTACCACTTCACGCGTCTTCGTAAAGTTGGCGGCAAGCCACTGGCCCTCATGGAGAACTGGGTGCGCGATGACATCGCCACCATGGACGAAGCCATGCTCGCAGCAGAGGGCCTCTACTCAATCCTGCGCCGAGGCGGCGTCAACTTCCGCCTTGCCACGCAACGCATCGGTGCCATGATCGCCAATGACTACCAGGCACCCCTCCTTGAAACCGAGGTAAATTCAGCCTTGGTCACCATGGAACGCACGGCGGTGGACGACACCGGCCGGCACGTGGAGACGGGCCACCACGTTTACCGCGCCGATTCCTACAGTTTTGAAATGACACTCGTACAGCGCTGATCAGGCCAAACAAACTGGCACAGCTTATACAAAGGATTCCCCTTCCATGACCAATTGGGTTTACCCCCTGGGTTCCGCCGCCGACGGCGTATGGGACATCTCGCTCGGCACCTCTGATTCCGCCATTGCCATAGACGGTTGGGCACACACGGGCCTCAAGGTTGCCACCATCGCTGCCGGGGCCGCCGTCGAGCTTCCTGTTGTTGGTGAGGAACGCATCGTAGTGCCCCTCAACGGCGCCTTCACCGTAACCGTCGACGACGTGGAGTACACGCTTGCGGGCCGGGCTTCCGTGTTCCACGGACCCAGCGACGTCCTGTACTCCGGTACCGGAAAGTCCGTCACCATCAGCTCGGCCGACGGCGGGCGTGTCGCTGTTGCAACGGCCCCTGCACAAAACTCCTACCCAAGCCGCCTCGTCACTGCTGCCGAGACGCCCGTGGAACTCCGGGGCGCCGGTAACTGTTCGCGGCAGGTGCACAACTTCGGCACCCCGGCAGCGCTGGAGGCCGACCGCTTCATCGTGTGTGAGGTCATTACTCCCGCTGGGAACTGGTCCTCCTATCCCCCGCACAAGCACGATGAGGAAAAAGACGGCGAAACCCACCTTGAGGAGATCTACTACTTCGAGACGCAGATAGCCGCTGGCTCCGGTGCACCGGCAGATGCCGACGCAATCGGCTACCAGCGTGTCTACGCCTCGGACGAGCGTCCCATCGACGTTTCCGCGGAGGTTCGAACCGGTGACGTAGTTCTGGTCCCCTATGGTTGGCACGGCCCCGCCATGGCAGCACCGGGCTATGACATGTACTACCTCAACGTCATGGCAGGCCCAGGGCCTGTCCGCGAATGGCTGATCAGCGATGACCCCCACCATGGTTGGGTCCGGCAGAGCTGGGAAGGCCAGGACATCGACCCGCGGTTGCCGTTCGGCGCTTAACTCCCGGCATAAAACGGTGCCCCTTCTTCGAATCCAACAGATTCGAAGAAGGGGCAGCTTTTTGGCAGCAGCGTCAGCGGGACACCCTGAGTGCAACCTTCACGGGCATACCGGTCGTCAGCGATTCCTGGGCCGCGTCAGCCACACGGGAGGCTGCTACCGCGTCCTCTGGGGTGCAGGGGTTGTCGCGCTCCCCCATCACCAGTTCCACAAAGGCGACCATCTCGGAGCGGTATGCCTGGTCAAAGCGCTCCGCGAAGCTCTGATGCGGTTCCCCTTCAGGGAAGGCCACCGCAGCTTCAGTCGAGGTCAATGCGCTCTTCTCGTCCAAGCCCACCATGACCGAGCTGTTGGAGCCTTGGACCTCCAACCGCACATCATGGCCGGCCCCGTTGTAGCGGCTGGCAGAAACCGTGCCCACAGTGCCGTCGTCGAAAGTGATGAGAGCTAAAGCCGTGTCCACGTCGCCCACATTCCCGATCGCCGGGTCTCCATTGTTGGAACCCTTGGCGTAGACCTCAACGATTTCGCTGCCCGTCAACCAGCGGAGGATGTCGAAGTCATGGACTGAGCAGTCCCGGAACAGCCCCCCGGATGTCGCCAGGAACTCGACCGGCGGTGGCGTCATATCGCAAGTAACTGCGCGCAAGGAATGGATCCACCCCAACTCACCGGCCTGATACGCGCGTCTGGCCTCCAAATAGCCTGCATCGAAACGTCGCTGGTGGCCGATTTGCACCACGCCGTTGTTCTCGCTGATGTAGTCCAGCACAGGCAGCGCATCGGAGACGTTCATGGCCACGGGCTTTTCGCAGAACACAGGAACGCCGGCATCCACTCCGGCGCGGATCAATTCCGGGTGGGTTGCCGTTCCGGTGGCAACAACCAAGCCATCCACACCGGAGGCGAGCAGTTCCGTCACTGAGGGCACGAACTCTGCACCCAGTCCAGCAGCGACGGAACGTGCATGGTCCGTGGCTACATCGGTGAGCTTGAGGCGGATGTTGATGCCCCTGCGGCTCAGCGATTCCTTGAGGGCGACGATGTTGTTGGCGTGCATGACGCCAATGCGTCCGACGCCTACCAGGCCAAGAATGACTTCACTCATGATTTTCCTTTGAAGGTAGAAGTGTGACTCGTGCCGGGAACTCCACGCCTAGCTGGCGTCGGATCTCATCGGCTACTTCCAGCGTGCGAATGGAAGACACCAGCGTTCGCTCGCTGATTTGCAGGCTGCCTGCGGCAATGGCCCGGGCCACAGCCGCGGCTTCGTAGTGAAGGCCCTCGAAGTGGCCGCCTGCTGGTTCATCGTGACGCAGTCGCGATCCGTCGGGAAACCTGACCTCGAAGGCGCCGGGCATATTGAAGGGACCGTCGATTACCAATGTTGCCTTTGAGCCAACAATGGTGGCGGCGGTGGGCGTGAAGTTATGCACGTGGGTGTTCACCACAGCCTGTGCACCGCCGTCGAACTGCATGACGGCAGACAACTGGGCGTTAACCCCCGACTCATGTGGCGAACCGATTGCATGCAGCTGGCGCGGACTGCCCAACACCTCTGTGACCAAGGCCAGCGGGTACGTGCCCAGGTCAAGCAGCGGACCACCGGCCAATTCCGGATTGAAGATGCGGTGCGAGGAATCAAAGTACTCACCGTACTCAGCCACAACGGTGGTGATGGTGCCCAGCGTTTCGGCATCGAGTATCTGCCGGATCACATCGAATTTCGGCAGGAAGAAGGTCCACATTGCCTCCGCGGCGAAAACACTTGCCGCTGCGGCCCGCGCGGCAATGTCGCGGGCCTGGTCTGCGTCGAGTCCGATCGGTTTTTCGATCAGGACGTGCTTGCCGGCATCGATGGCCAGGACGGCGGCCGCGTGGTGGCCGGTATGTGGCGTACAAACGTAGACAATGTCTACGTCCGGGGCTGCCGCCAGTTCCTCGTAACTGCCATAGGCGGCCGGAATGTCGAACGCCTCCGCGAACGCCTTGGACCGGCTGAGGGAACGGGATCCGACGGCGGCGATCACCTGCCCGGTGTGCGCCTGGATGGACTCGGTGAACCGTTCGGCAATCCAGCCAGGACCTATAACGCCCCAGCGCAGGCTCGGAGCATCGCGGGATTCCGGTACACGGGAGTGCGGGAGCCTCATTGGCGTCACGAGTAGCTGACTTTCGTAGACGTTCCGTCGCTATGCAGCGACTGAATCATGGCTTGTGCAACGAGGGAGGCGTTGAGTCCGTCCTGTGCGCTGGCAAGGGGAGTCGGCTCTCCGCCAGCGAGTGCAGAAATCCAAGCCTGCAACTGAATCCGGTACGCGTCAGCGAAACGGGGGCGCCAGTCCGCAGGGATTAGCTCCTGCCTGGCTCCGTCCTGTTCGATGCCCAGCAGGGACGATTCCTGAAGGGAAGTGGTACCTAGTTCTGAGACCACCTCGCAGCGCGTGGTGTAGCCATACTGGGCATTGAGGTACAGCTCCAGCGTGGTGAGTGTCCCGTCTGCAGTGCGCAACGTCATGAACGCCGGATCCTGCAGTCCGGTTTCGGCATGCCGAGTGCTTTTGCCGGCATGCCATGACACTTCCGTAATAGGAGAACCCAGTAGCCAGGGAACAATGTCCAGTTCGTGGATAGCCGAATTGGTGATGGCAGATTCCGCTGTTGTTCCCGGAGCCGCGGAGCCATTCCTGCTGACGCAGTGAACCATCAGGGGCTCACCTTGCCTTTTGCCGCGCACGGATTCCCGCAGAGCCACATAGCCCGGATCGAAGCGTCGCATGAAGCCGAGGGAGAGCAGCGAAGATCCCGTTGCGGCCACGATGTCGGCGTCGGCAGCAACCACTTCCAAGCTTTCAAGAAGCGTTGGTGCCAGCGGCTTTTCGCAGAGTACAGGGGTCATTGTCTCGAAGCATTCAAGGACCAGGCCGGCGTGCGTGGAATCGTGCGAGGCAACGACGACGGCGTCCACCTCGCTGGAATTGATCAGCTCCGATGGGTCTGAGGTAATCCGTGCGGTGTGCGGTGCTGCCGCGGCGGCACGGTCGACGTCGAGGTCTGCCACAAAGGTGACTTCGGCGCCGCCGATGGTGGTGGAAAGGTTCCTGATGTGGTCTGCACCCATGACTCCGGCGCCGATGACGCCTACCCGGATCGGCATGGTGTTCCCTTCTTTGGCGTTGTGTGTGCGTAGTGCGTGCACAGCCTTGCGGGGTGCTCCCGGGAGACCGGAAGCACCCCGCCTACGCTGCTGCTACTCGTGCTTCGGAGCGCCGGTGTTCACGCTGTCCGTCACGTCCGCGACTTCGGCTTTGACCTCTTTCACCACGTCGCCGTGGCCGCCCAACTGCTCAAGCTCATGCGCGAGTTCAGCCAATTCAGCGCCGCCGGCCATCTGGGCAGTGAGTTCGTCGAGGGTGATGTCCTTCTTGTCGTAGTAGCCAATTGATTTGCCGCGCTTGAGCAGCAGGAAACGGTCCCCGACCGGGAAGGCGTGGTGCGGGTTATGGGTGATGAAGATGACGCCGAGTCCTCGGTCGCGGGCCTGGAGGATGTAACGGAGGACGACACCCGACTGTTTGACGCCCAGCGCGGCTGTGGGTTCGTCCAGAATAAGCACTTTCGCTCCGAAGTACACGGCACGGGCAATCGCCACACATTGGCGTTCGCCGCCGGAGAGTTGTCCAATGGGTTGCTCCACATCGCGCAGGTCGATACCCATGTCCGCCAATTCCTTGAGCGTGATGTCCTTCATTTTTTGAACATCCATGCTCTTGAACGGGCCGAATCCGCTGGTCAGCTCGGAGCCCAGGAAGAAGTTGCGCCAAATGGGCATCAGGGGGACCACCGCCAGGTCCTGATAAACGGTTGCGATGCCGGCGTCGAGTGCCTCCCTGGGAGAGGAGAACTTCCTGGCATCGCCCATGATGTTCAGTACGCCCTCGTCGTGCTGGTGGAGGCCGGCGATGATCTTGATGAGCGTGGACTTGCCGGCCCCGTTATCGCCCAGGACACAAGTGACACGACCGTTGTCCACGGCCATGGTGACGTCGCGAAGGGCGATGATGTTGCCGTAGTGCTTGCCTACTCCCTCAAGCGAAAGCAGGTGAACCGGGGTGTGCGTCAAAGGATCCGTCTCATCTTTCAGAAGGGTTTGCTGATCGATTTGGTGTGCGTTCATTTTTCCGGCCCCTTACTTGAGTTCTGCTCGGCGCTTGACGATCAGGTTCACAATGGTGGCCAGCAGGAGCATCAAGCCCAGGAAGAACTTGAACCAGTCAGGATTCCATTGTGCGTACACGATGCCCTTGTTGGCCATGCCAAAGATGAAGGCACCGATTGCGCCACCGACGGCCGAACCATAGCCACCGGTCAGGAGGCAGCCGCCGATCACTGCAGCGATGATATAGAGGAATTCGTTGCCCACGCCTTCTCCGGACTGCACGGCGTCGAAGGCGAACAGGTTGTGCATGCCCAGGATCCAGCCGCAGAAACCAACCGCCATGAAAAGGCCGATCTTGGTCTTGGTCACAGGGACGCCCACTGCTCGGGCGGCATTGGCGTCACCGCCCACGGCGAAGATCCAGTTGCCAACGCGGGTGCGCAGCAAGACCCAGGAGGCCACTGCCACCAAAGCGATCCAGATGAAGACGGTGATCTTCACTTCAACTCCGCCAATGGATACCGCCGAGGCGAAGACGGCCCTGGCTGAGTCGAAACCGTCCATGTTGGAGATCGACGGCGAGGATACGGATCCGCCGATAAGCCGGGTAAGCCCGAGGTTCAGGCCGGTCAGCATCAAGAAGGTGGCCAGGGTGACGATGAAGCTGGGGAGCTTGGTCTTTACGAGAATCCAGCCGTTGACCAGGCCAATGCCCAGCGATACAACCAGCGCCAGCGTGACCCCTACCCAAACGTTGGTTGTGAAGTACCAGCTGAACAGCGATGCTGTCAGCGCTGAGCTAATGACGGCGACACCGGTGGAAAGGTCGAATTCCCCGCCGATCATCAAAAGTGAAACGCCTACAGCCATGATGCCGATGGTGGAGCTTCCATAAAGCACAGTGGCGAAAGCGTTCGGCTGAATGAACGTTTGGGACACCGAAGCGAAGAAGATGAAGAGAACGATGGCGCCAACCAATGCGCCAACCTCGGGCCGGCCGAGCAACTTTTGAAGGGCGTTCCGTTGGCCGACACGTTCATCTGTGACAGGGGATGGTTTTGCCAAGGTCTGGGTCATGATGGTCTCCTTTGGTGCCTGGTCCGGTGTTTTCGCCGAACCAGGCACACGGGTTTTTAGCGGATACCCTGCTGGGCGAATGTAAGGGCATTGGCCGCTCCGGCCTTGTCCACAATGGTGGGTCCGGTCAGTACAGGAAGTCCGCCACCAATCTTGAAGCCGCCCCGCTTTGCCTGCCACAGGGCGTCCACTGCTCCGTAACCCTGGAGCCAAGGCTGCTGGTCAACCGTGAAGAGTACGTTGCCGTCGGCGATTTTTTGCGCCAGCTCGGCATTCATGTCGAACGATGCCACCTTTGCTTGGCTCCCCGCAGTTTCAACGGCCTTCAGTATGGTGAGGGTGAAAGGTGCGCCAAGACCGATGATTACATCAGCATCCGGAGTGGCCTGCAGTTTTGCCGTAACGGTGGACGACACTTGGGTCATGTCAGTGCCGGTTACGTAGAGGATTTCAGTGGACGGAACCTTTTCCTTGACGCCTGCGCATCGGGCTTCAAGTCCAACGTGACCTTGCTCCTGGATCACGCAGATTGGATGCTTGAGACCTTCAGCAGAAATTTTCTCGCCAGCGGCAGCCCCTGCAAGTTTCTCGTTGGATCCGAAGTGCGTGAAAGCCCCAAGCTGCGCGGAGACTGACTCTCCAGCGTTCAGGCTGACCACTGGAATCCCGGCATCGCTAGCCTTCTTAAGCGCGTCCTTCAACGCGTCCGGCTTGGCTAGCGTCACGGCAATCCCGTCTACTTTCTGGTCCACCGCCTGTTGAATCAGCTGTGCTTGACGACCACCTTCGGGGTCAGACGTGTAGAGAAGCTCCACGTTGTCCTTGGCCGCTGCTTCCTCAGCTCCCTTGCGGACAATGTCCCAGAAGGTGTCACCGGGAGCTGCGTGCGTGATCAGGGCGACCTTGATTCTGTCGGTGCCGGCTACTTGCCCTGCTGCCGCTCCCCCACCGGTATCAGCCGGTTTACCGCCTTGGCTCGAACAGGCGCTCAGTGCCACCAAGGGAACCACTGCCGCGACGACCGCCGCTTTGCGCCATGAGAATTTTGCCACCGTTATCTCCTTTGATTTCAGCTCTGGGTGTCCGGAGACTCGTGTCCGGAGCATCCGCTACTTAGATCATGGTGACTGCCCTCACACTTTGTCAATAGTTTGTCCTGACATTAGGATGTTTTTACGTAATGGACTGACTAAGCTCTCCTGGATTTTGTACAAATAATGCCCCCAAGACGTGGTCTTGGGGGCATTATCTGTACAAAAAGTCCGGCTATTTTGCGTGGGCTATGTAATCGTTCATCGTCTTGAGCTGGTAGCGGGAAACATCTTCCGCGTTCTCATCTTCAGCGAAAACCGACGAGACCATGACGGTGTTTTCCTTGTCCAGGAAGCCGATCTCCTTCAGGCCGCCAAAGAACTCGTCCCAGTTCACGTCGCCATCGCCCATCTTAAGGTGCTGGTGAACGCGGACGGCATTGCCGGGCGGGTTCGTGATGTAGCGGAGGCCGTGGGAGGCATGGTGGTTCATGGTGTCCGAAACGTGCACCAAGCGAAGCTTGTCCCCCGCTGCCCGCATGATCTCCAATGGCTTATTGCCCATGTGGAAACTGTGCGATGCAACATAGACCATCCCGATGTTCGGCGAATTTACACCCCTGATGACACGGAGAGCGGCCAGGCCGTCCTCTACGAAGTCGTCCGGGTGCGGATCAATGAGGACATCCAGACCCTCGCGTTCGATGATCGGGAGCAGCTCCTCCATGGAGCGGTAAAACGCACGTTCAGACTCCTCCGCTTTCTCCGGGCGGCCGCTGAACTCGGTGTTCATGGTCTGAACACCTAGGTCTACGGTGATCTGGATGGCTCGCTTCCAGTACCGGACTGCGGCTTCGCGGGCGTCCTCGTCCGGACCTGACCATCGTAGGACCGGCAGGACCGAAGCGATTTCGACCCCGGCGTCCTTACAAGCCGCCTTCAGCTTTCCAATCAGTTCGTCGTCCGCCTTAGGGTGGTTGTAGAACGGAATGAGATCCGAGTGCGGGGTCATTTGGAGGTACTTGTAGCCGAGATCGGCTGCCACGCGCGGGAACTCCAATAGCGTATGGCTGTGGTGGAACGGCGTGGGATCCAGTGCAATCTTCATGGTGAATGTCCCCTACCTATACAGGTCCGGCTTGGTGTTCAACTGAACCTTGACCTTTTCGCCCGACTTTTGGGCTTCGACGCCGGCCTCGCAGCAGGCTGCGGTAGCGTAACCGTCCCAGGCGGTTGGTCCGCCGATTTCGCCGCGAAGTGCGGCGTCCACCCAAGACTGCACCTCGACGTCGTACGCAGCTCCGAAACGCTCTTCAAAACCTGGAGTGACGTTGCCGCCCCACTTGCCCGCGGACTGGATGTACGGGCCGTTGTCGCCACCGATGCTCACTATGCCCTCTTCAAAGGACGCTTGCGTGGCCACCTGATAGCCGAATTTGGCATTGACATAGATTTCGACGTCGGCCAGCACACCGGATTCCGTTTCCAGCAGGACATGCTGGGGATCATGCTGACCGTTCGGCGCGCTACGCGTGGGCTTGCCCAAGCGAACCTGCACGGACGTGATTTCTTCACCCGTGAAGTAGCGGATCGCGTCGAACTCGTGGACTACGGAGTCGTTGATCAGCATTTCGTTGGTGAATCCCTCGGGCGTACTCGGGTTCCGGTGCTGATGGTGCAACATCAGCAACTCCCCCAAATCGGTGTTGCGGATGATCGCACCCAACGCCGAGTACTCGGCGTCGAAACGGCGCATGAAGCCCACTTGGATTCGCTTGTGGCCCAAAGCCTGCTCAGCCTGAACAACGTTCCAGGCGCTATCGGCGTCCGGGGTCAGCGGCTTCTCACACAAGGTCGGGAAGTCTTTCTCCAAAGCCTTGTACAGGATTTCTTCGTGGAGGAAACCCGGCGTGGCAATGAGGACGGCATTGACGTCACCGTTATTGAGCGCCTCGTCGGCACTGGCCAAAGCCACGGCGCCCTCGATTCCCTCAATGGCGGCTTGCGCACGGGCAAGGTCGACGTCGACGACGGCGGCTACTTCAGCGCCGTGGATGCGGGTGCTGAGGCGCTTGACGTGGTCCGCACCCATGCGGCCTGCGCCAATGACGGCAACGCGGAGAGTCTTGGTCACTGTATCTGTCCTTCGTGAAGTTTTTCGGGGTGGCTGTTGCTGGCGGTGTTACTGGACCCGGGTGCGGGATCCGCAGGACAGCAGGTAGTTGCGGGTCCGCTTGGCGATGGGCATCGGCACATCGAACGCTACCGGGTACATGTCCTGTTCCACGATGCCGAAGATGGGCCTGTTAAGGCCTTCCACGGCCTCGATGACCGCCCGCAGGTCCGGGAGGCCGTTCGGCGGCTCAGTCATGACGCCGGCGAGGTTGGCGGCCGCCCACGTCATGTTTTTCTCGTTCACCTCGGCGAGGATCTCGGGATTGATCTGCTTGAGGTGCAAGTAGCCGATACGGTCCGGATAGTTCTTAATAAGCTCCAGGCTCGATGCGCCGCAGTACTCAGCGTGTCCCGTGTCCAGGCACAGGTTCAGGAACTGCGGATCGGTGGCCGCCAACAGAGTTTCGATATCCTTCTGTGCACCGACGTGCGAATCAGCGTGGGAGTGGAACTGCTGGTGCAAACCAAAGTCCTCCAGCAAGACCTTGCCCATGCGGTTGTGGCCTGCGAACAGATCTGCCCATTGCTCGTCGGTAAGTTCACCATTCTCCACGGCTTCACCGGTAACGTCGTCGCGCCACATCGCGGGGATGACCACAATATGTTCGCCGCCCATGGCTGCCGTCAGTTCGGCAACCTTCCGGGCAGGTTCCCAGGCTTCGTCGTATTGCTTCGCACCACGGTGGAAGGCCGTGAAGACCGTTCCTGCGGTGACCTGGAGGTCACGCTGTTTCAGTTCCCCAGCCAACCGGGTGGGGTCGTTCGGCAGGTAGCCGTACGGACCCAGTTCGATCCATTTGTAGCCGGACTCCGCAACCTCATCCAGGAAACGTTCCCACGGGGTCTGCTGGGGATCATCGGCGAACCACACACCCCAGGAATCAGGGGCGGTGCCGATGATGAGCTTGTTCTCGACGTCAGTCATGACAGCGTTGTCTTCCTTTGCGGCTGGGTCAGTTGGAGGGGAAGTTGTAGGAGGCGCCGGAGGCGTGGGTCGGTTCCGGCCAGCGGGAAGTGATGACCTTGCCACGGGTGTAGAAGGAGACGCCTTCGGGGCCGTAGATGTGCTTGTCACCGAAGAGCGAATTCTTCCAACCACCGAAGGAGTGGTAGGCCACCGGGACAGGCAGGGGCACGTTGATGCCCACCATGCCCACGGTCACCGAGCGCTGGAATTTCCTTGCGTTCGCACCCGAGGAGGTGAAGATCGCAGTGCCGTTGCCGTAGGGGTTGGAGTTGATCAGCGCGATGCCTTCTTCGAGGTCGGCGACGCGGACCACTACCAGGACCGGTCCGAAGATTTCCTCGGTGTAGGCGGTCATTTCGGTCTTTACGTGGTCGATCACGGTGGGGCCCACCCAGAAGCCGTCTTCGTGGCCTGGGACCACCAGGTCGCGGCCGTCCACCACCATGGCAGCGCCGGCGGTTTCGGCTTCGGTGACGATCTTGACGATGCGTTCCTTGGACGCCGGGGTGATAACCGGACCCATTTCGGCGTCGGGTTCGGTGCCGTTCTTGACCTTCACGGCCAGGGCGCGTTCTTCCACCTTCTTCACGATCAAGTCAGCGGCGTCGCCCACGGCGACGGCAACGGAAATCGCCATGCAACGCTCGCCTGCGGAACCGAAAGCAGCAGCGGCGAGGTGGTCGGCGGCGTTGTCCAGGTCAGCGTCGGGCATCACGATGGCGTGGTTCTTCGCACCGCCCAGGGCCTGGACCCGCTTGCCGTGCTTGGTGGCGGTCTCGTGGACGTACTGCGCGATCGGGGTGGAGCCAACAAAGGAGATGCCGTCCACGTCCGGGTGGGTCAGCAAGCCGTCAACGGTTTCCTTCCCGCCGTGCAAGACCTGGAACACGCCGTCGGGCAGTCCGGCCTGCTTCCACAGTTTGGCCAGGAGCATGGAGGCGGACGGGTCACGCTCGGAAGGTTTGAGAATGAACGCGTTGCCGGTGGCGATGGCCATCGGGGCCATCCACAGCGGCACCATGACCGGGAAGTTGAAGGGCGTGATGCCGGCAACGACGCCCAGTGGCTCGCGGAAAGAGAAAACGTCGATCCCGGTGGAGACTTGGTCCGAGTAGTCGCCCTTGAGCAGCTGCGGGATTCCGCAGGCGAACTCGATCACTTCCAGGCCGCGGCCGATCTCGCCCTTGGCATCGGAGAGGACCTTGCCGTGCTCGGCGGTAATCAACTCGGCGAGGTCATCCACGTGCGCGGCAACCAGCTCACGGAACTTGAACAGCACAGCGGTGCGCTTGGCCAGGGAAATGTCACCCCACGAATCCGCCGCCTTACGGGCCGCGGCAACGGTAGCATTCAGGTCGGCCTCGTTGGCCAGCCGCAGTTCAGCGGATACTTGACCGGTGGCGGGGTTGTATACGGGCTGGGTGCGGTCGCCCTCACCGGTGGTTTCAGCGCCGTTGATGAAATGGTGAATGGTGGTCAGTGTGGTCGTCGTCGACATGTGCGGACTTCCTTTGGTCTGTAGGTTTTCTAGCCGAGCAGTTTGCGCTGGCGATTCTTGTGGTCGGTGTACGTCTTGTAGGCCTGCCGGGTGGATTCGAGCTCGGAAACCTGCGAGACCGGAACGTCCCACCAGGACTCGGAGCTCGGGGCATCCAGCAAAGGATCAGACTCAACGTGGATCACGATCGGGCCCGTTTCAGGGGCCGCCTTGGCTTCCTTGATCGCGGCGCCAAGGGCCTCAATGACGTGCTCCCCCGGTTCGATCCGGATGACCCTCGCGCCAAGTGACTCGGCGTTGGTGGCCAGATCGATCGGCAGGTTCTCACCGGCGTCGAAGCTGTGCTGTTCCTTGTCCAGGACCCGGTACTGCGTACCGAACCGCTGCGAACCGAGGGATTCGGAGAGGGAACCGATGGAGGCATAGCCATGGTTCTGGATGAGGACCACAATCAGCTTGATGCGTTCGGCGACGGCGGTCACCAGTTCCGTGTGCATCATCAGGTAGGAGCCGTCCCCCACCATGACAACCACATCCCGGTCCGGGCCGCCTGCAGCAGCTTCGGCCAGCGCCGCACGCTTGACGCCCAAACCGCCCGGGATTTCGTAGCCCATGCAGGAGTACGCGTACTCCACGTGGTAACCGAACGAGTCACGGACGCGCCACATCTTGTGCAGATCACCGGGCAGCGAACCCGCAGCGCAGATCACCACGTCCTGGTCTTCCATGGCCTTGTTTGTGGCACCGATGATCTCGTTCTGCGCCGGCAAAGGCGTGTACCGCGTTTCGAAGGCCTCGTCCACGATCGCGTTCCAGCGTTTCTTCTCGGCTGCGACCTTCTCCTCAAGATCAGTACCAACCCTGTAACCGCCCAACGCCTGGTTGAGCTTCACAAGTGCCTTGCGGGCGTCAGCGACGATCGGCAGCGTGGTGCCGTGCTTGTACGCGTCGATCGGAGCCACGTTGATGTTCACGAACTTCACGTCCGGGTTTTGGAAGGCCGTGCGGGACGCGGTGGTGAAGTCCTCGTAGCGCGTGCCGATCCCGATGATGAGGTCCGCCTCGGCTGCGATGGCGTTGGCCGCCGTCGTACCGGTTGAACCGACGGCACCCAGGGAGAACTTGTGGTCCCACGGCAGAACGCCGACGCCTGCCTGCGTATTGCCCACCGGAATACCGGTCAGCTCAGCGAACTTCGCGAGTTCCTCGTTGGCGTACGCATAGAGGACGCCGCCACCTGCGATGATCAGCGGACGCTTCGCGGCGCGGATGGCCTCGGCGGCGCGGCGAATGTCGTCGTCCTCTGCCTCGGGACGGCGGATCCGCCACTCCCGATCGGCCAGGAACTCTTCCGGGACATCGAAAGCCTCGGCCTGGACATCCTGCGGTAGCGAAATTGTCACGGCGCCGGTCTCAGCGGGGTCCGTCAGGACGCGCAATCCGTGGTGGAACGCGGAAAATAGCTGCTCCGGACGGGAGACGCGGTCGAAGAACCTGGACAGCGGACGGAAGGCATCGTTGACCGTGATGTCATACGCGTACGGGAGCTCCAGCTGCTGCAACACAGGGTCAGCAGCGCGGGTGGCAAAGGTGTCGCTCGGGAGCAGGAGGACCGGAAGACGGTTGGTGGTAGCCAACGCAGCACCTGTCAGAAGGTTCGAAGAACCCGGACCAATGGAAGTGCTGATCGCGAACGTCTGCCGGCGCCGGGTGTGCCGAGCGTAGCCAACAGCTTGGTGCACCTGGGCCTGCTCATTGCGGCCTTGGTAATACGGCATGATCCTGGGGTCGGCCGCCTGGTACTGCTTCAACGCCTGACCGACGCCGGCAACGTTGCCATGACCGAAAATACCGAAGGTGCCGGGAATCAGCCGCTCACGATACTCCACGCCATTGATGGAATCCACCGTGTACTGCTTGGACAGGAACTCGACCACAGCCTGCGCCACGGTCATCCGACGGGTTACAGTACCCATTACTAGCTACTCCGATACTTTCACTGGAATACGGTCTGACATGGTTGGCTCATCCGCCTCGGCGGCCACAGGCGCAGAGTTGTTCAGCAGCGAGGCCGCCGTTGCAACAGCCCCTGCCACATCGTCGTCGTTCGGGTAGAGCAGCGTTCTTCCCACAGTGAGGCCCCGAACGCCGGGCAATGCAAGAGCTGCTTGCCAGCTGGCGAAAACCTCGTCCTGGCTGCCGTCGGGGTCACCACCCAACAGCACAGTAGGCATGGTGGTGGAAGCCATGACGCGTTCCATCTCTGCCACGACAGGCAATTTCATCCAGGTGTAGGCACTGGTGGAACCGAGGCCTTCGGCAATTCCGACGGATTTGATCACAGCATCAGCGCGGAGGTCATTACGGACTTTTCCATGCGCATCACGGACGGAAAGGAACGGCTCCACCATGGCGATGAGCTTACGCTCGGCCAGCGAATCAATGGCTCTCGCCGTGGCTTCAAGGGTGGTCACGGTGTCCGGGTCGCCCAAGCAGATCCGCGTCAGCATTTTGCCGCCATCCGCGCCGAGGGCTTCCAGCGCAGCAGCGGTATGTCCGGTGAAGCGGTCGTCCAACTCGTTGACCAGTCCTGCCAGTCCACCACGGTTCATGGAGCCGAAGACGAGCTTGCCTTCCAAGGCTCCCAGCAACAGGAGGTCGTCCATGATGTCGGGCGAGGCCAGGATGCCATCAACGGCAGGATTCGCCAACGCGATCTGCAGACGGTCCAAGAGGTCCCTGCGATCGGCCATGGCCATTGGCTGCGCACCAACGGCAAGGGCGCCCCGTGCCGGGTGGTCCGCGGCGACAATGAAGTTCTGCGCGCTGTGTTTCAGGCCAGGATGGCGACGCCGGGTGGCCGCTGCCCGGGCGACGGCACCTGGGTCCTCCAACCGGATACGGCTCAAGTGCTCGTAGCGGCGGGGATCGTCATTGAGGCTCAACGAACTGCTCCTTCACTGAAGGTGTCGGCTGCAAGTGCGGCGGCGGCCAGAGTGGCACCGGGGACGGGTCGGCCGCGTTCCGCCAGCAGTGAGGTGACTTCGTCCGGCGTCGGCATCGCATCTGCGCAAGAGAGACGCGAGGCGACGATTGCGCCGGATGCGTTCGCGTAGTCCAGGACTTCCGAAAGGGGCCAACCGGACAACAGTCCATGGCAGAAGGCACCGCCGAAGGAGTCGCCGGCACCGAGTCCGTTGACGGTTTCCACTGGTACAGGTGCCGAAACCACACGTTCCGTGCGTGTCTTGGCCATAACGCCCTCAGGTCCGAGTTTGACCACGGCGATCTCGACGCCGGCAGCCAGCAGGCGGTCTGCCTGCTCATCGGGCGTCCCCTCACCTACGGCCACAGCGCATTCCTTGTCGTTGCCGATCGCGACGGTAACGTGCGGGAGGACCTTGGCAACCTCGGCGCGGGCTTCCTCTTCGGAAGCCCAGAACATCGGACGGTAGTCCAGGTCCAGGATGGTGAACTGGCCTTCTTTGAGGCCGGTCCGCGGACGGGCCTGGTGTGCTTTGATGTGGGCCGCACGGCTGGGCTCCTGGCAGAGACCGGTGACGGTGGACCAGAAAATACCCGCATCACGGATCGCCTCCAAGTCCAGTTCTGCAGCTCTGATCTGCAGGTCAGGGGCGGTGGGAAAGCGGCCGTAGAAGTAAAGGGGGAACTCGTCTGTAGCCGGCTTGATCGCACAGAAGGTCACGGCCGTGGGGTACTCCTTGACCGGGAAGACGAACGAATCGTCCACGTTGAACTTGCGCAATTCCCGGTGAAGGTAATTGCCGAAGGCGTCATCGCCGGTGCGGGTGATGATTCCCGCGCGGCGGCCGTGTCGCGCGGCGGCGACGGCCACGTTGGAGGGCGAACCTCCAAGGTATTTGCCGAAGGACGTCACGTCCTCGAGGTCCACCCCAATGTCGTTCGGGTAAATATCAACGCTGATGCGCCCGATCGTAAGCAGTTCGTGGGTCACGATGATCGTTGACCTTTCTCTTGTGAACTCTGAACTTTTGAGCGCTGGGCCCCAATGCCTTGCCACCCCTCAGTGAGCGGGGCCACATGACTACTTTGCACCAGAATTAATGTCCTGTCAAAGGTTTGTACTGACATATTTACAACATGACACAAACCGCCCTACTTCCGCGGCACGGCCAGTTCGCCGGTGACATATTGACTGCGCCCAAAACCGAACGACCAATCCCCAGGCGAGTTCTCCATGTAGCCAATAAACACATCCTCGCCCGGAATCCCTACCTCCGCGAGCCCGCCCGCAATAGCCTGGAAAAGGGAGCTCTTGGCCTCCTGACTACGGCCACCCTGGGTGAAGATCTGAATCATGACAACACCGGAACTGCGCTCAAAGTCCAGGCCCGCGTCCTGGGCAACGATTTGACCCTCCGGATGCTCCGTCAGGATGTGAAAGTAATCCCGCTCCGGGATCCCATACTCAGCGAGGATGGCATCGTGGATCTTGCGGCTTAGCGTGGTCAGCTCTTCGGGCGGGCGACCCTGATTGACGTCGATTCGAACAAGTGGCATGGTTTCACTCCTAAGTTTGTCCTGTCATACTAACAAATGTTCGTAGAACAACTCAAGACTGCAGGATGCGGAACGCGCCAAGGAAGTCTGAGCGCCAACGACAAGTAGCCCCATACCGGTTAGCACAGGGGGCAGGTGTGTTGAAATGGTCAGCAGCGGACTGCTACAGCGCCGCCCTGATCCTTTTCAGGTGCAGCCCACGGCACGGAATGGCCGCAGAAACGAGGGCCTGGCTGTGCTGGTGCTGCGGATCCGCAAAGAACTTGTCCGTGTCTGTGAGCTCCACAAGGCGCCCTTGGTAGAGAACTGCAACCCGCTGGCACATGTGCCTCACCACGTCCATGTCGTGGGTAATGATCATCAAGGTCAGCCCACGGTCCCGGTGCAGGCGCTGCAGCAGTTCAAGGATGGTCCGTTGCGTCAGCGCGTCCAAGGCAGACGTTGCTTCGTCACAGATGAGGACTTCGGGTTCCAACAGCAACGCCCGGGCGATGGTGACCCGCTGCAATTGCCCTCCGGAGCATTGGCTTGGGCGCCGGTCCAAGAGGGAGGGATCCAGTTCAACTTCGTCCATGGCTGCCGAGAGCCTGAGTGACCGTTCGTTTGCGGTGAGCTCTTTTTGCGATCGGAGCGGCGCTTCCAGGCTGGCACGCAGGGTCATTCGGGGATCGAAGGAATCATGAGGTTCCTGGAACACCAACTGAACGGCCGTTGGTCCTGCGCCAGCCGCGATCGGCGTCCTGGTGATGCTGCCACTGCTGATACCTTCCAGCCCAACAATGGCCCGAGCGAGAGTGCTCTTTCCGCACCCTGATTGGCCAAGAACGCCCAGGATTTCACCCTGTTTTACGTCCAGCGAGATCGAGTTCAAGGCAGGCCGCCCACTGCGTTTGCCGGATCCGAACTGCTTGACCACATTAGTGAGTGTCAGGGCGCTGCGCTGGTGGGTGGGGGCATCCGGGATGCTGGTTGGTGCCAGATTGGACGCTTCGAGGAGCCTGCGTGTGTAAGCGGTCTTGGGGCTGCCCATGACCGTTTCGGTGGTGCCGGATTCAACGATCACGCCCGCGTCCATCACCAATACCCTGTCTGCAAAAGCAGCCACGGAAGCAAGGTTATGCGTGATGTAGAGGATGCCTAGGCCACGCTGGATCCGTTGCCGGTCGAGCAACTCAAGTATTTGTTGTTCGAGAACTTTGTCCAACGCGGACGTCGGTTCATCGGCCAGAAGGATCTCAGGTTGCCCTGCCAGGGCCATGGCCGTCATGGCCCGTTGCGCCATGCCGCCGGAAAGCTGATGCGGGTAGGAGCTCGCACCCAGCTGCGCATCCTCGAAACCCACCTCGGCAAGCAATTCAAGAACCTTCGCCTTCGCAGCTTGGCCGCGTAAGCCGGAATGCAGTTTAAGTGGTTCCCGGAGATGGGCGCCTATGGTCTTGTTGGGGTTGAACATCTTCTTTGGCTGCTGGAACAACATCCCCAGTCGGCCACCTCGAATGCGGTTCAGCTCTGCTTCCGAGGCTCCGGTTACGTCCAGCCTGCCAAGCCGGATGGATCCCGACTCAATACTCAACTGTTGAGGCAATAACTGCAGCACCGACCGCGCAGTCATGGTCTTGCCCGAACCAGAGCCTCCCACCAGTGCCACAAACTCGCCGGGTTTCACGGCCAGGCTGACACCTGCGAGGATAGGGCGCCCCGTACCCTCACTGCGGACTGTCAGATCCTCAACGACGAGCTCAGGCATGCTGTCCCTCCACCACGAGGACGTCAACCGGGTCAGAGGCCCGGCGTGATGCCCGTTGACCGATCAATGTCACGCACAGGGCAACCAGGAAGACGGCGAGTCCAGGGGCGATGATTCCCCACGGAGCCCTCTCGGCGTACGGCTGCGCCGCTGCCAGCATGGAACCCCAATCGGATTGCGGCGGTTGCACCCCGAGTCCAAGGTAGGACAGTGCTCCGACGCTGATCAGGAGCTGGCCGAAGCGAAGTGTTGCCTGCCCCAGCATGGGCGCAGCCAAGTGCGGGAGGATGTGGCGGAAAATAATGAACGACGGCGGACATCCCACCACCCGCGCTGCTTCGACAAAGCCGCGTGCAGAGACGTCGTAGGCCAGTGTCCGGGCCAGTCGCGCAAACGGCGTCCACCCTGTCACCGTCAATGCCATCAGCAGTGAGGTGAAGCCAGTGCCCATGGCGGCGACGATGAACAGCGCCACCACCATCTCCGGGAGTGCCAGCAGGACGTCGTTGGTACGGGTGAAAAACTCATCCAGCCAGCCCTTGCGGCGGGCGCTAAGAACACCGATCACCAAACCGATGACTCCGGTCAGGACTGTGGCCAGGGCGGCCACCACCAGGGAGAAGCGACCGCCGTCGAGCAAACGGCTGAGCGTGTCCCGCCCGAGATGGTCCGTTCCCAGCCAATGCGTAGCGCTGGGCGGCGCAAGTCGTTCGGCCAGGTTCTGGTCATCCGGAGGGAACGGCGCCAACCATGGCGCGGCTGCCACGGCTGCAACTATCAGAACGAGAATAACGACGGTGGCGGCGTCGATCGCTGAACGGTTACGCAAGGGCGCCACTCACCTTCGGGCTAAGGATCCGGTGCAGGAAATCGGCAAGTGTGGTGATCGCGACAGCCAAGGCCACAACTACCACCACTCCGCCTTGGGCCAACGGGATGTCGCTGTTGATGACGGCGTCGTACAGAAGCCTGCCCATACCGGGAATAGCGAATATGACCTCCACAATGACCGAACCGCCCAGCAGGCCCGCGAACCACACCGCGAACAGAGTGGACAACGGGACGAGGCCATTCGGCACAACGTGCCGCATGACTGTTTGGACGTGGCTCAATCCCCGGGCTCGCGCGGCGGAGATGTGTTCTGCCTCGAGGGCGTCAATCATTCCTGAGCGCACTGCTGAAGTGAAGAAGCTAATGGGCCGCAACGCCAGTGTTGCCGCTGGGAGGACGATGGACGAGGCCGTGTTCCAACCTGCGGAGGGAAGCAAGGACAACTTGAGGGCGAACACGAGCACCAACAGCGGGGCCAACCAGTATTCAGGCATGGCGATGAAGGACTGCGTGACCGTGGTGATCAACTTGTCCGTCTTACTTCCTTGCTTCAGCGCCGCAATCAACCCCAAAGGCAGCGAAACCAACACTGCAGTACCCAAGGCCACAAATACCAAGCTCAGAGTGATGCCCAAAGCGGGTAGTACCTGGTCAACTACTGGCGTCCTGCTGATATGCGATAAACCCATGTCCCCGGTAAAGAAGTCCCCCAGCCAGCGCAGGTACTGGACGGGAAGAGGATCATTGAGTCCCAGGCTCTCGCCCAAGGCCTGAACGGTGGCCTCATCCACCACATCCCCCGCGACGCGGGAGCGGATGATTTTCCGTACAGGATCACCCGGGGTGACATAGGGAATAAGGAATACGGCGAAAGACGACAGCAGGACGGCGACCACGAGGGTCGCCGTCCGCTTCGCAAGGAACGTGATCATGCCGGTTTGTCTGTCGGTCCCGGTTCCCTTGCTAGGAGCCCGACTTGGCCGTTTGCGCGGTCAGGACGTAACGGGAAAGCGGATCCTGAACGTAGGACATGACATTGCTTCGGACTGCGTCGGTGGCCTGTTCATTGACGAGCCAGAGGTTGACCGCCTGGTCATCCAGGAGCTGACCGGCTTTGGCATACAGCTTGTAGCGTTCTTCGGTGTTGGACGTACGGGCTGCTTCGGTGACGATCGCGTCAAACTCTTCGTTGCAGAAGTGGCTGAGGTTGTAGGAGCCCTTGCACGTGTAGTCGGCCGTCAGGAAGCCGATGGGATCAGCGATGTCGATGAGTCGATTGCGCTGGCTCAGGATCATGTCGTAGTTCCCTGCCAGAACGTCCGGCTCGGCGGACGCGTACTCCTTGGACTGGATGGCCACGGGTACGCCGATGTTCTTGAGGTTGTCCTGGATCACCGTTGCGACGTCGGCGAACTCGGCACGTTCTACAATCGCGATGATTTCCAACGGCTTGTCGGCTGTGTAGCCGGCAGCGGCGAGGAGCTTCTTCGCTTCTTCAACGTTCTGCTTCGGCGAGCTTGAACCGCTCGATGCCCAAGGCTCTGAAGGCGCATAGGGGCCGGCTGCCGGAAGTGCAGCTCCCTCGTAGACGCTGGCAGCCAACGCGTCAAGATCCAGTGCGGAACGGAGTGCCTTGCGGAAATCGACGTTATTGAAGGGGGCCCGGCCGTTATTCATATACAGCGTGGCCGTACGTGGCGAATCTGCCTTCAGCACGGACACTTCGGGCGCATTCTCGAGCGTGGACAACGCCGAGGCCGGGATGGAGAGTGAAATGTCCGCCTCGCCGGTTTGTACCTGTGCCGCGCGTGTTGCACCGTTGGTGATGAAGCGGACCTCAGCTCCTGCGAGCTGTACGTCTCCGCCCCAGTAATTGTCGTTGCGGTCCAGTGTCAGGGATTGTTTCGTCTTCTCTGATACGGGAGTGAACGGGCCGGTGCAGTGACCGAAGGGATCTACGGTGGCGCCTGCGTAGGCAGCAGGAGCAAGGATGCCGGTGTTCACGCTGGCAAGCCGGAACGGCACCAGGGGGTTCTCAACGGGCGTGGTCACGCGAACGGTCTTGGCATCGATTGCCTGGACAGCACTAACCACGCTCGGGCTGAACGCCCTGGCGGGCACCTTGGCCTGGAGGACATGGTTGAGGGAGGCGACCACAGCCTCGGCGGTGAGATCGGTACCGTCTTGGAACTTCACGCCTTCACGGATAGTGAAGTCCCATTCCAAGGGCGAGGTTTGCTTCCATTCCGTAGCCAGGAATGGAACCACTTTTCCTTGGGCGGAGTCGTATTTGGTGAGGGTTTCCAAGCAGCCGGACAAGGACAAGATGTACGCTGCGTCGGACTCCGGAGCCCAGTTGGCCACGGGTGCGCGGAAGTTGTCCACGACGATGCGCTGATTGGTATCCGCCACCTTCTCGGTGGAAACGGTCTGGCCGCCACTGAGGCCACAACCGGAAAGGGTAAGGAGGGCTGCCAGCCCGAGGGCTGCCGTGGATCGGCTGGGAGTGCGCAAAGGGAACCGCCTGCTATTTATGCCCGATCGGGCGGGCATGGGGAAAGTGAAGACTATTTAGGTTAGCCTTACCTCTTCCTTTGTGAAAATTGATGTGCCTATATCGCGTAATAATGTGCTCAGGTTCACGGACCCGCAATCCGGGAACCAGGACTCAGGAAACGGGAACGAACCCAAGCCTTTTGTCCACGACATTCTGCAGTGGTTCACCACGGTTATACCGCCATAGGTTCTCAAGGAACAGCTTCCCAAGATCATCGAGATACTCTTCCGTGTCACCGCTCATGTGAGGGGTAAGGATGACGTTGTCCATGCTCCACAGTGGGTGCTCCTTGGGCAATGGTTCAGGGTGCACCACGTCGAGCGCGGCCCCGGCTATGGATCCCGAACGCAGCGCGCCCACCAGAGCATCGGTATCAACCAGCTCCCCCCGCCCCACGTTAATAAGATGTGCTGTGGGGTTCATGGCGGAAAGGACGTCCGCGTCCACCAAGTGCTTGGTGTCGTCCGTCAGCGGTGCGGCCAGGACAACGTAGTCGAAATCGCGGGCAACCAGGGCCAAATCCCGGGAGGAATGGATTTCTTCGAAGTACTCATCCCCTGGCCGGCTGCTGCGCCCGGCTCCGCTGATCCGCAGACCCACGGCACGGAACAGGGCCGCGATTTCCCGGCCGATGGACCCTGTCCCCACCACCAGCACTCGCTGGCCCTGAATTTTCCGTGTGACCCGGTGCTGCCAGCGCCGGCCCTGCTGGAGCCTGAGTGAACCTTGGGCATCTTTCGCGATGTCCAGGACAAACCCCAGTGCGAACTCAGCAATCGCCCGGCTCAGGACGCCACGCGAGTTGGTGTACGCGACGTCGCTGTTGATCAGGTCATCGAACAGGAGTTGGCTGACGCCGGCGGCTGAAACGTGAACCCACTTCAGCGATGCGGCTGCAGCCCAGTTCTCGCGCAGCGCTGGCGAGAACGAATGCCACTGGTAAAGCACGTCCGCACCTGCCAACGCTTCGGCGAGGCCGTCAGCCTGAGTCAGGCGGACTTCGGCCAGTTCCTCGATCTCGTCCAAACGGGGCGGCAACGCCTCCCGGTACAGGACAGCGACTATTGGTCTCTTACCGTCGGCAAACGACATGCTTACGACGCCGCTGCTGTCGCTGGCTTCGCTGCAGCGCCGGCATCGACCGAGCCGACAGTGTCCAGGCCGTCGATGGCAGCCAGGACGGCGGCGGTGAACTCCGAGGTGGACGACGGTCCTCCGACGTCGCGGGTGCCCAAGCCCTCGCGCAACACTGATTCGAAGGCCAGCTGCAAATGCTCGGCAGCTTCCGGATGGCCCAGGTGCTGGAGCATCATTGCTCCGGACCAGATCTGACCTACCGGGTTTGCCAGTCCCTTGCCCGCAATGTCCGGGGCTGATCCGTGAACGGGTTCGAAGAGGGACGGGAAATCACCTTCGGGGTTCAGGTTGGCGCTGGGGGCTACCCCGATGGAACCGGTGACTGAACTCCCGAGGTCAGAGAGGATGTCGCCCAGCAGGTTCGAGGCGACAATGACATCCAAGGTCCAAGGCTTCAGGACCAGGTGCGCAGCCAGTGCATCCACCAGTTCGCTGGTGAGCGTTACGTCGGGATAGAGGCGGGTGGTTTCTTCCACTACTTCGTCCCAGAAGGGCATGGTGTGAATAATGCCGTTGCTCTTGGTAGCCGAGGTCAAGTGACCTGTGCGGGAAGACGCGAGCGATGCTGCGTAGTGCGCGGCACGTGATACTCCCAGGCGGGTGAAGATGGTTTCCTGGACGGCAGTCTCGTGGGGCAGCCCGCGGTAGGCGCGGCCGCCCACCTCTGAGTACTCCCCTTCGTTGTTTTCGCGCACGATGAGAATATCGATCGGTTCCTTGGATGCGAGAGGCGACTTGACGCCGTCGAGCGTTTTCACCGGTCGCAGGTTGATGTACTGCTGGAACTCGCGGCGGATGGGGATCAATAGTCCCCATAGCGATTCCGCGTCCGAAACCTCCGGTGAGCCTACGGCGCCCAGGAAGATGGCATCGTGCTGCGCCAACTGTTCCAGTCCGTCCAGCGGCATCATCCGCCCGTGCTCGCCGTAGTAGTCCGAGCCCCAGCCGAAGTGGGTGAACTCAAGGCTGATGGCGTGGAGCTGCGCGATCCGTTCGAGGCATTCGATGGCTGCGGGAACGACTTCTTTTCCGATTCCGTCGCCTGCGATGACTGCGATTTTATGGGTCTTCATGATGCATTCCGTTCCGGGGTGGCGGTGAGCTGTTGCCAGCGGGTGGCGGGCTCAGCCAATTTGATAATGGTGCTTTTGGGTTCAGTCATCTCGCGTACCGCGTGTTTGACGCCTTCGCGTCCCACACCGGATTTTTTAAAGCCGCCGAAGGGCATCGAGTCGATCCGGACGTCGCTGGTCTCATTGATCACCACTGCACCCACGTGCAGCTTGTCGGCTATGGCCAGGGCCAGCTCGATCGACTCCGTGAAAACGCCGGCTTGGAGCCCGTAGTCGGAGTCGTTGGCGGCGTGGATGGCATCGGTGATCTGGATGAACGGCATGATGCTGACCACCGGACCAAACACTTCTTCGCTGATGACCGAGGCGTCTGCGGGCACATCCGTGAGCACGGTTGGCTGGTAGAACGCGCCGTGGCGCCGGCCACCCACGCGGACGGTGCCGCCAAGTGCTTTGGCCTCCTCCACCCATTCCTCCACGCGGCGGGCTTCGGATTCGGTGATCAGTGGTCCCACGTCCGTGGTGCGATCGAACTTAGCTCCGACACGAAGGGCCCGGGTTCCAGCGACCACCTTTTCAAGGAATTGATCGAAAAGCGAGATGTGAACGTAGACCCGCTGCACGGACAGGCAGTTTTGGCCTGCCACTCCGAAGGCGCCGGCCACTACCGCCGCGGCAGCGGCGTCGGCGTCCGCGTCCGCGCAGACGATCGTGGCATTGTTGCCGCCGAGCTCAGAAAGGATCTTCTTTGCTCCCGCCGCGGCAGCAATTCGGTCGGCAGTCTTCGGTCCACCGGTGAAGGAGATGAGATCCACTTGCGGGTCGGTCACGATCGCTTCCGAGACGCCCGGCCCCGAAACGATTGCGGCAAGACGACCAACGGGGACGCCTGCTTCCAACAACAGTTGGATGAAGGCAAGGCCCGTCAGCGGGGTTCGGCCTGAGGGTTTAAGGACGACGCCGTTGCCTCCGATCAGTGCCGGGCCCAGCTTATGTGCCACGAGATTGAGCGGATCATTGAAGGGGGTGATGGCCGCGATAATTCCCACTGGTTTGCGGTTGTACCAGCCAATTTTGTTGGCTCCGGCCATGCTGTCTTCAAAGGCGAGAGTCTCTCCGACGAGTTCGCTTGACGCGGCAGCGGATAGCCTCAACGTCTCTATGCACCGACGCACTTCGCGCTCAGCCTCGTTTATGGTCTTGCTGCTTTCCGCGGCGATGATCTCCGCGAACCGCACGGCTTTGTCCGCGAGCAACACTGCAGCTCGTTCCAAAGCCTCCCTGCGGTCCCGCAGAGCCCAATCGTCTTCCTGAAGGTGGCGATGGATGAAGGCAACCGCGCGCCTGACATCCTGCGGGGTGGAGGAACACACGGTTCCCAAGAGCACGCCGTCTTCGGGATCCCGGATTTCAAGGATCCTGTCAGCTGTCTCCCAACGGCCTTCCAGGAACGCACCTCCCGGCAGGGCTGCGATACTTGCCCGCCTGTAGGCAGTTTCTTCCCCTGTTTTCGGGCGCGCAGCAGCGACTTTGGTTGATGAACTCATGTGATCCTTTACCCTGCCTATTTGATGCGGTCGATGATCTTCGCGGCTCCGCCAATAAACGGCAGGAACCATGGCGGGCCGAAGTGGCCGGGCACCGGCGGATTCTTCAAGTCTTCCCACACGTTCGCCTGTTTGTCCCCCGCCATGTAGTGGGCCATCCTTTTGCCCATGTGCGCAGCCATCTGAACACCATGTCCGCTGTAGCAAAGGGAGTAGAACAGGCCATCATGCTGGCCGGCGTGGACCATCTGGTCCATGGAGAGGTCCACCAAGCCGCCCCAGATGTAGTCCACCTTCACATGAGACAGATAGGGAAAGAGTTCAGTCATGGCCTTGTGCAGAATCTCGCCGCTCTTGACGTCTGATTCAGGGTTGGACATGGCGAACCGCGCCCGGCCTCCGAAGAGCAGCCGGTTGTCAGGGGTGATCCGGAAGTAGTACGTCAGCATCTTGCTGTCAGAGGCCTGTCGCCTGTTCGGCAGAATGCGGTTCACCACGTCTTCCGGCAGGGGTTCGGTGACAATGATGAAGCTGCCCACCGGAATCACACGACGCTGCAGCCACGGGGTAACGTTGCCGGTGTAGCCGCTGGTGGCCACCAGAACCTGCTTTGCACGAGTGATGCCTCGGGTGGTGTGGACGTCATGGACTGTGCCCGAAACCTTGTTCAGCTCCGTGACACTTGCGTTTTCGCAGATGTCGACTCCGTTGTCGGCTGCCACTTTCGCCAGCCCGTGAACGAACTTGCCCACATGCAGACCCGCACCCAGGGGATCCATCATGGCGCCTTGGTAGAAGTCCGTTCCGATTTCGCTGTGGATTTCCGACTTGGGAATGACTTTTACGTGGTGATCAACAAGGTTCGCGAGCAGCTCCTGGGACTTTAGGAAGCCATCGTAGTGCGATTTGTGGAACGCGAGGGAAAGCTTGCCGAATCGCTTGAAGTCGCAGTCGATTCCGTTGTCGTGCACCAGCTTCTCGATGGTTTCGATGGCGTCGTTGTATTCACGGAACATCTCAACGGCACGGGGCGCCCCGTACCGTTTGACTGCCGTACTGAAGCCAATGGCCAAACCAGTGGTAGCCATCCCCCCGTTGCGGCCCGATGCGCCCCAACCAACAGTGTGGCGTTCGAAGACAGCAACAGTGGCGCCTTGCTTGGCAAATTCAATTGCTGCCGATAGCCCGGTAAAGCCCGCGCCGATAATCGCAACATCAACACTCTCCGGGACCGGAGTACGGCGGTAATCGCCGGATGGCTCTGCAGTATCCAGCCAGTAGGGTACAAGTTTCACGGGTTGGCCTTTCGCCTCGACTTCGGTTTAGAGACCGAGGTGCTTGTTGATCTCGTCCAGGGATTTAGCTGTGCTGAGGTCGTAGCCATGGCCAATGGGGTCATAGCCGCGATCCAGCATCCAGAGGTTCCGGAAGCCCATATCGTGCATCGGATGCATGTCGTAGCGGGTGTGGGAAGAGATGTGAAGGAAATCCTCCGGCTTAGCGTTCAGGGTGTCCAGCATGTATTCGAATGCCTGGTAACGGGGCTTGTACGCCTGGGCTTGCTCGGCCGTGAAGACGGAGTGGAAGTTTGCGCCGAGCTTGGGAATGCTGATGTCCAGGAAGCTGGTGTCCGCGTTGGACAGAGCCACGAGCTGGTAGTTATCGCCCATGAGCTTCAGTGGGGCCGGAACGTCCTCGTGGGCAACCCAACCGCGGACAGCGTCAGCAAACGCTGCGCCCGCACCTTCAGTGGGCCCAATGCCCCAGCGCTTGCACACACGGTCAAATGAATCCTGGAGGATCTGCTCGTACGGCTTGTAGTCGCCAAGGACCTCGTCGAAGCGGTATCCGCGGAACTGCTTCTTGAAGGTGGGCCACTGTTCCTCAGAGATACGTCCACCGAGCAGACGCCGGGTGGTGGGATCGATGTCGAAGTTGATCAGCGTGCCGTAGATGTCAAAGGAGATGTACTTCGGCCGGGAATTGGTCTCTGCCATGTCAAGTCCGTTTCTTTTCGGGATATGGAGGCGGGCGGGCCGCTTATAAGGGTGTCGAGTGAAGGGGAGCGTCGCAATTCCTGCGGACGGGCCGGGAGCTTCTCGACCGATGACTCGACTCTAGGCCGCCAAATTGTCAATTGTCAACAGTTCTCCGCAACTAAATAGAACGATTCTCAACGGCCCGGGTTCGCAAAAAAGTTTCTGTCAATTGTTGACAATCTACTGTTGAGGGGGTTGCATTGCAGTAGATGACGGAGAGATCCGGATCACATTTCAACACTAGACCTTCTCCCCTCCCCACCGCCCGACTCCCCCGAAGGGAAGCATCATGAAGATTCGAACCAAGGCACAGACCGCAGCTGCAGGACTTGCCGTTCTGCTGGCACTGAGCGCTTGCGGCGGCGCCGCCAACAGCGACTCCGCAGACAACAGCAAAACAGCCAACACCACGGACATTTCCGAGGGCGTCCAGCCTGATTCAGCTGCTGTGGCCCTGCTGCCGCAGTCGATCAAGGACAAGGGCGAACTGACGGTCGCCATGGACCTGCACTACCCGCCAACCACGTTCCTTGCTGAGGACAATACAACGGCGATCGGCCTCAACCCGGACATCGCCAGGCTGATTGCCAAGAAGCTTGACCTGAAGCTGAAGTTCGTGGACACGAAGTTCGACACGATTGTTCCCGGTCTCGATGGCGGCCGCTTCGATTTCACTGCCACCACCATGTCCAAGACTGAGGAACGCCTCAAGGTCCTGGACATGATCGACTACTTCAAGGCCGGCAACTCCGTTGCCGTGGCTGCAGGCAACCCGCTCAACCTCACCGTGGAGACCTTGTGCGGCAAGAACATCGCCGTCACCCAGGGATCAACGGGCCAGCTCAAGCGCCTCCCCGCGCTGAGCGAGCAGACCTGCACTTCAAAGGGACAACCGGCCATCAACGGTGTGACATTGCCCAACGTCCAGGACGCCCTGACCCAGCTGCATTCCAAGCGCATCGACGGAATCCTCTATGACACAACGGCGCTCGGGTGGGCTGAGAAGCAGCAGCCTGGCTCCTTCGAACTCGTGGGTCGCGTCGATGTCGGCTCCAGCGACCTTACGGCAATCGGCTTGAAGAAGGGCTCACCCCTGACGCCGGCCTTCCAGACGGCACTCCAGTCGGTCCTGCAGACCCCGGAGTATAAGGAGTCCCTCGAAAACTGGGGCCTGGACTCCGGAGCCATCACCGACGCCAAACTGAACTAGTGGGTGCCCCGATGAAGCAAGTGACTATTGAAAGAAGCAAAGTGATGAGCGGGTTGGATTCGGCGTTGAAGCCGCGGTTGAAGCGGCGCAGCACGTTTGAGTACGTTTCCTGGGTCGTGTGCATCCTGGTCGGTATCGGTGTCCTGAGTTCGGTCGCGACGAACCCGAACTTCAAATGGGACGTCGTAGCGAAATACTTCACCCACGAATCCATCCTGCGCGGGCTGATGCTCACCATCTTCCTGACCGTGGCCAGCATGGCCCTGGGCACCCTCCTCGGACTGGGCCTGGCCATCATGCGGGCCTCGAGCATCAAACCCATCGCCGCCCTCGCCGGGGTCTACATCACGATCTTCCGCGGCACCCCGGTCCTGGTCCAACTGATCTTCTGGTTCAACATCTCCGCGCTCTACCCGAACCTGTCCATCGGCATCCCCTTCACCGACATCGGCACCGCGATCGACACCAACGCCATCATGGGCCCGATCACCGCAGCCCTGATCGGCCTGACCCTGAACGAAGCGGCCTACATGGCCGAAATCATCCGCGGCGGATTCTCCTCAGTAGGCAAAGGCCAAATCGAAGCCGCCGACTCCCTGGGCATGAGCGGAGCCATGAAAATGCGCAAAGTCATCATCCCCCAAGCCATGCCCTCCATCATTCCGGCGACCGGCAACCAAGTCATCGGCATGTTCAAAGGCACCTCCCTGGTCTCCGTCCTGGGCGTCGCCGAACTGCTCCAAAGCGCCCAACTCATCTACGCCCGCACCTACGAAACCATCCCCCTGCTCATCGTCGCCAGCCTCTGGTACCTCGTGATGACCATGCTCCTGAGCTACCCCCAATCCAAACTCGAACAAAAATACTCCCACACCTCCGCCCGGGTCCCCCGCAAAGCCCGCAAAGTGACACTCACCGCACCGGAAGGCATAGCACGATGAACGCTGACGGCACCATCCACGCCCAAAAAATCCGCAAATCCTTCGGACACAAAACAGTCCTCAAAGACGTCGACCTCACCATCGCCAGCGGAGAAATCTGCTGCATCATCGGCCCCTCCGGCTCCGGCAAATCCACCCTCCTACGCTGCATCAACGGCCTCGAAACCGTCGACTCCGGCATCCTCAAAGTCAACGGCGAAGACTTCGGCTACTACGAAACCGACAACGCCTACCACGCCCTGCCACCCAAAAAACTCGCCCAACAACGCACCCGCGTCGGCATGGTCTTCCAATCCTTCAACCTCTTCCCCAACATGACCGCCCGCGAAAACGTCATGGCCGGCCCCGTCCTGGTCAAAGGCGCCGACAAAAAACAATCAGCCAAACACGCCCAGGAACTCCTCACCAGCGTCGGCCTCGAAGCCTTCGGAGACCGCTACCCCGCCGAACTCTCCGGCGGCCAACAACAACGCGTCGCCATCGCCCGCTCCCTGGCCATGAACCCCGAAATCATCCTCTTCGACGAACCCACCTCCGCCCTGGACCCCGAAAAAGTCGGCGAAGTCCTCAACGTCATGCAAGACCTCGCCAAAAAAGGCATGACCATGGTCGTCGTCACCCACGAAATGGGCTTCGCCCGCGAAGTAGCAGACTCCCTGATCTTCATGGACGACGGCAACGTCATAGAACGCGGCGACGCACGCGAAATCCTCACCAACCCCAAAGAACCCCGCACCCAAGCCTTCCTCAAACAGGTCCTCTAACCATGGACGGAAAACTCGCAATCATCGGCTTGGGCAGCATCGGCAGCATGGCCCTCTGGCAAGCATCACGACTCACCGACTCTGTGGTGGGATTTGAAGCCCACTCCCCTGCGCACGCACGAAGCGCCGCAGGTGGAGACACCCGACTCTTCCGCATGATCTACCGCGGCAACCCTGCCTATTACCCACTCCTGGAACGTTCCCGCGAGCTCTGGGCAGAACTCGAAGCGGAGACCGGCCAAGATATCCTCACCCGTTGTGGCGGACTCTCAATCGGCACCAGCGACGGACCATACCTCCGCAGCCTGCTCGAGACCACACAGGTGACAGGAGCCGCCCACCAAGTCCTTAGCCGTGAGGAAATGGCCGCCCGCTACCCCCAACACAACCTCCGTGCCGACGACATCGCCGTCTACGACCCCAATGCCGGCGCCCTGCGAACCGATCGTGCCATCACTGCGGCTATCACCGCAGCCGAAGCCAATGGCGCAACGGTCAACACCAATACTCCTATTGAAAGCATCACTGAAACCGACGACGGCGTCGTGATCACGTCCGGTGCAAGCACTTGGACCTTCGAACGAGTCATCGTCGCCTCGGGCGCGTGGTCCAAACAACTCATGCCCGAATATCTCCAAGCGCACACCGAAACCAAGCGGATCTTCCTCTCATGGTTCGTCGCCCGCGACGCAGAACAATTCTCACCGGAGAAGTTTCCTATCTTCATCAGGATTTCAGGGGATCGCTCCATGTACGGGGCACCCGCTGTGGACGGCGTAACTGTCAAAGCCACGCTCGATGGTCGCGGGGCACCCACTCCCGCTGCCGACGGAGTGCCCCGTGATCTCAGCAAAGCCGAGATCACGGAGACCATAGAGACAGTTTCGGAGTTCTTCCCCGGTTTGATTCCCAGCATCGTGCGCTCGGATGCCTTCCCGGACCTCTTCACCTCGGATGCGCAGCCATTGATGGGTTTCCTTGGCGATTCCAGCAGGATCTACTCGGCTACGGGGTTCTCTGGAGCCGGCTTCAAAATGGCCTCCGGCTATGGAGAAATTGCAGCCAGCGAAGCACTCGGCAAGCGTTGGATGGACGGCTTGGACTTCCTTCGGCCACAAAGGTTCCAAGCGTCCTGACGGGTTTCGGTCGAACAACGGGAATATCCCACAATCGCCTATTGTTGACAATCTACAGTTCCTAAGAAAGTATGAAGCCATGGCAACACTTAGCCCCATCCTGAAGCAGGCAACCCCCGTGGTTGTCGACCACGCGGCCGGTAGCTGGATCCACGCGACCGACGGCAAAAAGTACCTGGATTTCACCACCGGGATTGGTGTCACCAGCACCGGTCACTGCCATCCCGATGTTGTAGCCGCGGCCCGCGAACAGGTGGGCAAGATTGTCCACGCCCAATACACCACCGTGATGCACAAGCCGCTGTTGTCACTCACCGAGCTTCTGGGCTCTGTATTGCCGCAGGGTTTGGATAGCGTCTTTTACGCAACATCCGGCTCTGAAGCAGTGGAAGCCTCAATCCGCTTGGCCCGCATGGCCACCGGCCGGCCCAACATCATCTCCTTCCAGGGAGGGTTTCACGGCCGGACCGTTGCAGCGGCATCCCTGACGACAGCCGGTACAAAATTCCGTTCCGGCTTCTCCCCCATCATGGGTGGGGTGCACGTAGCTCCGTTCCCGCACTGGTACCGCTATGGCTGGGACGAAGCTACCGCCGTCGAATTCGCACTGAAGGAACTCGACCACCTCCTGCTGACCATCAGCGCCCCCAGCGACACGGCAGGTTTCATCATTGAACCTGTCCTCGGAGACGGCGGCTACATCCCCACCCCCGTCGCCTTCCTCCAAGGACTGCGTGAACGAGCAGACAAACACGGCATAGTGCTGATCCTCGACGAAGTCCAGGCCGGCGTTGGCCGTACCGGTAAGTTCTGGGGCCACGACTGGGCCGGGATCCTGCCTGACGTAGTGATCACCGCCAAGGGCCTCGCCAGTGGCTTCCCCATCTCGGCAATCGCCGCCTCCGCAGAGCTGATGGGCAAAGCGTGGCCAGGCTCCCAGGGCGGAACCTACGGAGGGAACGCCGTCGCGGCAGCAGCCGGCGTGGCCACCCTTGGTGTCATCAAGCGCGAAAATCTCGTGGAAAACGCTCTTCTCCGCGGCGACGAACTGAGGGCGGGACTGGAGGCACTGCAAACGGAGTTCGCCGGAATCGGAAACGTTCGCGGTCGGGGCCTGATGCAGGGCGTCGAATTCACTGCAGCAGACAATGCCCCGGACGCGGCAACCGCACTGGCCGTCCAGCAGGCTGCCATCAAGGAAGAGCTCCTCCTCCTCACCTGCGGGCCGCACGGCAATGTTATCCGCCTCATCCCCGCGCTGAACGTCAGCAGCGACGAGATCCAGGTTGGCCTGTCCAGGTTCTCGCAGGCGCTCAAGTCGGCCACCTCCTAGTCCTCCGATCACTGAAAGAGCCACCATGACCCCCTCACTTGATTCCAGCTCACTGCAAACAGACTTGTTCATCGACGGACGTTGGCAGCAGGCCGCAAACGGCGCCACCTTTGCAGTTGAAAACCCTGCTACGAACGAAGTCATTGCCCACGTTGCCGACGGAAGCCCTGAAGATGCCGCCCTGGCTATTGAGGCCGCCGGACGTGCCCAGGCAGCCTGGGGGAAATCCACACCCCGGGAACGCGCGGACATTCTCCGCCGCGCCTACGACCTCGTCATCGCCAATACGGACCGGTTGGCAGCGATCATGACCGCCGAGATGGGCAAGCCCCTCACGGAGGCAAAAGGCGAAGTGGCCTATGGCGCCGAGATGCTCCGCTGGTTCTCCGAAGAGGCAGTAAGGATCGGCGGAGACAACGCCAGCTCCGTGGACGGCAACACCCGCATCCTCATCACCAAGGAGCCAGTGGGGCCCTCCGTGCTGGTGACTCCGTGGAACTTCCCGCTCGCCATGGGTGCGCGCAAGATCGCCCCTGCCGTTGCCGCAGGATGCACCATGGTGTTCAAGCCGGCGGAGCTCACGCCCCTGACTTCATTGGCGCTCGTTGAGATCTTCAAGGAAGCAGGACTTCCCGACGGCGTGCTGAACGTTGTGACGACGTCGAGCGCTTCGGGCGTGGTCCGGACCTGGACGGACAGCGGGATCGCGCGCAAGATCAGCTTCACCGGTTCCACCGAAGTGGGAAAGATCCTCCTGCGGCAGGCTGCCGATAACGTGATGCGGTCCTCCATGGAGCTCGGCGGAAACGCCCCCTTCATCGTGCTGGCCGATGCAGACATCGAGAAGGCCGTGGATGGAGCCATGAAGGCCAAGATGCGGAACATGGGAGAGGCCTGCACTGCCGCCAACCGCTTTTTCGTCCACCGCTCCGTAGTGGAAGAGTTTGGCGAGAAGTTCTCCAAAAAGATGTCAGAATTGCAGGTAGGCAATGGCGCCCTGGCAGGGACCGATGTCGGACCCCTCATTGAACAGAAGGGCCTGGAAAAGGTCGAAAGCCTGGTTGCGGACGCCGTGTCCAAGGGCGCACGTGTCCTGACCGGCGGCAGCCGTCCGGAAGGCCCTGGCTACTTCTACTCTCCCACCGTCCTGGTGGACGTACCCACGGACGCCGCTTTGATGTCCACGGAAATCTTCGGCCCAGTAGCTGCCATTACACCGTTTGACAGCGAAGACGAAGTCCTCCGCCTGGCCAACGATACTGAATGGGGCTTGGTGGGGTACGTGTTCACGGAGAGCATGGAAAAGGCCCTGCGTTTCTCCGCAGACCTGGAAGTGGGCATGGTCGGACTGAACACCGGTCTGGTGTCCAATCCCGCCGCGCCTTTCGGCGGTGTCAAACAGTCCGGGTTGGGACGCGAAGGCGGCAAAATTGGGATTGAAGAGTTTTTGGAATACAAGTACACCGCAGTAGCGATCTAATAGATTCAACTTGCCGAAGCATGGAATGAGGGGATGTCAATGGCGGCACCGGAGGGAATGTTCGTTTTGGAGGGCCGGCCCACGGCGCAGCTGATCGCTGACCAATTGCGGGAGCTCATTGTCCAAGGAGCCTTCAGGCCTGGACAACAGGTCAACGAATCGGCGCTGGCCAGCCAGCTCAGCACGTCCAGGGGCCCGCTCCGGGAAGCACTGCAGCGGCTGTGCCAAGAAGGCATCCTGGTGAGCAAGCGCAACCGCGGCGTCTTCGTTCTGGAACTCTCCACGGATGACGTCAGGGAGATCTATGCCGTCCGCGAGGCAGTGGAACTGGCCGCCGCCAACACGCTTTTGGATGCTGAGCCCGAGCAGGTCACTGACACCTGCCGGGAACTTAAAGGCATCATCCGAAGTATGGCCAAACAGGTCGCGGCGTCTGACTGGCAAGCTATCGCCCGGTTGGATATGCAGTTCCACACGGCGTTTGTTTCTGGAACAGGAAACACGCGCCTGATCCGGATCTACGAAACACTTGCTGCCGAATCCAGGATGTGTATCCTCAGCCTGGAGGTGGCCTATCCCCGCATCGATGCACTGGTACAGGAACACCAGATGATCCTGGACCTTCTGGAGGCACGTGATCGGAATGGCCTTCAGCAGGCCATCCAAGGCCACATGCAAAAGGCTGTTGAGGACCTTACGTCCAAGCCCGAGGTGACGGGAATAACCGCCTAGGTCCCGTCGAATATCCGAATCAAGGGAAGGGCCCGGTTCAGTGAACCGGGCCCTTCCCTCCATCTATTGGACCTTCTCTACTAGACCTTGGGAAGGTCAGCCACTACCCACATTTTCCGCAACGTTTCGTGTATGGTCCACGTTCCAGTCCAGCCGGCCGGCGTGACGAACAACGAGCCGGGACCGACTTCGAAGCTGGTTCCATCCTCTTCGGTGATGGTCGCTGTGCCACTGAGGATCTGGCAGATCTCGTCATACCCGGGCCTGGTACTCGTAGACACACCGGGCGTTGCTTCCCAGATGCCTGTCTTGAGTCCTTCCCGGGCCCACAGGCGGAGGGACACTTCCGTCTGACCGGGGGTACTTGATGTGGGCTTCGGAAGGTGTTCGCCCGGGTTTTCGGTGTTGGCATTCTTCATGACAGTGGCCTTGACCATTGATTGCTCCTTCTGGGGCCTAAGCCCCGCGTGAATGTGCCCGCCGTCTTTGGTAGAGCACATGTTCAATCCTAGCAATTGTCAACAATCGACGATAGCTCAGATTGGAAATAGCCACAGGATGGACGCTTCGTCTCAGGCTCAGGCCAAATGCCCCCTCCCAAGGCAGATATCGGTCGTGGGTCTGGCCCACATCGCCGCGCAAGAGTAGCGTCACTGTGAGGATGCAGCAGGACAGCGAGGACGAAGCAGGACCGCCAAAGGAGCCCGAAAAATGGCTGGATGGAATGCCGATACCGCGGCCGGCCCCCTTGGCGCCGGGACAATCACCTTGGTGGAGGGCACTTCCTTCTGCATCTCGCTGCCCAGCGGTGACATCAACCCGGATCATCCACACGGCCTGTTCTTCCAGGACACCCGGATCCTCTCCGCTTGGAGCCTGACGGTAAACGGACAGTCCGTGGAACCCCTGACAGCCCAAACGAAGGAACCATACAGGGCGGTCTTCGCTGGCCGCATCACCATGCCTGACGGATACGCTGACACCCCGCTCATCGTGGAACGCACCAGGGAATTGGGTTTTGGCATGGTGGAGCACCTCACCGTGCGCAACTACTCGATGAATCCGACCGAATGCCTCGTCGCGATCACAGTAGCTGCCGATTTCGCCGATGTTTTTGAGGTGAAGGAAGCGCGCGTCCAAACGCAGTGGGAAGAGAGCCACGAGGCCCACGCCAACTCTTTGACTATTCGCGCCAGATGGAAGGAAGTCCGGAAGTCCGTCGTCGTAAGTTCCGACATCGCAGAAGCGAGTCGTGAAGGTTTCACCTACCGGACCACTATCCCGGCACGGGGCTCCTGGAGCACCGAACTGACAGTGGTGCCCGGCCTTGAAGGGGCAGCGCCGGCAGCGCCCGTGGTGCGTCCCGCCGTCGGCGAATTGTCCAGAAGTGATCAGCGCCGGCAGGAATGGGTGGCCAAAATTCCCGTCCTGCAGATGGGCAATCACTCCATCGAGAGGACCCTCCGGCGGAGTTACGACGATCTTGGTGCCCTCCGTATTGAGGACCCTGCCCACCCGGAGAGAGTGGTTGTGGCCGCCGGAGCCCCGTGGTTCATGACGCTATTCGGACGGGACTCGTTGTGGGCCTCGGAAATGGCCATGCCGGTTGATCCCTCACTGGCCTTGGGCACCTTGCAGACTTTGGCTGAGCGGCAGGGCACGGTGGTTGACCCCGTGACCGAGGAAGAACCGGGCAAGATTTTGCATGAGGTCCGGTTGGATGTCTCCAGCAGCCTGGCCTTGGGCGGAAAGTCCATCTACTACGGCAGCATCGATGCCACTCCCCTGTTCGTGGTGGTGCTGGGTTCGGTCAGCCGTTGGGGGTTCGCCAAGGACACCATCGCAGCCCTGTTGCCCCACGCAGACCGGGCCCTCGACTGGATCCGGGACTATGGCGACAGGGACGGCGACGGCTTCGTTGAGTATGAGCGCCTTAACGATCGTGGGCTGATCAACCAGGGTTGGAAAGACTCATGGGACGGGATCAATTTCGCAGACGGACGGCTCGCCGAGCCGCCCATCGCCCTGTGCGAGGTCCAGGCGTACGTCTACGACGCGTACATGGCCCGGGCCTGGATGGCGTACGACGCCGGTGACGCCCCCTTTGCGCGTGAACTCGCCGATTGCGCGGCCCAGTTGAAAGTGCGTTTCAATGAGCAGTTCTGGATCCCGGACCGCGGCTACTACGCGATCGCGCTGGACGGCAAGAAGCGGCAGGTGGACGCGTGCGCCTCCAACATGGGGCACTGCCTCTGGGTCGGCTTGGTGGATGACGACAAGGCGCCACTCGTCGCTGAACGGTTGATGTCACCCGAGATGTTCAGTGGGTGGGGCGTGCGCACCCTGGCAACTGACATGGGTGCCTATAACCCGGCCAGCTACCATAACGGATCCGTCTGGCCGCACGACAATGCCGTTATCGCTGCCGGGCTGATGCGCTACGGGTTCGTGGAGGAGGCTCAGCGGATCGCCACGGCCCTTCTCGATGCAGCCGACTACTCCGAGGGTCGCCTGCCCGAGCTGTTCTGCGGGTTCAGCCGCGGGCAGTACAGCGAACCGGTGCCCTACCCTACGGCCTGCTCACCCCAAGCTTGGGCAGCCACCTCACCCATCCAGCTGATCACTAGCTTGATGCGGTACGACGCCCACGTTTCCCACGGCGGATTCTGGATGGATCCGCAGCTGCCGGCATCTTACGGTGACCTGCACATCACCAACGCGCCCATGGCCGGCGGCAGGGTAACCATCGACATTGCGGATTCGGTCCCCAAGGTGCAGGGACTGCCGGACGGGATGGTGTTTCATCAAGGACACCGGCCGTGGTTGACCGAACTCGTGGAACAGGCAGGGCTGCGCAAGAAGGGCTAGGCCAGGTTCGCCCACATCAGTGGCCCTTGAAGGCTTCGGCCAGCCACCACGCGCCGCCATCAGACGCGATTCGGGCATCGATGACCAGCGGGGCCTGGCGGGAACCCGACAACCATTCGCCCACCGGAGTGAGATCCTCCAGCCGTCGAACCGTCACGGCTGCGGCACCGTAGCCGGCCGCGATCGATGCGATGTCTGCGATTGGAAACCTCACGACCTCGAGGTCTGCATCGTCCGCGTCAAAGTGATGGACCTCAGCCCCGTAGGCGGAATCGTTGTAGACGATGGCAACCAGTGGGATCCGTTCGCGAACCGCTGTCTCCAATTCTGAAATCGCCATAAGGAAACCGCCATCACCCGTTCCCAGGATCGGGAGCCGATCAGGCCTGGCAACTGACGCCCCAATAGCGGTGGAAAGGCCCAGCCCGATCGACTGAAAAGCCTGGGTAAAGCAGAAACCGTACTCGTCCGGGACGGAAAGATAGGTGCTCGGATAGCCCATGAAGTTGCCCGAGTCCACAGATATGATGCGATTTGCGGGCAACATCCGGTCCAATTCACGGCTCAGTACGCGTGGGTCGATGGTCTCATCAGTTGATATGTCCGACGTTTCCACGGAGTTCCAACGGGCTTGCTCAGCGATGCGTTGTGCCATTTCGAGCGTCCGTAGTCCGATTGCACTGTAGCCACCGGATTGCACATCCGTGAGCACAGCTACGGCCGTCTCAGCGCAGTCACCCAGGATTCCAAGATCGATGGGACGGTTAGCACCAAGGGCTGAGTCCTCAAGGTCCACCTGGACCACTATTGTTGACTCACTTATCAGGGAACCGTGCCGCATGGTCCACATGTTCAGTGCGCAGCCCCAACCTACAATGAGGTCTGCTTCCGCAATGGTCTTCGCGGTGAAAGGGGATGAGAATCCCCCGGAGATACCGAGGTTGTACGGGTTGCCGTTGAACAACCCGTGCGCCACAGCGGACGTCGCCAATAGAGCACCTACTGATTCGGCGAGCGCGGCTATTTCCGGTCCTGCTTCCCGACCACCGCGGCCCACGACGAATACTGGGCGCTTTGCGCTTTGGAGGAGTCCTGCCAGCTGCGAGACGGCTGCCTCGGATGGCCTGACACGCTGGGGAGGATCGAGCGGTCCGGGCTGGTCTCTTTCTTCAACCACCCGTTCGCTTTGAATGTCAGTGGGCAAGGACAGGACGACGGTCCGCCGCTGGTTGACCGCCGTGCGGTACGCCCGAACAGTATCTGCCACTGCGGTTTCAGCGCTGTGAACCCTTGCAGCCACGGCACCGACGCTGATGGCGAGCGCGTCTTGATCGATGTTGAAGTTGGATCGGGTTGCCGAAGCAGCGGTGTCTGCCGTGACAACAATCATTGGAGTCCGGCTCTTCGCCGCCTCGCCTATGCCCGTCACGGCGTTGGTAAGCCCACAGCCCTGGTGCGTTGTGGCTACTCCTAGCTTTCCGGACATGCGTCCATAGGCATCGGCCATGGTAGCAGCACCCCCCTCATGCCTGGCTGCGGTGAACGGGACGCCGGCCCTTCGCAGAGCGTTCGTCACTACGAAGTTGCCGCTGCCCACGACGCCAAAGACATGACCCACACCAAGCCTGGCGAGGGTGGTCCCAACGAGTTCTGCCACAGTGACAGCACTCGTTTCTGTCTCTGCTGGCGTAGATGCCTCGACGGCCTTGGGGCTGCTGGTTGTAAGTGTCATTTGTGTTTCTCTTTCCGGGAGGTCAGGTCACGTCTTTGAGTGATGAGGCCGCTCAGGCGTCCATGAGTGCGAGCACCCGGGCAGGACTGCCTGTTCCGCCAACAATCGGCAGGGGCGCCACGATGAGGACGGCGCCGTTGGGGGGAAGCTTTGAGAGGTTCTGCAAGGACGTGACGCCGTATTTGTCGTTGCCTAGCAGGAAGTGGTGCGCCGGAAACGGGGGTTCTTGGCCGGCGGCGGCCCCGGCGTCGATCCCGACGGTTTCCACGCCTATTCCGGATAAGGGTGACTCTTCAGCAATCCACTGCGCGCATTCCACGGTGAGCCCGGGTGAATGGGGGCCCTTTTCGTCGTTGTTCAGGAACTGTTGACGGTCATGGCCCCGGGCTTCCCATCCCGTTCTGATGAGTAGCCAGCCGCCCTCCGGGATGGGACCGTGGACGGCCTCCCATTGACGAATGTGGTGTAGATCCAGGAGGAAGTCGGGGTTGGCGGCGACCTCTTGGCTCACATCAAGGACCAGTGCCGGACCCATCAGTCGGCCTGGCTCGATCTGCGCCACATCTTTACCACCGCTCCCGGTGATCCAGTGCACCGGAGCGTCCAAATGCGTACCGATGTGCTCTCCGGTATGAATGTTGTGATGCTTCCAGTACGGGCCGGGTTGGTTGTAGGCAGAGACTTCCTCGAGGCTGAAATCAATGAGGTTTGCAAACGGCTCGGGTAGTTCCAGTGTTGGCGTTGCGTGGGAAAGTTTGGTGGTCAGGTCGACGACGTCGATCCGTCGGGTTGCGAGGCCCTCCAACAGGTGGGCGACGCTGCCCTGACGCACGTCTGTAGTGCTGTTCATATCCATGAGTGAGTTCCTTGGTAGGGGTGTTGCCCTTCGGCAGGGCAGGGCCCGGGAAGATTGAAACGGGACTTGTGGCAGCGACGTTAGCACCCCCGCACTCCGCCTGGAACAGCTTTTCAGGCCTCGAGACCCGGGTTACCCGGATAGGCATATCCCCTGGCAAAACAGGCATTCGACGTTTTCCCGGCACGGAGGGAAACTGAATTAGCAGCTGTAACGCCCATCACAGTTCGTCCGCTTCGGCAGTAGAGCGCTCGCCCCAGCCGAACCATCCCGGCCGCGACAACGACGTCGCTCCGGCCGGACGGACGCCACAGACTTGACCCAAGGAGCAACAATGTCCCATCAGCAACACACCTTGCCAGGGCAGCGTCCCGGCGTCCGTCGGTACGTTGTTGCGTCGCTCGTAGGCAACGCACTGGAATGGTACGACTTCTTCCTTTATGCCACTGCATCAGCTGTAGTCTTCGGCCGGTTGTTCTTCCCCTCAGACATCGATCCCCTTGTAGGCACCATGGCCGCTTTCGCCGGTTTCGCCGTCGGATTTGCCGCCAGGCCTCTGGGCGGCATCATCTTCGGGCATATCGGCGACAGGCTGGGCCGCAAACGGGCTCTGGTCATGACACTCACCATCATGGGCATCAGCACTGCCCTTATGGGCTTACTGCCAACCTATGCCCAGGTTGGACTGTGGGCTCCTACGTTGCTCATCCTGCTTCGAATCGCCCAAGGCATCGCAGCCGGAGGCGAGTGGGGCGGGGGTGTTCTGCTGATCAGCGAAAACTCTTCAGACTCGCGGCGAGGAATGCTGTCGGCTTTCAGCCAAGGTGGCATCTCCTTGGGCTTCGTTCTTTCCTCACTCGTCTTCTTCCTCGTCCAATTGATGCCTGATTCCCAATTCATGGCGTGGGGCTGGCGCATACCGTTCCTCCTGAGCGTTGTACTGCTCGCAGTGGGCGCCTACATCCGATTCCGTTTGCCTGAAAGCAAGGAATTCACCGACGTCAGCGAGACCAAACAGCACAAGCTTCCCGTCCTGGCCGCCATCAAAACCCATCCCCGGGAGATTCTGGTGGCCATGGGCCTCCGCGTCGCGGAGAACGGGGGCTCGTACATTTTCCTTTCGTTCTCCATCGCCTACGGTGTCCACGTGGGCGTGGACAAGGGGCTCCTCCTGATGGCTGTGGCAGTGTCCATGCTCGTTTCGTTTGGCACCTACATCTTCTTCGGCCACCTTTCGGACCGGATCGGACGGCGACCTGTCTACGCCCTGGGCGCCATCGGCATGGGCGCCATGGCCTTCCCCTTCTTTGCCATGATCGATTCCAATACGCCGGCTGTGGTCATCCTGGCCTTCCTCGTGGCGAACGGTCTTTGCCACGGTGCAATGATCGGAACGCAGCCCGCGTTCTTCCATGAACTGTTCTCCGCCGAGGTCCGTTACTCCGCCATGGCAATCGCACACGAGCTCGCAGCAGTTTTCGCCGGCGGATTCGCACCCTTGATCGCCACAGCCCTGCTGCTGCAATTCGGTTCCTCCATCCCGGTGTCGCTCTACGTGATCGGTTTGGTACTGGTCACCCTCATAGCGTTGGTCTTCTCCCGCCGCGGTATTAAGGCTGAAGAGCGCGACCCAGCAGAGCGCACAGTCCAGCGCGTGCCGTAGCAACGGGCATTCCTTCTCTTTTCTTCCGTACTCCCCGAAAGGAATTACCGTGACGGTCTCCATCGTCGGGACAGGACAGTCCCCCTACACCCGACACCCTTCAGCTGGAACAGAGACATCCAGTGTCATCGCCCGCGCCGTGAGCAACGCGCTCAACGATTCAGGTCTAAGGCCAAGCGACGTAGACGGGTTCGCGGTCTCCAGCTTCACCCTCGGCCCGGATCATGCCATTGACTTGGCTTGGCGGATGGGCCTGCGTCTCTCCTGGTTGATGCAAGACACCAATGGCGGGGCAAGCGCCGGCGGCATGCTCCAGCACGCGGTGCGGGCCATCGAGTCAGGCGATGCAAGTGTGATTGTGCTGGTCGCTGGGGACGTGATGGATCAAGCAGCCTTCTCCCACTTGGTAGCCAGCTACAACAAAGCCACTGAAGACCATTTGGCACCGTTGCCCATGAACGGCCCGAATGCCCTGTTTGCCATGCTGACCACCCGTCAGATGGAGAAACTCGGACTCAACCGAGAAGACTACGGCCGTATTGCCGTGGCGCAACGCGGATGGGCCACGGATAACCCTGGCGCCGTCTATCGGAAACCACTGAGCTTGGACGAGTATCTGGAAGCCCCCATGGTGGCTAGCCCTTTGGGCCGATACGACTGCGTCCCGCCCGTCACCGGCGCGGATGCCGTGGTACTTATTGCAGATAGGGGCAACGGAACACCTCGGGCGAAAGTGTTGTCGGTGCGCGCCTCCTACAACGCAGACCAGCAATCAGGCGAGGGGCTGGTCACCGGATTGCGGGAATGCGCCCCCGCCGGCTGGGATCAGTCCGGGATCGGGCCCGAGGAGATTGGCCTCGCCTGTGTTTATGACGACTACCCCGCCATGGTGATCGCTCAACTCGCGGACTTGGGAATTCTCGCCGATCACGAAGACCCGGCAACTTTTATCAAAGCGAATATCGCCACCCGCCTGCTGCCCGTAAACACGTCCGGAGGGCAACTGTCCGCCGGCCAAGCGGGAGCAGCCGGGGGCATGCATGGACTCGTGGAGGCCGCGCGCCAGCTCATGGGCCGCGCAGGAGCACGTCAGGTGGATGCGCGCCACGCAGTGGTCAGCGGCTACGGCATGGTCCTCTACCGTTATGGAGCCTGCGCCACCATGTCGGTCCTGGAGGCTGCCCGATGAGCGCCGCGATCCAAAACTGCCTGAACTGCGGGAACCGCTTCTTCCCGGCACGGCTCTTCTGTCCCGACTGCGGGCAGGAGAACTTCTCAACAGTGCTGGTGGAGCACGCGGACGTCGCCGAAACAACGCGTCTAGCCGACGGCACACTTCTGGCAACGCTGAAAATCCCAGGTGGGCCGTCCGTCGTCGGTCGTGTAACCGGCGGACAGGCAAGCTACGGCGACCGCTTGCCGCTCGCCAACAACCTGGACACCAACGATGGCGTGTACGCCTATGTACCACTCCGCTCAACTGTGAATGAGGAACAACAATGAATTTTGGGTTTGCCAATCAAAGCTTGCGGCCAAGGACGATACCGCAAATGCTGCTTGAACGTGCCCGCACAGCTCCTTCGGCTCCATTGTTCCGCTGCGGCGAGGTCCGCAGGGACAGCACCATGGTGGTTGATGCCGCCGCCCGAACTGGTGGACTGCTGCGGAATGCGGGGATCGAGGCCGGCCAGAGCGTTGCCTTGATGTCTTCCAACCGGACCGAACTGCTGGACTTTATCCTGGGATGCGCATGGATCGGCGCAATTGCCGTACCCATCAACACCGCCAGCCGCGGTGAGCAACTGAGGCACATTCTGAGCAACGCAGAACCCGAATTGGTGGTTGCCGAGAGTGCATTCCTGCCCCACCTTGCCGCTCTTGGTCCTGTACCCAGGCTCCGGCGGGTGTGGGTTCTTGACGAGCCACCCTCGGAGGACCAACTGGACATTGAGGTGACAGCGGTACCGGAACCTGTGGCGGCCATTGAGCCCTTGGCCACCGGCCCGGCAGAAACTGCGGCCATCCTGTACACCTCTGGAACCACAGGAGTGTCCAAAGGTGTTCTCTGCCCACAGGGACAGTTCTATTGGTGGGCGGCCAACATGTCCGATCAATTGGGGCTTCGGCCGGACGATGTCCTGTACACCTGCTTGCCGCTCTTCCATACCAACGCCCTTAACGCGTTTATGCAAGCGGTGGTCTGTGGTGGCGAGTACGTGCTCGGTCCGAGGTTCTCGGCCTCACGATTCTGGGCTGATGCGTCCTCGGCCGGGGCAACGGTGACCTATCTTCTCGGCGCCATGGTGGGAATACTCGACAGCCGTGAACCCAGCTCCGGCGACCGTGATCATGGGATCAGGCTGGCTCTCTCTCCTGCTACGCCGCCGCGCCTCGTTGAGCCCTTCAGGGAGAGGTTCGGGGTGCTATTGCTTGACGGCTATGGTTCGACGGAAACCAACTCCGTCATTGGATCCACCCCTCGGCAGTGGCGGCCAGGCTACATGGGTAAGGTCCGGCCAGGTTTCTCCATCCGCGTGGTGGACGCCGACGGCGTCCCTGTTCCCAACGGCCAGCCCGGGGAGTTGCTGATCCGCAGCGACCAGCCGCACGCCATGGCCACCGGGTATCACCATATGCCGGAGGCTACTGCCAAAGCGTGGCAGGACCTCTGGTTCCACAGCGGCGATCGTGTGGTGATCGACGACGACGGGTGGGTACGGTTTGTTGACCGGATCAAGGACGTGATCCGCCGCCGTGGCGAGAACATCTCCTCCGTTGAGGTGGAGCAGGTACTTCGTCAACACCCTGCCATCCAGGAAGCCGCTGTCTACGCGGTCGACTCGGAGCTCGGTGAGGACGAAGTCATGGCCGCCCTGATTCTCCGTGAGCCTGTGGATTTCGGCGAAGTCTGCCGGTTCTGCCTTCCGCGTCTGGCCTCCTTCGCCATCCCGCGCTTCTTCCGTACCATGGACGAACTACCCCAGACGGAGAACGGCAAAGTGCAAAAGCAGGTACTGAAGGCCGCCGGCCGGGACGCGGCCGAATGGGATCGTGAAGTAGCGCAGCCGAGGCGTGCAGCCGCAGTTGGAGCGCACTGACCGGCATCCACTCCCGGAAGCCCCGGTTGTGGACGGCAGCTGCCCGTAGGATGATCGTATGGACCTGCGGGCGCTGCTGACCACCCACCTGAAACTACGCCACCTTGTCATAGTGCTCGCCGTCGCAGAACACGGAAGCCTGGTTCGGGCCGCAGAGGAACTGTATCTGACACAACCGGCGCTAAGCCGTGCGCTGCGGGAAGCCGAACACGCCGTAGGAGCCTCACTGTTCGAACGGACAGGGCGTGGCATGGTTCCCACTCCGGCCGGGGCAGCCTGTCTCGAACACGCCAAGGCAATTGTGGGACACCTCGGTACCTTGCGGCGCCGGGTGGACGAGCTCAATGATCCGGATGCGGGCCTTGTGCAGGTGGGGGCTCATGTCACCGGCGCGAATCTCTTGTTGCCGCGGGCCGTTGCCAGGCTCATGGCTGAGAAGCCCCGGGTTGAGGTTCGCCTGCGCGAGGCACCCCCCGAAACCTTGATCCAGGAGTTGAGCAGCGGGGATCTGGACCTGCTGGTAGGCAGGGTGACAGATCATCCAAGCACAGCGCGGCTGCGGCTGGTTCCGCTCTACCGGGAGGAGTTCCGAATCGTGGCTGCGCGGTCGCATCCTGCGCACGATCTGCCCTGTGCGTCTTTGCATGATTTGGTCGAGCACAGGTGGGTCGTTCCGCTGGCCAATACTCCCCTGAGGGACCAACTTGAATTGAACTTCAGGAACGCCGGCCTTGCCCCGCCTTCACAGCAGGTCGAATCGGGGGCGCCAGCCACCTTGCGTACGCTGGTTGTCGAGGGCGGCTTCCTTGCCCTTATGCCGGAGACCATGGCGGTGGCCGAACCGGATGTGGAGATCCTCGACCTTCACCTGGATGGGTTGGCGCAACAAGTCGGTTTGCTGCTTCATCCGGACCGTCCACTGACTCCAAGCGCGGCACTGCTCGCGGAAAAGCTCCGGGAAGTCGCAGACGAGATGGGACGCGACATTGGCCCTCACGCTTATACCGTGCCTGCCGAACCGGGAAAGGGTCCAACAAGCAGTTGATGTCCTAGGACGCCGCAAGCAACGACGTTGCGCCCACACGACCATAGCTGGCCGCCGCACGCAGAATCCATACGGTCGGAACGCCGCCCACGGCAGGCATCACCTGACCCTCGGTGATGAACGCGGTGGCCTCTTCATTCCACTTCAGTGACCACCATCCGGTTTTTGGGCAGTGGTGACCGGTGCTGGCCGTCTCGATGTGGTCCAGGGCTGAGGTAGCAGGGCGTCGCTTTTTCATGAGATTTCCTTCGCTCACTTGCGGGTTGAAGACATAGACAGAGCTTAGCAATTGTCAACAATCTACGAAAGAGGCTGAGTCAAAAACTTTTTCCTTGACATGACGGGGCACCTCACGTTCCCGGGTGATTCTCCGGAAATCGTTGACAATGACGCTTGGTGGCGAGTATTGTCGACAATCGACGCAGGCATTCGATCCCTCGTCGACAATCGACATAATCCGTACCGGAGGAAAAAATGGCATTCGCAACCAAGCCAAAGTTCGTTACGTTCGACATGAACGGAACGCTGATCAAGTTCGCCATCAACGATGCGATCCGTGAAGTCTTGGGCGACCGGCTGCCGGCCGAGATCGCCGATGACTATCTGCAGGCCTGCAAGGCGTACCGCATCGACGAATGCATGGGCGACTACAAGCCGTTCCACCAGATCGTTGCCGACTCCATGGAGCGCGCCTCGCGCAGGGTCGGTCTGGAGTTCACTGCGGCCGATGCACGGGCAGTCTACGATAAGGTCCCCTCCTTTGGCCCGTACCCGGGTGTCACGGAGGCACTGAACCGCCTGGCGGAGGAAGTCCCGCTGGTCATCATTACGAACAGCGACACCGCCCAGGCTGTACGCCTTGCAGCGAACCTCGATGCCCCGTTCGAGGTCATCATTACCGCCGAGCAAATGGGCATGTACAAGCCACGGCTCGGCGCCTTCGAGTACTTGTTCGAAAAGCTCGGAGTGACGCCGGACGAGATCGTGCACGTCTCCGCCAGCCCGATGTACGACCATCGATCAGCAGCGACCATGGGCATCAAGAACAAGGTGTACGTTGACCGCGGCTTCGAACACGACGAGCACTGGCTCGGGTACGAGCGAATCACCGACATCGCCGATCTCCCTGTCCTCTTCGGCCTGCCGCGTTCGGATTCCTAAGAGACGGAGCGAAGTGGCGATTCACGGCGAGGCGGCAGCATCATGAACGCTCCTTTAGCTCAACCAGTCCACGGCGAGACCGCCTTGGAAAGGTTGGCGAACCTTGGTCTGGAGTTACCCGTCCTGTCTGCCAATGCCTACTATGTGGATCACAACAAAGTTGGCGACAGCATCCACATTTCGGGTCAACTGCCCTTCAAAGACGGCGTGCTGCTAGGTCAGGGTGTTGTCGGCCGCGACGTCGAGCTGGAGTCGGCGAGGGAACTCGCACGCCATGCCGCACTGAACTGCCTCGCGGCCGCTGTCCAGGCAGTGGGCGACCTTGACAACGTCCGGATCGTGCAGATGCTGGTGTTCGTAGCCAGCCGACCTGACTTCGGTTTGCAGTCAAAGGTTGCCGAAGGGGCCAGTGAATTGCTCATCGAGGTTTTGGGTGAGAACGGACGGCATTCCCGCACCGCTATCGGAGTCGCCGGGCTACCGCTCAATACCCCTGTTGAAATCCAGATGGTCTGCACGGCCGCTTAGGAACTGCGAACAGCGGCCTGGACCGGGACCCCGGGAGCCCGGGAACCGGAGTCCCGGTCCACAAGCAAACGAGGGAGCCTGTTTTCGCTCTCCTCCCCCAATTACGTACTTCATGAGGAGAACAGCGTGAACAGGCTCCAACAAGCACTGGACAGCTTGCTCGATCGGATCGATACCCCGGCGCCGATCGTCTTGGTCGATGTGATGCAGGACAACATCGATCGCATGCAAGGCTTCGCCACCCAGCGAAATCTCGATGTCAGGCCGCATGTCAAGACGCACAAGTGCGTCGAAATTGGCCGGCGGCAGGTAAAGGCCGGTGCGGTGGGAATCACTGCAGGCAATGTGGGTGAGGCCGAGGTGTTTGCCGCGGCCGGCTTCGATGACATCTTCATCGCCTACCCGATCTGGCCTTCAGGGACCAAGGGCGTGCGGCTCCGGAAGCTCGCTGTAACCACCCGGCTACGGGTCGGCGTCGATAATTTCGCGGCAATCGATGCCCTTGCTGATGCGATGGGCTCTGAATCCGGGCGCCTGGAGGTCGTGATTGAGGTCGACTGCGGTGCCCGCCGTTCCGGCGCGCCGCCCGAGGCAGCCGGCGACCTCGCCGTTGCCGCACGCAGGAGAGGCTTGGTGCCGGTGGGCGTCTTCACGTACCCGGGGCATGGCAGTTCCGGCCGGGAAGCCCGCAAACGTGCCGCCCTGGACCAAGAAGCAGCGCTCATCGCTGCCATGCGCAGCTTCAAGGCCGTGGGCATGACTGCCGATGTGGTCAGCGCGGGCTCGACACCCACCATCGAATACGCAACGAGCAGCATCATCACCGAGATCCGGCCCGGCGAGTACGTCTTCAACGATCTCAACAACACCAGGCTTGGCGCCTGCACCGAGGATCAAATCGCGCTGTTCGTCGCCGGCACGGTAGTCAGCGACTGGGTTCCCGATCAGGTCATCCTCGACGTCGGCACCAAAGCACTTAGCCGTGAGGGCAATGCTGAGATCGGTTACGGTGCCGTGGCCGGCACTCAGGCAGTGCTGTCCAAACTCAACGAGTACCACGGCTTCCTCCCGCTGCCCGCCGGCGATTTCAGCCCCAGTATTGGCGCCGTGCTTCCGATTGTGCCCAACCACGTCTGCCCGGTAGTCATCAACTTTGAAGACCTGATCGTCACCGACAGCGCAGGCACCACCTTGGAGCGCTGGAAAGTGGACGCCCGTGGATTCCTCAGCTGATCCCTCACCAGCACTTCACCACTCACCTACATCACAACGGAGTGACCCACATGAGACTTGATAAGACCACCGCTGTAATCACCGGTGCCAGCAGCGGAATCGGCGAGGCAGTGAGCTCACATTTCCGCCGTGAAGGCGCACGTCTGCTCCTGACCGGTCGAAGGGAACAACTCGCGAGCGCTCAGCCCGAGGACCTGTACGTTCCCGGCGACCTCAACGACGAAGCATTCGTCGAAAGCCTCGCCCGCCAGGGGGCAGAGTCCTTCGGCACAGTTGACGTGGTTGTCCTTAATCACGGACTGCAGGTCAGCGGTCCACTGACGGAAATGAGCTACGAGGACGCGAAGAACGTGCTGCACAGCAACCTGCTCAGCTCGTTCCTGATGCTGAAGCACTTCGCCCCCTTGATGCCAGCAACCGGAGGGTCGTTCGTTCTGGTTGGCTCACGGCTCGGCATGGTGGGCAAGCCCGACGAAGTCCTTTATTCGGCAGCCAAAGGGGGCCTGATCATGCTGGCCAAGGGCGCGGCCATCGAATGGGCTTCACGGAACATCCGCGTCAACGTGGTCGCTCCCGGCCTGACCGTCACCCCTGTCATCGAGGCATCGTTCCAGCGCAGGGACGATCCCCAGGCCTATCGTCGGGAACGCGAGGGCCAAATCCCGCTCCAACGCCTCGCCACCCCCGAAGAGATCGCAGACGCCATCCTCTTCATGGCGTCACCGGAATCCTCCTACATCACCGGTGCGGTTCTGCCCGTCGACGGCGGATACACCGCCTTCTGATCTCACCGATTCCACCCAAAGAAGGATCAACAATGACAACTATCGCGGCAGCACCCCGAAACGGTGACCTCGGCTTCTGGATGGCCGGATTCGAAAACAAGCGGCACGCCAACCCTCACTTCGCAGGAGACCAGACCGTAGACCTGGCTATTGTCGGGGGCGGCTACACCGGACTATGGGCAGCGTACTTCGCCAAAAAGCTCGAGCCCTCCCTCAAGGTCGCCGTCTTTGAAGCAGAACAGATCGGCTACGGCGCTTCCGGACGAAACGGCGGCTGGCTCTCAGCAATGCCCGCAGGAAACCGTGCCAGGTTTGCCCGTGCATCCAAGGGAGGAATCGAAGCCAGCCGCGCCTTGCAGCAGGAGTTTGTCGCCGGCGTCGACTCCGTCCTGGAGATCCTGAGAGCTGAAGGCATCGATGCCGATCAGCACAAGAGCGGCGCGCTGGTCGCAGCCCACACAGAGGCCGGGCTTGGCCGGCTGGTCGCCCGACGTGACGCAGACTGGAAGTACGGATTGACCGAAGACGACGTCTATCTGATCGGCCGTGAAGACTTCCAGAAACACATCAACATCTCCACCGTCCACGGCGGCCTGGTCTACAAGCACTGCGCGCGGCTTAACCCGGCAAAACTCGTCTACGGACTCGCCGAAACCCTCATCTCCATGGGGGTCAGCATCTACGAGGGCAGCCGCGTCAGCAGCATCATCGGCAACACCCTCACCCTCAACAGCGGGCGGGTTACTGCGGCAAAGACCTTTATCTGCACCGAGGGCTACTCCGGACCACTGCTCGGCAACAGGAGCCTGATACCCATCAACTCCTCGATGATTGTCACCAAGCCGTTGTCAGACGAAGCGTGGCAACAGATCGGCTGGAACGGTCCGAAATGCCTCAGCGACTCCGCGCACACCTTCATCTACTCGCAACGAACAGCGGACGGGCGCATCGCCATCGGCGGCCGGGGCAAACCTTACCGCTACGGCTCCGGAACGGGCGGCGCAGGTTCAACCCCCCAGTCCACGGTTGATCTGCTCTCCACCAAGCTCCGCTCGTTCTTCCCGGGCATCGACTTCGTCGTGGATCACGCCTGGTCCGGCGTTCTGGGTGTCACCCGCGACTGGAACGGCGGCGTCAAATGGGACCAAGCAACCGGGATCGGTTCATCCACCGGGTATGCCGGTCACGGCGTGACCGCAGCGTACCTGGGCGGCAGAACCTTGGTGGAACTGGCCTTCGAACAAAAGACCGAACGAACATCCCTTCCCTGGGTGGGCTACGGCGCACCAAAGTGGGAGCCCGAGCCCATCCGTTGGCTGGGAGTCCACAGCATGTACAGCCTCTTCGGCATTGCAGACAAGTGGGAAGAACACAGGAATTCCACTAAGACTTCCCTCCTGGCCAAATTCGGCAGCAGGCTCGCCGGACTTCACGAATAACCCACCATTTCCAACTGAAACCTCGAGGGGAAGCACCCAACCCATGGATGGAAAACTCGCAGTTATCGGACTAGGCAGTGTTGGCAGCATGGCCTTGTGGCAGGCCTCCCGGCTGACTGAAACTGTTACCGGATTCGAGGCACACTCACCCGCTCACGGAAGAAGTGCCGTGGGCGGTGACACCCGGCTGTTCCGCATGATCTACCTCGGCACCCCCAACCTCTACCCCATCCTGGAACGCTCACGTGATCTTTGGGCTGAACTGGAAGCAGAAACCGGACAGGACATACTCACTCGGTGTGGCGGACTGTCCATAGGCACGGCAGGCGGCTCCTACATCAGCCGCCTTCAGGAAACTGCGCTACTCAACGGGGCTGCCCACGAAATTCTCAGCCACGAAGATCTCGCCGAACGTTATCCGCAGCACAAGCTTCGGCCAGTCGACGTCGCGGTCTTTGACCCCAACGCCGGAGTCCTCCGTACGGACCGCGCCGTCACTGCCGCTATCGGCGCAGCGGAATCCAACGGGGCTACCGTGCACATCAACACCCCGATCGATAGCATCACCGAAACGGACGACGGCGTTGTCCTCACCTCAGGCGACAGGACCTGGAGCTTCGAGAACGTCATCGTCGCCTCGGGGGGCTGGTCCCAGCGACTCATGCCTGACTATCTTAGGGCGCACACCGAAACACGCAGGGTCTTCCTGTCGTGGTTCGTCGCCCGCGATGCAGCCCAATTTACGCCGGAAAAATTCCCCATCTTTAGTCGCATGTACGAGGACCGCGCCATATATGGAGCCCCCGCCGTCGACGGAGTAACAGTCAAGGCCACCTTGGATGGCCGGGGAACAGTGACCGATGATCCCGACGCCTTCCCCAGGGAACTATCTGAAGCCGAAATCGCCGAAACCTTGAAAACGGTCTCGGACTTCATCCCGGGCCTGATTCCGACCATTGTCCGTTCAGACGCTTTTCCGGACCTCTATACCCAGGACCGCAACCCGCTGTTGGGATGGCTTAGCGAATCAAGCCGGATCTATTACGCCACAGGCTTCTCCGGAGGCGGATTCAAGAACGCCACCGGGTACGGCCACATCGCCGCGCATGAAGCGCTCGGCAAACAACCAATCGAAGGTCTGGATTTCGTGCGCCCGGAACGGTTCAGGACCACTTAATTCCAAGCACACCCACGCCATTTTCGGCACTCTCCCACTCACACAGAAAGCGCAACATGACTACTTCAATTGACCCCTCCACTCTTCGCACTGACTTGTTCATCGACGGCGAATGGCTAAGAGCGACCGGTTTGGCCACCTTCCCGGTGGAGAATCCGGCCACAAACGAAATCATTGCCCACGTTGCCAATGGTGGCCCTGAAGACGCAGCCCTTGCCATCACGGCAGCAGGGCGGGCACAGGCTGGTTGGGGAAAGTCCACTCCCCGCGAGCGGGCCGACATCCTTAGGCGGGCCTTCGAGCTCGTGATCGCCAACACCGAGCGGTTGGCGGCAATCATGACAGCAGAGATGGGCAAGCCCCTGGCAGAAGCCCGGGGAGAAGTGGCCTACGGCGCCGATATGATCCGCTGGTTCTCTGAGGAAGCTGTCCGTATCAGCGGCGACAGCACCACCTCCACCGACGGCACCACACGGATCATGATCACCAAGGAACCCATCGGTCCGTGCGTGCTGGTTACTCCGTGGAACTTCCCCCTTGCCATGGGTGCCCGCAAAATCGCGCCTGCTGTTGCGGCCGGCTGCACCATGGTGTTTAAACCCGCGGCTTTGACCCCGCTCACGTCGCTCGCCCTTGTGGAAATATTCCGCGAGGCCGGCCTGCCGGACGGCGTACTGAACGTCGTCACCACTTCCAAGGCCTCGAGTGTGGTGGATCACTGGATGAGCAACGGCATCGCCCGCAAGGTCAGCTTCACCGGCTCCACCGAAGTGGGTAAGACCTTGCTGCGCCAAGCGGCAAACAACGTCATGCGTTCCTCCATGGAACTGGGCGGCAACGCCCCGTTCATCGTCCTCGCCGATGCAGACATCGAAAAAGCCGTTGAAGGTGCACTGAAAGCCAAGATGCGCAATATGGGCGAAGCCTGCACTGCTGCAAACCGCTTCTTCGTGCACAGCTCCGTCGTCGAAGAGTTTGCCGAAAAGTTCTCTAAAAGGATGTCGGAGCTTCAGGTGGGCGACGGCGCATTGGCTGGTACCGACGTCGGACCCCTCGTCGACCGGAAGGGCCTGGAGAAGGTCGAAAGCCCTGTGGCTGACGCGATCAGCAAGGGCGCTCGTGTTCTGACCGGAGGCACACGCCCGGAAGGTCCCGGCTATTTCTACTCCCCCACGGTGCTGGTGGACGTGGCTCTGGACTCCGATCTGATGAGTACGGAGATCTTTGGTCCCGTGGCTGCCATCACGTCCTTCGACAGCGAGGAAGAAGTTCTGCGCCTCGCCAACGATACGGATTGGGGTTTGGTGGGATACGTGTTTACACAGAGCCTTGATAGAGGCATGCAGTTCTCCTCTCAGCTTGAGGTTGGCATGGTCGGTCTCAACACCGGTCTGGTGTCGAACCCGGCGGCACCCTTCGGTGGCGTCAAGCAATCCGGCCTTGGCCGGGAAGGTGGAAAAGTAGGCATCGAAGAATACCTGGAGTACAAGTACACGGCGCTGGCGGTATAATCGACAATCGACGAGGAGGCGCACGGTGGATCGCAGATTTGAATGGCAGGAACAGCGAACGACCACACCGGACGGCGTTTACCGTGTGCTCCGTTCCGCGATCCTGGATCGAACCGTCTCGCCCGGAGAACAGTTGCGCGAAACCCACATCGCGGCGGATCTCGGTATCAGTCGTTCGCCACTGCGTGAGGCGTTGACCAAGCTTGAAGAAGAAGGCCTTGTGGTCAAGGTACCCTTCCGCGGGTCATTCGTTGTGGAGGTAAGTGCGCGGGATGTTGCCGAGATCGCATCGATCCGCTTGCTTGTGGAACCTTATGCTGCTGAGCTTGCTGCCCCGACACTGCGGGATGCGGAACGGCTTCGCCTCAAGCAGGCCATTGAGGAACTTTACCGGGCCACGGACACCAACGACATTCCGGCAAGCATAGATGCCCACCTTAAATTCCACCGGCTGTTCTACGAATTTTCCGGAAACTCGGCACTGCATAGTCTCTGGAATGGCTGGGAGAACAAGCTGCGTCTCTACTTCGCGGCCGATCATCCAACTTACAGCGACCTCCATCAACTTGCCGTTGAACACGACAAGTTGGCTGAGCTTGCGATGGACGGTGACATCGATGGGTATCGCCAGGAAATGCTCAGTCAGTTCCACAATGCGTTAGGCGCTCAAACCGCAGATCCCGCCTGACATCAGGCGGATTATCGACGAAGCCTGCCGGCGATGCCGTTGCATCGACCTCCAGCTCTACTACTGAACAACACCCGGGGCACTTCCTCACCCGAAGAAGCCGCCTTCGAAAAGCAGTCGCTCAACTGTTGAACTGTTGACAATCTGCACGCAACGGCGTTTTATTGCTTATATGGCGAGACCTGAGTCACATCACGCCACGAGCCCAAGATCGAACTTCACCTTCGCCTGTCCCACCGATGTGGCATGCGGAAGCAAATGAGAAACGCACTTCAGGCGACATCGACCTGAATCCTCGAAGGGAAGCATCATGAAGAGCACCAGTAAACTCCAGACGGCAGCTGCGGGGCTTGCTGCCCTGCTGGCCCTGAGCGGTTGCGGCGGCACGGCCACCGGCAGCCAGGCCACGGACATCCCGAAGACGCAGAACACCCGCGACATCTCAGAAGGCGTCCAAGCAGACCCCGACGCCGTCGCGCTTCTGCCCGAGTCCTTCAAAGCCAAGGGCGAACTCACAGTAGCGATGGACCTCAGCTCCCCGCCCATGACATTCCTCGCCGAGGACAACACCACACCCATCGGCGTGAACCCCGACCTCGCCCGTCTGGTAGCCAAAAAACTCGGACTGAAACTGAAGTTCGAAAATACCGCCTTCGACACCATCATTCCCGGCATCGACGGCGGCCGCTACGACTTCACCGCCACCACCATGTCCGCCACCGAAGAACGCCTGAAGGTCCTGGACATGATCAACTACCTCAAAGGCGGCTCGGCCATCGCCGTGCCCAAAGGCAATCCGCAGAACCTGACCAACGAAACGCTCTGCGGCAAGAACATCGCCGTTACCAAAGGCTCCACACAGCAACTTAAACACCTGCCGAACGTCTCCAAATGGACCTGCGAAGAAAAAGGCCAACCCGCCATCAACGCAGTAACACTGCCAAACGTCCAAGAAGCCCTTACCCAACTGGACTCCAAACGGATGGACGGCGTCTTCTACGACGCCAGCGGCCTGGCTTGGGCACAAGTCCAGCAACCAGACCACTTCGTCATGCTCGAACCCAGAATGGACACCCGGACCAACACCAACGTCGCCATGGGCCTCAAAAAAGGCTCACCGCTAACACCAGCCCTGCAAAAAGCCATCCAATCCGTCCTTGAAACCCCCCAATACCAAGAATCCTTGAACTACTGGGGCCTCCACGAATCGGCCATCACCGAAGCGGCGATCCGCTAAGGAGCGCTCGAATGAAGCAAGTGACTATTGAAAGAAGCAAAGTGATGAGCGGGTTGGATTCGGCGTTGAAGCCGCGGTTGAAGCGGCGCAGCACGTTTGAGTACGTTTCCTGGGTCGTGTGCATCCTGGTCGGTATCGGTGTCCTGAGTTCGGTCGCGACGAACCCGAACTTCAAATGGGACGTCGTAGCGAAATACTTCACCCACGAATCCATCCTGCGCGGGCTGATGCTCACCATCTTCCTGACCGTGGCCAGCATGGCCCTGGGCACCCTCCTCGGACTGGGCCTGGCCATCATGCGGGCCTCGAGCATCAAACCCATCGCCGCCCTCGCCGGGGTCTACATCACGATCTTCCGCGGCACCCCGGTCCTGGTCCAACTGATCTTCTGGTTCAACATCTCCGCGCTCTACCCGAACCTGTCCATCGGCATCCCCTTCACCGACATCGGCACCGCGATCGACACCAACGCCATCATGGGCCCGATCACCGCAGCCCTGATCGGCCTGACCCTGAACGAAGCGGCCTACATGGCCGAAATCATCCGCGGCGGATTCTCCTCAGTAGGCAAAGGCCAAATCGAAGCCGCCGACTCCCTGGGCATGAGCGGAGCCATGAAAATGCGCAAAGTCATCATCCCCCAAGCCATGCCCTCCATCATTCCGGCGACCGGCAACCAAGTCATCGGCATGTTCAAAGGCACCTCCCTGGTCTCCGTCCTGGGCGTCGCCGAACTGCTCCAAAGCGCCCAACTCATCTACGCCCGCACCTACGAAACCATCCCCCTGCTCATCGTCGCCAGCCTCTGGTACCTCGTGATGACCATGCTCCTGAGCTACCCCCAATCCAAACTCGAACAAAAATACTCCCACACCTCCGCCCGGGTCCCCCGCAAAGCCCGCAAAGTGACACTCACCGCACCGGAAGGCATAGCACGATGAACGCTGACGGCACCATCCACGCCCAAAAAATCCGCAAATCCTTCGGACACAAAACAGTCCTCAAAGACGTCGACCTCACCATCGCCAGCGGAGAAATCTGCTGCATCATCGGCCCCTCCGGCTCCGGCAAATCCACCCTCCTACGCTGCATCAACGGCCTCGAAACCGTCGACTCCGGCATCCTCAAAGTCAACGGCGAAGACTTCGGCTACTACGAAACCGACAACGCCTACCACGCCCTGCCACCCAAAAAACTCGCCCAACAACGCACCCGCGTCGGCATGGTCTTCCAATCCTTCAACCTCTTCCCCAACATGACCGCCCGCGAAAACGTCATGGCCGGCCCCGTCCTGGTCAAAGGCGCCGACAAAAAACAATCAGCCAAACACGCCCAGGAACTCCTCACCAGCGTCGGCCTCGAAGCCTTCGGAGACCGCTACCCCGCCGAACTCTCCGGCGGCCAACAACAACGCGTCGCCATCGCCCGCTCCCTGGCCATGAACCCCGAAATCATCCTCTTCGACGAACCCACCTCCGCCCTGGACCCCGAAAAAGTCGGCGAAGTCCTCAACGTCATGCAAGACCTCGCCAAAAAAGGCATGACCATGGTCGTCGTCACCCACGAAATGGGCTTCGCCCGCGAAGTAGCAGACTCCCTGATCTTCATGGACGACGGCAACGTCATAGAACGCGGCGACGCCCGCGAAATCCTCACCAACCCCAAAGAACCCCGCACCCAAGCCTTCCTCAAACAGGTCCTCTAACCGCTGAGTTCTCCACACTCGGATACGCTCTGGAGAATTTTCCACGCTGCTATGACATCAAGTGGTCTACAGCACTACAGTTGAAATCGCCTGTACGATGAAGCCATGGTTGAGCAGATAAAGATTGTCCATTCATCTACGGTGCAGCAGGTCGCAGATGGTCTCACTGCGATGATCCTTAGCGGAGGTCTGAAACCGGGCGAACGCCTGAGGGAGAGTCTGCTCGCCGAAAATTTGGGCCTTTCCAGGAATACTGTTCGCGAGGCCGTCCGCATTGTTCAAGCGGGCGGCCTCATTCGCCATCGCGCCAATCAGGGCGCAATCGTGTGGGATCCCACAGACGCTGAGATCATGGACGTCTACAACGCGAGGTACCACTTGGAGACCACGGCGGCACGGAGCATTTCGGAGACCACGTCCATGGATGAAGTGCATGCGGCCATGGACGAATTCCGTGAGGTGTTAAAAAGCGGAGACCCGTTCAAGATCGTCGAGAAGGACCTTGCCGTACACAGTGCGATTGTAGGACTGCTGGGAAGCCAAAAGCTGAGGATCTTCTATCAGCAACTGGTGACCGAACTTCGGTACTTCATGTTTGTGCTCTCCATTGAAAATCATGAGTACGAGGATCCGGATTCATTGGAAGCCGAGCACCAGAACATCGTTGACGCTCTTGACTCCCGTGACCCCGTGCTTGCTGAGAAGGTCATCTCGGACACGATCATCCAGTATCGGGAATCCATTCGCCAGGTTGTCGCCCAGAGACATTCAGCCAACTAGGGCAAACATCAAGCCCGGCCGAGGCGTTCCCCGGCCGGGCTTGATGGTTTCGCAACTGGCCTTGGCCCCCGGCCCTTAGAGACCGAGGTACTCGTTAATCTCGTCCAACGACTTCACCGAGTTGTAGTCGTATCCCCCGGTAATGGGGTCATAACCACGGTCCAGCACCCACAGGTTACGAAAGCCCATGTCGTGCATGGGATGCATGTCATACCGCGTGTGCGAGGCGATGTGCAGGAAGTCCTCCGGCTTGGCGTTCAGGGTGTCCAGCATGTATTCGAAGGCCTGGTAGCGGGGCTTGTAAGCCTGGGCCTGCTCAGCGGTCAGGACTGCGTGGTAGTTGGCGCCGAGCTTGGGAATGCTGATGCCCAGGAAGCTGTCGTCTGCATTGGACAGGGCCACTAACTTGTAGTTATCGCCCATGAGCTTCAGTGGAGCCGGCACGTCCTCGTGAGCATCGAAGCCGCGGACTGCGTCCGCGAACTCTGTACCAGCACCAGGAGTTGGTTCGATGCCGAAGAATTTGCAGACCCTATCGAACGAATTTTGAAGGATCTGTTCATAGGGCTTGTAATCACCAAGGACCTCGTCAAACCTGTACCCGCGGAACACCTTCTTGAACGCGGGCCACTGTTCTTCGGGCAAGCGGCCCGCGAGAAGCCGGCGGGTGGTGAAATCGGTATCCCAGTTGATAAGCGTGCCGTAGATGTCAAAGGAGATGTACTTCGGCCGGGAATTGCTGCTTGACATGAGTCGTCCGTTCTTTTTTGTAGGTAGCAAGGTCGCTCCCTAGCGGCCTTGCGGTTGGAGAATGCCAGCGTTCCGGTCTTGCGGTCCCGAACCCCGGACGCCCTATGTCGACACTAAGTTGCTTAAAGCATGATTGTCAACAGTTCTACAGTTGACCTCGCGGAGTTGGCCTGCAATGCTTTGTATAACTGTTGAACACGCAAGCATGCGGTCCAATATCGAACTTTCCCCGCTAAACGGCAGGAGCCCAAGACATGGATGTCAGTACCGATTCTGCCTTTATCGACGCCGTCGCAGCGGAAAGCGGGCTCTTGGCAGCCCAGTCGCAGCTCACTGACTCCACTGTCGTGGAGCTCCTGGGACAGTTTTACGGGCTGCAGGGAACACTTGTACGAATTCCAACGGAGAAGGACGAGACCTTCAGACTCCGGGACGGAGAAGAAGCGTACCTGGTCAAGGTGTCACCACCCGATGAGGACCCGGTGATTGTCGAACTCCAGACGACATGCATGGAGCATCTGGAGCGGACCGCCCCCGAACTTCCGGTGCAGCGTCTGGTGAGGAGCCGCAGTGGAGATCCTCAAGTGCTCCTCCCGGCAACTGATGGGCCCTTTAGCCGTGTACTTCGGGTGATGCGCTTCATGCCTGGAAATCTGCTGGCCGAACACTCCGCTTCAGCAGGTCAACTTCAGTCAGTGGGATCAAGCCTTGCCCACCTGGGCCTTGCCCTGCAGAGCTTTGCTCATCCCCGCGCTGACCGGATGCTCCTTTGGGATCTAAAACACTTCCACCGGATGCGGCCGTTGCTTGACTTCGTCGATGAGAACTCAAAACGCGTCCTGGCCGAGCAGGTATTCGATCAGTTCGATGCAAGGGTCGTTCCATTACTGGACATTCTCACCACTCAAGTTGTCCATGGGGATTTCAGCCCGTTCAACGTTCTGGTCGACCCACTTAAGCCGGACTATGTGGCCGGGATTATCGACTTTGGGGACGTTGTACGAACCCCCGTGATCTTCGATCTCAGCGTGACTATGGCCAATCTCCTGGGGGCGGATCCCGAAAATCCTTGGGAACAGGCTCTCCACGTCTTGGATGGCTTCCTGAGCATCCGTCCGCTGCCTGCCCGGGAGCTGGAAGCCCTGATTGTCTCAGCCAAGGCCCGTCTCCTGCTGCGAGCCCTGATCACGCAGTGGCGGGCCAGCCAACTGCCCCAAAGACGGGATTACCTTCTCTCCCATTCAAAGCCGGACTGGGAACGCCTCGCCTTCATTGCTGCGACCCCTGCACCAAATTTCCCCTCCACCCCCTGAACCCGACCCACCAGCATTCAAGGAGACATCATGAGCAACGCTCCCCAAACCATTCGCAAGCCATCCCGAGCCATGATCAACGGCTTTGATCCCAACCGTCTCAATGAGCTCCCGGAGCAGATGCAGAAGAGCATTCGACGCCGGGACCAAAGTCTGGGGCCGAGCTACCGGCTTTTCTACGACGAACCCCTGGAAATCGTTCGAGGCAAGGGCGTGATGTTGTTCGACCGGGACGGCAATGACTACCTCGACGTCTACAACAACGTTCCATCCGTCGGCCACGCCCATCCTCGTGTCATCGAAGCCGTGCACCAGCAGATGCAGACCCTGAACACCAACACCCGCTACGTCCAGGAGTCCATCCTCGAGTACTCCGAACAACTCCTTGCAACGTTCCCTGCCGAGCTTGGCCACGTCATGTTCACCTGCACTGGGTCCGAAGCCAACGACTTGGCCATGCGCGTCGCCAAGTACGTCACGGGAAACCAAGGCATCATCGTCACCTCCGGCGCGTATCACGGGCTCACCGCCGAAGTGTCATCCTTTTCGCCCTCGCTGGGTATCGGCGTTCCCTTGGGTGCGAACGTGCGGGTCATCGATGCGCCTGACGCTCTGCGGTACTCCTCAGACCAAAGCTCCTTGGATGATCATCTGCGTGACCAGGTACGTGCCGCCATCGCCGACCTGCATAGGCACGGCATTGGTGTAGCGGCATTTATTGCCGACAGCATCTTTTCTTCGGACGGTGTTTTCGCCGGTCCGTCAGGCTTCCTCCGCCCCATCATCGAGGAGATCCATGCTGCAGGTGGCTTGTACATCGCCGATGAAGTGCAGCCAGGCTTCGGACGCACCGGCCAGGAATGGTGGGGCTTTCAGCGCCACGGAGTAGTGCCGGACATCGTGACCATTGGCAAGCCCATGGGCAACGGCATCCCCGTAGCGGCAGCGATTTTCAAGCCGGAACTCCTTGTGGAGTTCGAAAAAAATATCCGGTACTTCAACACCTTCGGCGGGAACTCAGTAGCGATCGCTGCTGCTCAGGCAGTCCTGGATGTCATTCGCGAGGAATCGCTCATTGAGAATGCCTTGAAGGTGGGCGCAAAGATCATCTCCGAGCTGAAGAGTCTGTCGCAGGGCCTGGAACAGGTCGCAGAAGTTCGCGGCAGCGGCTTCTTTATTGGGGTCGATCTCGTCACAGACCGATCCACACTGTCACCGGATGGAGCGGCAGCAGCGGAAATTGTGAATTCCTTGCGCCAGGACCGCATTCTCATTTCTGCCTGCGGTGCCCAAGGCAACGTATTGAAACTACGCCCACCCATGCCGTTCTCCAGCAGGGATGCCGACCGCCTGATAGAGGCCATGGCCAGGGCTTTCACGAACTTACGCTAATCCAACGGCTAACAAGGCCTGTCAGCAGCACAAGGGGCGCCTCCCTATAGGGGAAGGCGCCCCCTGGACTTCGCAAGGACGCAGTCCGAATCTGGCCGCTCAGAGATAGTCGCTGCCACGTTCGCGGGCAATCTCCAGAAGGGTTGAGTGGAAGGCTACCTCTGCGGGTGCATATACCTTGTCCTGGCGCTGGGCCAGAAGAACCCTGCGCAGTGGGGCGTCAGCGCCGAGACTTAGGATCCTAACGTCCGGATGTTGCAGAGCCACTGCTGTTTTGGGGACCATCGCCACGCCCATGCCGACGCTGACCATGGCTTGAGCCTCTTGGTAATCATTGGCAAGGAAGCCGATAGTCGGCTCAAAGCCGGCGTCGTGCGCAGATCGTTGAAGTACCTCTACTACAGGGTGGGCTTCCGCGCGGACTATCCACGACTCCTTTCGGAGGTCTTTCATGGTCACTTCATCCCGGTCCGCCAGAGGGTGTCCCTTGGCCACCAGGATCACTGTGCTCTCCTGGAACACCTCCGTAATGCGAATGGCCTCGTCGTTGAACCGGTTCCATGGGTAGTCCCATAGCAAGCACAGTCCCGTCACTCCGGATTCCAAGTCCGAGACGAGTTCATCGAAGCGCGCGCTGCGCACGGAGAGGCCAATCGCCGGGTATCGCTTTTTGAACGCGCGGATCACCAATGGCAGGAAGGAACCGGCCAGTGTGGGGAACGTACCGACAGTCAATGAGCCACGCTTCAAACCGGCGATCTGCCCCAGGTCGGACCTGGCCGCTCTCATCTGTCCGACGATTTTCCGAGCATGCCCCGCCAACACCTGCCCCGCCTCAGTAGGAACCACCCCGCGGGATCTGCGGTTGAGGAGGGGCTGGCCCACCTCCTGCTCCAGTTTCCGCAGCTGCTGCGAGACGGCGGAGGGCGAATACATCATAATGTCAGCCGCCGCCGTGATCGACCCCTGCTCAACCACCTCCACCAGGAGGGCAAGCCGCCGGATATCGAATAATTCCAAGTTCTCATCGTTAAGCAAGTCTTCACCCTTCTTCATCTTTGGTTCATTCTATGCACTCTCCTGCAATGAAGGGTCTGCGATCCCACGAAATGCAGCTTGGACACTTGCCGTGCCCCATTACTCAAAGCTAATTTGCAGTGAGTGAAGCATTGCTACATTCCCCTTCATCTATCCAACATTGTCTTCACATGTGATCCGCATCATTCTCGTAATAGGCCACAAGTTCACTAAGTGCCACGGGAAGCAGGGAACACAATGAAGATCGAAGCGGAATGGATGCGCGGAGGCACCAGCAAGTGCTGGGTCTTCGAAACTGATCATCTGGAGAGGGCAGGCGCCGACCTGGACGAACTTCTGCCACGACTCTTCGGAAGCCCGGATTCCAGGCAGATCGATGGTGTGGGCGGAGCTACTTCAACCACCAGCAAGGCAATGATCCTGGGCCGTCCGGCGGACCAGGACGTGGATGTTGAGTTCACTTTCGCACAGGTGGGTATCGAAGAGGCATCAGTTGATTGGGGAAGCAACTGCGGGAACTGCTCGGCCGTCGTGGGTCTCTACGCTATCGAGAAAGGGTGGGTAGTGCCCGACAGTGATTCCACCCGGATCGTCACCCGGAATACCAACACGGGTCAGATCATCATTCAGCGCGTTTCAACTCCAGCCGGTGCCCTGCCGATCATCCCGGACGCACAGATGCCCGGCGTCGTGTTTCCCGGATACCGGGTGGGCCTCGGCTTCCAGAATCCGGCAGGCAAGACCACCGGGCGTTTGCTTCCCACCGGCTTAGCCACTGACACGATTGTTGCCGGCGGAACCCGCTGGACGGTTTCGATGGTGGACGCAGGGGCGCCTGTGGTCATGGTGCGGGCCGAGGAGCTTGGACTGGACACCGCCCGTTATGACACGTGGAAAGCCGGGGTCGAATTGCAACTGGACACCCTGGATATCATCCGTCGCCAGGCAGCCGTTCGGATGGGAATGGCGGCCACTCCCGCTCAAGCCGCGCGGGCTGTTCCCAAGCTTGCAATCATTGGGCCTCCCACAGGGCATGACGCCGAAAGTGACGTCAACGTCATGATGCTCTCCATGGGCAAACCGCATCCCGCGCTGGCTATCACCGGCAGTATTGCGCTAACGCTCGCTGCCCGCACACCCGGCACCGTGCTGCACACCATCACCGGCAACACAGACGAATCAGTTCTGAAGCTCAGGACGCCTGCCGGCGTCATCGAAACCTGGAGCGAGCAACTAGACGGTTCCGTCCTGGTGGGCGTCGACCGAACAGCCCGCACCATCGCTTCCAGCATCATTCACCTCCCGGAGACTCTCGGCAACGCCGTCGAAGCCTCACTAGCAACAGCCACTCGATGAGGAGAAAACACCATGGCTAAGACTATTTTCAAACCAGCTCCCGAGGCTGAGAGCGACATCCGGGAAGAACGTTCCCAGCGCCCCAACAACCGCCGCCGTATCCTGCTGATAACGGTTGCCGCTTCTGTCATCCTGGGTCTGGTTGCCATCCTGTTTGGGGGTGCCATCTTTAACCCGGCGGCTACCCCGGAATCGGAGCCGACCATGACAGCCACCCAGATCATCCCGCTTGTAATCCTCGTGGTGATGTTCGTCGTCGCCACCAAGTGGCCGTTGAACATCGGCGTCATGGGACTCGTCGCTTCCTTCGGTGTCGGCTACTTCATGCTCGGCATGACCGACAAGGAAATCCTGGCCGACTTCCCGGCTAACATCGTCATCACGATCATCGGCGTCACATATTTCTTCAGCATGGCCCAGCGAAACGGGACCATCGACATCATCGTCCAGAACTGCGTCCGGCTTGTTCGCGGCAAAACGTTGCTTCTGCCGTGGGTGTTCTTCCTCTTGGCGGCATCACTCACTGCTTTGGGCACGTTTTCCCCTGCCGCCGTAGCACTGCTGGCACCCGCCGCAATCGGGCTGGCCTACGAATCCCGCATTCACCCCGTTCTTATGGGCGCATTCATCATCAACGGAGCACACGCCGGTGGCTTCTCCCCGCTCTCCGTGGCCGGAGTTCTGGTGCATGACATCGCTGTGAAGAATGGTTTCCCGATCTCGCAAGGCGCACTTTTCGGAGCAAGCTTCGCACTGAATCTCATCCTCTCCGTCCTCACCGTGGTGCTGTTCGCCCTCCTGGGCAAACTTCGCGACGGGGCTGCCGGCCAGCACGCCGACCTCGAGACGCGAATTACCCGGCCTCACGGCCAGCAGATCCTCACTTTGGGACTCATCGTCGCCATGCTGGTCTGCGCTTTGGGCTTCCACATGCCGATCGGCTTCGTTGCCCTCTCCGCAGGACTCCTGCTGGCGCTGGTCAACATCAAAGAGCACCAGACCTTCATCGGCGGAGTCTCCTGGTCTACCGTGCTGCTCGTCGCCGGCATGATCACCTACGTTTCCCTCCTTCAGCACGTCGGTGTCATCGATACCCTCGCCGAGCAAGCCCTTGCACTCGGAGCACCCCTCCTCATTGCCCTGGTGCTCTGCTACGTCATCGGCGTTGGCTCGGCATTCGCCTCGTCCACCGCACTCCTGACGGCCTTCATCCCCTTGGCCGGTCCATTGCTGGCAACGAGCTCACTCAGTGCGTCCGGGACAGTGGCGGCCCTCGCCATCGCCGCAACCGTCGTGGACGTATCGCCGTTCTCCACCGACGGCGCCTTGGTGGTAGCCAATGCCCGTGAAGACGATCGCCAGCGCGTCTACAAGCAGCTAATGATGTACGCAGGTGGAGTAGTCCTGGTGGCACCCGCACTGGCCTGGGCGCTGCTGGTTCCCACGGGAATCATGTAGCTCCGGGCGGATACACGCCGACGAACCGGTTCGGCATGCGTAAGGAACCGCTCCCGCACACCATCGCAACAGGTAGCCCGACCGACGGGCGCAGGAGCGCGACCCAACGCAACAAGGGCAGGACCAACCGCTGGTGGTCCTGCCCTTGTTTGTCTTGAGAAAAACATCGCATGAGAATGATTCTCAGTTAAGATAACATTCAGAGTGTGATTGGACACTCCTATGACTGCTGACCTCGCGCGCCGCCCCGAGGGACTCGGCACCAAACCAACCGACCCACCGCCGGTCCCGCGCAGATCGACCCTTGAACGGCTTATGACGCCAGTCCTGGTGCTGGGCATTCTGTTACTTCTGGTAGTTTCCGGCAGTACAGGACCGCTACAAACCACGTTCATGGAATCCCTGCAAATCATGGCCGGTCATCTGATTCCAGGATTGCCCTGGATGACCGACGGCTCGCTGTCAGTGTCGCAGGACCAAGCTGTTTGGAGTTTCCGTGTCCCTCGGGCGCTCTTGGCGGGCATCGCCGGAGCGAGCCTCGCCCTGGCTGGCGCCCTTCTACAGGCCAACGTCCGCAACCCCCTCGCAGAGCCCTACATCCTTGGCGTCTCAGCCGGAGCCGGGGTGGGCGCCGTGGTCGCCATCGTGGCAGGCTCGACGGCGGTGGCAGGGATCGGCTTGAACGCGTCGGCCTTCGCAGGAGCTGCTGCGGCGACGGCCCTGGTGTACCTGCTGGCAAAGCAGGACGGTGTAATCGCCCCCTCCCGCTTGATCTTGGCCGGAGTGGCCCTGGGTTCACTCCTCTCAGCCGTCACGAACTTCCTCACCATCACCACTGACGCGCAGAACGTCTATAGCGTGCTCTTCTTCCTGCTGGGAAGCGTTTCCGCAGCCACCTACCCACAACTGCTGCTTCCGGGATTGGCTTTGCTGGCGGTAAGTGTTTTCGCCATGCTGCGCTCCCGTGCCCTCAACGCTTTCCTGGCAGGCGACGAGACTGCCACGGCCTTGGGAGTAAATGTCGAATCGATGCGACGAACGCTTCTCCTCGCTACCGCACTCCTAACGGCAACCACCGTTGCTGTCTGCGGTGGGATCGGATTCGTAGGCCTGGTAGTGCCGCATGCAGCGCGCATTCTGGTTGGTTCAGACCATCGAAAAATGCTGCCGGTCTCGATCTTCGGCGGCGCCCTCTTCCTGATGTTGACTGACCTCTTGGCACGTACCGTCGCCCAGCCTGCAGAGATTCCCTTGGGCATCCTCACCGCCACTGTGGGCGCACCGTTCTTCCTGTGGCTCATGCGCAGCAACGGTGCTGTCCGCGGAGGTATCAAGCGATGAATGTTGAATTCCAGAACGTGAGTGTCACCTTAGGCAATACGCGCGTGGTCCACGATGTCAGCTTATTCGCCCCCAGCGGGTCCGTGATCGGGATTCTGGGTCCCAATGGCTGCGGCAAATCCACTCTCCTCCGCACTCTCTACCGGGTGAACAAACCATCCACCGGACGCGTCTTGGTTGATGACGATGACGTCCGGCGCCTCAACTCCCGGCAGGCCGCCCTGCGAGTGGCAGTGATGGCCCAGGAATCCAACCAGGACTTCCCTATGACTGCCCGCGAGGTAGTGATGCTGGGCCGCGCTCCGCACCAGCACGGATTCGGCGCGGACTCTCCTCATGACCATCATCTGGTGCATCAGGCACTGCTCGACGTCGGAGCCTCCTCGCTCACGGACCGCTACTTTGCAGGATTGTCCGGTGGCGAAAAGCAACGGGTCCTGCTGGCCCGGGCACTCGTTCAAGAAGCACCCGTCTTGGTCTTGGATGAGCCCACCAACCACCTCGACGTTGCTTTCCAGCTGGAGCTCATGCACCTGGTCACCTCACGGGGACGGACTGTTCTGGCGGCCTTGCACGACATGAACCTTGCTGCGGAATTCTGCGACCACGTCGCAGTCCTGCAGTCCGGGAAGCTGCAGGCTTTCGGTCCGCCGTCGGCGTTGTTGGACCAAGAGCTCATTCGAAGCTGCTTTGGCGTGGATTCACGAAAACTCGAACATCCGCTGACCGGCAGGCCGCTGATCGCCATAGCAGCCGCAAGGCGGAACGAGGCGACAACGCCGGATAACGATCCTGAGTTATCTGCGTCCCGCCCCTGAAATTCCTCATCACCAAACACAACCCTGGAGGCACATCCATGAAGAAATCCACCCTGCCCAAAACGGCTGCAGTCCTGTCCGTGATGACGCTCACCGGCTTGCTGCTGTCGGGCTGCGGACAAGCGGTCAGCCAAGCGCCTGCAACGGAAAAGGCCGGTGTTGCAGCCGAACCCGCAGGCACCATCGAGAACTGCGGGCGCACGCTGACATTCACGTCCGTACCCGAGCGGATTGTCGCGATGACACCCGGACAGTCCGAGCTGTTGGTGAAGTTGGGCGCCGCGAACAAGGTAGCGGCAGAGGCTCAAACCAAGGGCCGGGAGTTGCTGCCGGAGCTGAAGGAACGTGGTGACGTCAAACAACTGAGCGATCAGATGCCACCGTCGCGTGAGGTCCTGCTCGGCGCCAATCCTGACTTCGTCTACTCCCCAACAGCCTACGAATTCACCGCCGAACAAGGCTTCGCAAGCATCGAACAGCTCAAGGAGGCCGGGGCTGAGTCCTACATAGCCACCGCCGGATGCATGGAACGCCGGAGTACGGCGGAGGTCAAGGACATCCTCACCGACATCGAGAACATGGGCGCCATTGTTGGCGCCGGTGGCAACACCTCAGCCGTGCGGACGGAAGCCGCTGATGTGCTGTCCTCCGTGGAGAAAGCAGTGGACGGCAAGGACAAACCCACCGTGGTGGAACTGTTTGTGGAAGGAAACTCGATCGCAGCCATCGGAGCCGGCATCGAATACGACATGATCAAGACCGCCGGCGGCAACAATCTCTTCAGCCCGTCAGACGAGGCATTCGCGAAGTTCTTCTCGGCGATGATCTCCCCGGAGACACTGGTGGAGAAGAACCCCGAGGTCATTGTGTTCACCACCCTCGATAAGGCCCACGAGGACGCCACCCGAACGTTTCTCAAAGAGAAGTTCCCCGAGGTGGCCGCGGTGAAGAACAACCGTCTGGTTGCCATCAGCTCAGACGACGTCATGCCTGGCACGTGGGGCAACCTGCGGGCCGTGGAGCAGATCGCAAAGGGCCTGCACCCGGACGCGCTCTAACCCCTCTTCGATGGCCACCGAGATGCCAGTTGGCGCCCATGTTTTCCCCAAAACATGGGCGCCAACTGCCATCTCGCGGGGGATGGGGGCCTGCTCACGGGGCAGCTACTCCCCCAGATGCACCCGCCGGTTGCACGCCGCCAATGTCGACTCCCTGTGTGACACCGTGATGATGGTGGTCTCACCCGCAATCGCTGCCAGGGCCTCCACCAAGGCACGTTCCGAGGCAGGATCCAAACTTGCCGTGGTTTCATCCAGCACGAGGATTTTGGGCTTGATCAACAGTGCCCTGGCCAAACAAAAGCGGGCACGCTCTCCCCCGGACAGGCTCAACCCCTGCTCGCCGATCACAGTATCAACCCCCTCAGTCCAGCGATCGCCGGCGAGCGGCAGCCCGGCACGCTCCAAGGCCCACAGGACTTCGGACGCGGTTGCCGTGGGGCACGCCAAGCGCATGTTGTCCAAGACGGAACCGTGGAATACCGGCGAGTCCTGCTCCACCAGAGTGACCGCACGCCGGAACGACGCCTCGTTCACTGCCCACGCGTCCACCTCCCGCCCATCGCGCGAAATCAGCGAAATGCTCCCGGAGTCCGGAGTCCACAGACGTACCAGCAGCCGTGCCAGCGTGGTCTTCCCGGCGCCGGACCGGCCACTGATCCCCACGTGTTCGCCGGGTGCCACGGACAGGGAAGTCCGGCGCAAAGCCGGCGCACCGTCGTCGTACGTGAACTGCAGGTTCTTTACCTCCACACCCAAGGGGCCGTTCGGCTCGAAGTCCAAGGGTGCCGGCAGGCCGCTTGTGTCCGAAGACAAGCCGATGCCCTCCAAAACACGCCGCGCACTGGCGCGGTGAGGCTGAAGCTGCGTCACGGTGGCCACGCCTTCGGCCACCGGTGCCAGCAATGTCAACGTTCCTGCAACCAGCGCCGGCAACCACACCGGTTCCACCCCGGGCTTTGCTATGGCGGCAAGGAATACCGCCACGACGGTGCCCAAAACGCACAGCTCACGCAGGGATCCCGCTAAAGCGAGGAAGGAACAAAGTTTGCGTTGTCCAGCGTCCACCGCGAGGCTCTGTTCCGCCAGTTGACGCTGCGCATGCTCCCGGAGACCAAAACCCAGGATTTCGCGGGTTCCTCCCAACAGGTCTACAGCCAGGACCGACACCGCGGACCGGGCTTCCTGAACCCGGGCACCCAACATGGCACCCCGGCGCAGACCCGGCAGCGTCACCGCAACCAATGCTGCGAACCCCAGTAACAGTGCCCCGGCAACGTCCGGACCAAGCGGTAGCAGGACTGCCACGCCAGCTATGAACAGCACGGCTGAGCCGGCAAGCTGGGCAATAGTGTGGGCGTAAAAGAACTCGAGCTTCTCAACATCGCCCATGGCAGTGGCAGCGAGTTTGCCGGTGTGCTGACCTGGCTTGCGGGAAGGAACTCCGCGGGCAAATCCGTCGAAGAGTGCCATCCGCAGCGCAGCCAGGATCTTGTAGGCAACGCTGTGGGAAATATCCATCTCATGCCAAGTGAGTATGGCGCGGAGGATCACTGCAGCTATCCCGGAAATCCACCACACGGGAGAAGCAACTTCCTGCCTCATGACCGCCAAGGCAACCACGTAGGAACCGATGACTGCCAGGACAATGAGAGCCAGATTATTGAGAATTCCCACCAGCGCGGTCCACACGATAGCGGCCCATTCACCGGACATGTGCGGAATCAGGCCAAGAAGCGGGTTACGGGGAGTACGGACTGTAACACTCATGACGTGGCTGCTTCCGGTTGCCGGGTTGTGAAGAGTTGCCCGTCGTCGAGTCGAAGTACGGTGTCTGCGGCGGCAAGGGCTTCGGGCCGGTGAGCGATCATAAGGACGATTCGCTGGGTAGACTCACGGCGAAGACCCGCCAGGACGCGTCCGGCGAGCTCGGTATTAAGGGCAGACGTGGGCTCGTCCAGCAGGAGAACCGGCCTGTCCACCAAGAGTGCCCGGGCGATGGCCAATCTCTGAAGCTGGCCACCTGAAACGGATCCGCCGCCCTCGGACAGCACGGTATCCAAGCCGTCAGGCCATTGCTGCAGTTCCTCCCCCAGTCCCGCCGTTTCAAGGACATCCCGGAAATCCGCCTCGGTAGCAGATGGGGCCACCACGCGGAGGTTTTCCCGGATGGTCCCCGGAAAGAGATAGCTGCGCTGGGAGACCACGCTGACGTCACCGGCAGTGAGAGGGCGGCCGTCCAAGCTGATGCGGCCGCCCCCGGAAGGCAGGAATCCCAGCAGAAGGTCGAACAGGGTGCTCTTGCCCGCCCCGGATACGCCGGCAAGCGCGGTAATCCCATCCCGAGGGATTTCGGCGGACGCCTCGTGAAGGACCCAGGGGTCTTCGTCGGAGTACCGGAAGCTCACGCGGTCCAGGGCGAGCGTTTCGGGAAGGCCGAGGGCATGACCCGGCTCAAGCGCCAGGGCCTCCGCCAAGCCCTTGTCCGGGCGTGCGGGGGCATTGCCGTGGTCGGCGCCGCCTGCTGCATCAATGCTCCCCAAGGCAGAGAGCCCCAGATACCCGGCATGCCACTGACGCGCCAGATCCCGCACGGGCCTGAACACCTCAGAAGAGAGCATCAACAGGAAATAGGTCACGGCAGCGGCCTCCTGTCCGGGCAACGGGCCTTGGCCCATGACCGCGAGCGCAGCCAGTGCCGCCGCGGCCAGCATTCCCGCCTGGATCCCGAAATCAGCAAGAGCGGTGTCCACCAAGGACGTGCGCATCGTTGACACAGTTGCCCGGTGCAACTGGTGCGAGCGATCGTTCAGCCTGGCCCGGGTCCGGGGAACAGCATGGAGAATCTTGAGCGTGCGCATGCCTTGGAGTGCTTCGAGGAAATCGGCACTGAGTGCTTCGTAAGTGTCCCAGTGATGCTGTCCGCGCTTGGCCAGCGCTTTGCTCCATAGTTTTGGAGCACCCACAGCTATTGCAACGGCGAGGCCAAGGGCAAGGGAGAGGAGGGGATTCAACCAAGCGATCCATAGCAGGAGTGCGGGAACAACTATCTGAAGTTGGAAGGCATGCGGGATGTACTGGCTGATGTAGCTATCCACCCCATCCACACCTTCGCTCAGAGCCAGCCGCCGGGCTCCACTGCGGTCGGAAGTGTCCCTCAGCCTCTCGGGCTGGAGCAATCGATCGGTAAGGGAACGTCGCACATTCAGGCGTACCCCGGATCCCAGGGAGCTGGCCAGCCTGGAGTGGAGCTGCTGCAGCACCAGCCGGCCAAGCCCGCAGGCGAGTACCCCGGCAAGGTACGGGACCAATGGGCCGTAAGTGCCGCCGTCGGGTTCTTCGGGAACCTTCACAAGGACAACAAGGGCTGCCAGTGACTGGGCCAGGAACCATGCCTGAAGCCAGTAGCTCGCGGTGGTGGCGCACAGCAACGCCGTTACACCGGCCAAGCGGCGGCGGTGGCCCACCGTCATCTGGAGGAGTCTCTTATTGACCAGCATTGGCGGGCCTTTCTTGGTATCTGTCATATGGTTCCCGGAGGACCACGCCGAGACCGTGAAGCGTGGTCCACCCACCTTGTGACCCTGTCCAGCCACCGACGGGCCGGAAGTCGAGAGCGGTTTCTGTCCCGAGTGCGGTATAGAGGATGTGCGCAGCCAGCGCGGATGACCACCACATGGCATCAGGGCTTGGTGTGGCTGAGGTTTCGAAGATCACCATGGCGTGCAGATTCCGCACCCAGTGTTGGCCTGCGCAACGTTCAGCGAGCAACGGCGACTGGAGCAGCTCTTTGGAGAGGACGCGGAAGCGGCAGGAAGGTGGGACGGGCTCGTGGAAGGTGGGCAGGCAATAATCCAAAAGCCGTTGAAGCACCATGTTCGCCTGGCCGCTGGCGGCCGACGCCCTTGACCGCGACCCGGGCATGTCGGCACTCCTGCGGGTCGCCAATTGCGTTTTTGTCACTCCGACGATCCGTGAGCCAGCGGGGTCCACGTCCGTTTTATCGGTTTCAGTCCATGCAGTACCGAGCGCCACTTTGGCCAGCGCGAACTCCGTAGTTGACCCCGGCCACCGCTGAGGTGCCACTACGTCCCACCATGCGATCACTTCAAGGGCCGCAGCGTGGTGCAGTAAGGCTACTGCCGCGTACGCGGTGTCGGCGATCAGAAGCGGGCCCGAGCGATGATGGTACTTCGACATGGTGCGTTGCGGCAGAACAGTCAATACGACGACGGCACCCCGGGCTGGTGCCCGCAGTTCCAGTTTGTCGTGGGAACTGGCGTCGTTTCCTTGAACTCGTAGCAGTTGACCCCCGCTGCTGCTGCCGGAACCGCCGCTGTTGAACACGTACATTCCGGGGGGCACGTCGCAGCCTTCCCCGCAGAGGACGCGAAGTTGAACGGGATAACAGCCTCCGGCCGACGGCACCGGGCGTTGGCGAACCTTGCCGGGCAGCCCGGTCACTGGATTGGGATGGAATCCATCGCTCCACCAGATGGCACGCAGCATGGCGGTGACCGGGACGCCGACCGCGACCGGGTGCTGGATGACACCTCGCACAGGGGTGTTTTGTGGACCGGCCGGCTCCAGGGGGCCGGGCACTTCGGCGGTCCAAGCACGGGCAAGACCGTCCGGCAGAAGCACGTCGGGTATCTCCATTACATGTGGGGCGGCGGCGTGAGAGTGAAGTCCTGCGGCCGCGATGGCATGGTTTCACGCCATCCTCGCTGGAGGGCCGCTGTGCCGAACCTGGGGCAACCCAGGTAGGCGAAGGCCGCCGGGGCGTTGGGAACCAGCCCTCCCACCACGGCGCGGACCACGCTTAGGCCGGTGGCACTGACGTCCGGAGTGGTCAGTTCGCGTGTGTACACGGTGTGGCCTGCTGACCCCAGGCGTTCGTACAGCGCTGGCATGGAGACGTAATCCAGGTCACCGATGTCCACCACACCGCCTGCCGGCTTGGTGAACCTGTCAGCGAGGTGGTGCGTACGTGGATCCAACCACACCTGCACGTGTGCTCCGAGGTCACGGACTGCACCGAAATGGGGGCCGACGTCGTCGAGGTACTGGCGGTCCGCACGGTGTTCCAGATACAGCCCCTTGGCCATGAGCCCTGCTTCCACGGCCTGGAACACCCAGCCGTCCGCGTCGGTGGCACCTTGGGAGTAAATCCAGGTGTGTACTGCTTCGAGGACTGCTTTGCGCGCTGCCTCAGCGGGATCGTTCTTGCACGAGAATCCGGCTGCGTACAGTCCGGTGTCGGGATCGAACACCAAGGCTGCCATGCAGGGGGCGAATTCGCTGGGCATTTCCACCACCCAGTACTGCAGGCGGCAACCGTCCATGGCATCCACCAGCCCGGGAACGCTCCCGGGCCTGATGCCCCGCGTGGGACCGTCCAAGTGCCACCACAGCTCCAGGGCGTCGCGTTCCACTGTTTCCAGCACCGCCCGGTTCGCAGCATCGGCAGGTCCCTGTCCTGTGGCGATCCCGGCATAGTTCAGATGGTGAAGCCGCGGCAGGCTCCGGAAGCGCCGCTGCCGCCAATTCAGCAAAGTGAGGCTTGCAGGAAGCCAGACTTTCGACTTGTCCGGTTCCCGCGTGCACGCGGTCCAGAGTGTGGGAGTATCGCCGTCGAGGTTACGGTAAGGAAAGGCCTCATGCTCCAGCTGCCAGCCTGCGAACCTTGGCAGTTCCTCAAGCCCGACGACAGTCCGGCCGGACGCTTCGAGCTCATGGACTGTCCCGGTGAAATATTCGTTGTCCGGGAGGTCCTCGGGGATGAAGTTGCCGCAGTAGCGTTCCATGCCTTCTGCAACAGCAGCGATCCAGGCCTGCCTGCTGTCGCCGAAGGTAGTGCCTAATGAGACGCGGTCGGCGGGCCAGTCACCCAGCCAGCGGGCGTTGGATACTTCAGCGGTCATGGAGGTGTAAGCGGGCGGCGCGTTGTCCGGGGTCAGGACAGGACGCACCCTGCGGATGATCCCTGTCTGCTCATCCACCAGGGTGTGCAAAGGCAGGAGGCCGAGTGCCTCGGCTGATGTGGTCATGATTCTCCGTGGTTGTTCATTGAAGCTGAAGAGAGTCCGTGGTGGCAGGGGTCCAGCCCCATGCACCAGAATGATCATCGGGCTGCCACTGGAGGGCCGGCGGGCGGGGCCCGTCTGCCGTGGCGGACTGGGAGCACCCGCCCGCTACGGCCAGGAAATCCTTGATTCGGGCCATCAGGCCGCCCTGTTCACGGAGTGCCGCGGCAGCTCCGGTGTCCAGATCCCTGGCGAGTCCGTGCCCCCATGGCCCCCAGATGGTTTGCACAACGCTCCCCGACGCCGCACCGCCCCAAGCCCGTGCCAGGGCCAGTGCTTCGGCAACAAAGAAGTCCCGCTGCCCGGAGATCATCAGGAGCGGGGTGTTGAGCTTGCCGTAGAGATTTTGGAGATCAAGGGGCGGGGCGTCCCAAAGTTGCCTCCATTTGTCGCCGGCACCGCTGCCATACTCGGCATCCCGGACAAGGCCCTGGAGCACCCATCCCATGCCCAGCTCCTCTGCCTGCCTATACCTCCGTTGAAGTTCCGCCGGGCTGAGCGCCTCAGCGGACGTTCTGTCGAATCCATGCCGATGCCACCACCCGATCCTGTCCTGGAACCGAGGTGTGCCGTCCGGATGACGGGCCGTTTCGTAGAGTCCCAGGGCTGGCACCATGGCCACTACGGCCACGGGTACGCAAGAGGATACTGGGCCTGCGGCTGTTCGCAGCACGAGCTCCATTTCCAGTACGCGAGCCGCCTCCACGGCAGCGTGGGCATCATAGGATGCGCCTGCGAGGATGAGCGGCCCACGGAAATAGTTGTTGGAGACCAATTGTTTCGCCGTGGCAGCTCCGTCCCGCCCCTCGCTGACGTAAGGATGCCACTCGCCGCCGGAACCGTAACGCCCACGGACGTCCTGAATCACTGCGTCGTAGCCGGCCCGCGTCCATGCCTTTGCCTGCTCGGCGTATTTTGTCCTGCCGTAAGGTGTCCGGATCAGGACCGTGCCCAGCGCCGTTTCCTCCGTTGAAGAGCGATAGTGGTCGGTGGCGAGCCGGACGCCGTCGTCAGCATAAATCTGAAGCGAATGCGCACCTGTTGCGGGAATCATCACCGCGTTGCCGGCCAGTTCTCATCCAGCTTGGCAGGCTCCGGGAACGGGAGAACGGGGTGCTCGCTGACCGCAAACGTCCCACTGTCCAGGCGCCAGAGGGTGCGTCGAAGTGCTGGAAGTACCGGGGAGTTTCTTTGCCAGGCCCTGATAATCGTAAGCAACCGGGCTGTCACCAGACCCAGGGTTGTCGCCTGCAGATCAAGGTCCATAGAAGCGGCGGGGGTGTCAAGCCAGGCTTTCAATTCGGTTGCAGCGGGTGAAGCTGCGAGCCTGCGCCGGAGCACCTGGGAGCTCGTGGGATCCTGTCCCGACATGGACAGCGGATCAATGAAGACCAGATCCCCTTCACGGTAGCAGCGCAATACGGCGGTCCCTCCACAAGGAAGACCGTCGTAGTGACTGCGCTCGGCCGGCGAGCCCGCGATGTGCAATAGCAGCCCCGGAGATTCGGAGTCTCCGGCGTCCTTGACAACGGCGGCAGCAATACCTGCGTCCCCCAACGAACGCAGGAGTCCGGACGCCACCTGCGCGGATGCCACTATTCCAATACTTTCCCGCCCAAGGACAGGACGGCCATCGGCCACGCGGCGTTCACGCAGTTCCTGGCTGATTCGGGAGTCAAGGGGCTTACTGGCTTCCAGCGGGCCCCCGAGGTGAAAGAAGGCGCCGTCGGCGCTGCGGATCGTGGTTCTTCCCGCGACGTCAAATAAATCTGCTGCGGTGCCCATGGTTGCCTTCCGGAAGTTGTGAGGGTAGCGGTGGAGCTAAGGGGGCGGGCACGCCGGCGCGCCCGCCCCCTGGCTTAGTGACTAGTCGAACGGGTTTTCGACCAGTGCGTTCGAGTGCGTTGCCGACAGGTGCGCCAGCTGCTCGGTTTCTTCTATTTCAACCAAAACCGTGGTCTTCTCCATGGTTGGTCTCCTTTCGGTGGTGTTGGTTGTCACTGCTTTTGCTGCGACAACGTCACACTATAGTTAATGAGAACCATTCTCAAACTAAGGGATCACGGAGACATAATGACTGAGGAAATATTGATAGTTGCGGACCAAAAAGCCGGTAATGTCCGGCTCCTGGAACCCCTGTCCGGACGAGTCCAGCGCCGTCTTGACTCCCTCGTCCTGGCCGAGCATGCCGGGTTCCTGCCCCTGGGTGGAGGAAAGTGCGCCTTCATCGACAACGCCGGGGGTGCCCTGGTAGTGGTCGACGCTTTTTGCGACGTGCCGCCGAGAATCATCCCGGTAGCCATCCCCGGGGAACACCTCGCATGCGACCCACCGGGCCGGTTTATCGCGGTCACCACAGGACTCGGCCTCTCATGGGAACCGTGGAGCGACCTCCTCACCGTTGTTGACCTGCAGTCCGACGGCGGCCCCACCTCACGCCGGATCCGCACCCGCGCGGGGGAACCCGGGGTGGTGGTGAGCGAAACGCCCGACGGTCCAGCCGCCGTCGTCCGCCACCGGGAACCTGGCGGCATCGAATCCATCAGCATCAAACAAATCCTCGATGAGGGCGTGCACTGCCCACAGCTACAAGGGCTCCAGGTCAATGCCTCCCCTGACGGTCACGGCGACGCATTCGACCCCACCACCGGCACCATGTTCGTTGCCACGGGCCAAGGCCTCGAACGCTTCGACGTGCGCAAACCTCAGCCTCAAATTCTTCCCGCCATCGCCTGGGGCGTGCCCGGCCGGGCATACTTCCTACGATTCTGCCCACGGCGGCGCGTTGTGGTGGCTGTCCTGCGCGAGGGCGGCGCGGAACCCCGCAGTTGGGCCACGTGGAACAACACACTGTGGGTCCACCACCTGGATACCGGGCAGACACAAAGCACACCACTGGGCCAAGGCCTGGTCTTCCGATTCGCGCTGACGGCCACCGGGATCGCCTCCGCACGGGTGCACCCGGACGGCGACCAACTAACAATGCACCACCTTGGACCATCGGACGTTGCCGCCCCGGAGCTGCGGGGTACCTGGGAGCTTCCCTCCATGGACGGGGCGCCGCGACCCGGGCATGAACCATGGGATAACGCCGAGCGGCGCGCCATAGCAGCCTCACCCTCATCCGAATTCGTAGCCGTAACACGCGGCGGGCACGGCGAAGTGCAGGTGGTTGACACCGCGGAGCCAGGAAACCACCTGCAGACCATCGCTTTGGACACTCCACTGCACGACGGCGGCCACCTCGCCTGGCTATCGGCGGAAGACACTGCTCCGGGTGACACGGTGGGCCGGTGAATGTCATCGGGAACATGGTTCCCGGGGCAGAACTCCGCCCACGGTTCCATGCCCTTCTGGAACGCTGGGATGCCACTCCGCGCCAAGGCCTTCCCCAACTCGCCGGTGGACAAGCAGCCTTCCTCTGGCGTTCGACTGATGAGGCCTTCGCCTCCCTGCACGTGGCTACAGAAGCTGAACTTCGCAGAGCGTGGGGTGTCCATCAACGCCATTCGTGCGCGACCACACCGCCGGGCGTCCGGATTCCCGCGCCCCCGGACACAGTCGTGAGGGGGTTCAGCATCTCCCCCGACGGAACCCGGATTGCGGCCTTACTGAGCACGCCGCAGAGCGAACTTGCGGAGGTCTATGTGCTCGCCCCCAAGGCCGATCCCCTCCACGTTCCCGGCGCAAGCGCATGGTACGCGCCGCCGCTCTGGGATGCGGATGGTACCGGGCTGTGGATCCTTAACGGCAAGCCACCACTGCAGAAGATCGGGCACTTCGCCGTTGGCTCGGGGCTTACGGCGGAACTTCCGTTTCCGAAGGATCTTGGGGCTACAACAGGCTGCAGGCTCTCCCTGACGCACACTGAAGGCCTTCTTCACCTCACGGCAAAGCGGCCCGCTGGCGACAATCGAACGTGGGAGCTGGCGGCGGGTGACTGGCGCGTGTCCACGACGACGGCGACCGCCTCCCGCCTGGCCGTGGTTTCGGAGGACGACGGCGACCGCCTCATGCTGGACGGCTTACCGGTACATCGGCTTTCTCCAGCCGAGTGCGTGCAATCGTTCGCCGTCCACGAACGGGGCGACTCCAAGGTCCTGTGGCTTCAGACAGCCTCCCCGGAGCGGCCGTCAGGCGTCTTCTGCGTGGAAATCCCCGCTGATACTCAAGCACTTGACACCCCTGACGTCACTCACATGCCCATGCCCATCGTCCATCGAAGGCTGAAGGCCCTGGCAAGTGACGGCGTCGAAATCCCGCTCATCGTTTCGGTACGCGCCGCGGATCTCGGGCGGGACGGGAAGCCGCTGCGGCCGCTGCCGCTAATCCTCACGTGCTATGGGGGTTTTGGTGTGAAGCACAAGACGGAGGCCGAACCGAGCGTGCCGGCGTGGCTGGAGAGCGGCGGAGTCTACGTGGCCGCGCAACTGCGGGGTGGCGGCGAGTTGGGAGCAGCGTGGCACGAAGCAGGTCGCGGGTCCCGAAAGATGCGGACAGTCCAGGACCTCATCGACGTCGCCCACTACCTGGCTGGCTCAGGCTGGAGCTCACCCGATCAAATCGTGTCCTTTGGCGCCTCTCATGGTGGTCTGGTGGTTTCCGCTGCCGCCCTGTTCTCCCCTGCATCCTTTGGCGGCGTGGTGGCCGTGGCACCATTGCTGGACACCGTAGATCTTCACCGACACGGCCTGGGACCGCAATGGCTTCACGAGTTCGGTGCTGACGGCGAATGTTCCGAAGAGCAGCGCGCAGCCTATTCGCCGGTTCACCTGCTGGAGCGGCCCGAGACTAACGCAGCAACGTTACCTCCCGTGTTGTGCTGTCTCTTGGAGCAGGACGAACGCGTGGACAATAGTGCCGCGGTCGGGTTCGTTGCCGGCATCCGCGAACGTGGTGGGCGCGCCTGGCTTCTCCGCGAAGACGACGGCGGGCATGGTCAGCGCGCTTCAATGGACGTGCTCGCCTTCTCCTCCGCCGTGTTGGCTTTCGCCGGCTCGGTGGCGAGCAGGGACGGAAAGTATGAGGGCGCAGGAGGAAACAGCAGAGGATAGTCAGTACCTCCGTGCCTCGGGGAAGCGCATAATAAACCGTTAAGGGACCGTTGGAGGGCCCCTTCAAGGCGCGGGCCTTTCGCCGCCCCTGATCCCGCAGCATCCAGCCGGAATGATATTAAGGAGAAACAGATGGCTACCGAAGTCAAGGCTGAGCACACCCTTGAGGAACATACCCACGGTTCCGCGGATTGCTCACACGAAACCGTCCAGCATGGTGACCACGTCGACTACCTCCACGACGGTCACCGCCACGCCCAGCATGGCGATCACTACGACGAGCACTAACTCGCTTCTGTTAGAACCAAACAGAAGGTGCCGTACCCGAAAGGGTGCGGCACCTGCTGTTTGCGTACTATTCAGACTTCATTGCGCTGATGGATTTAGTGCGCCCCGAGGGTGATGGCGATTTCGTTGGGTACGACGTCCAGCTTGGACGATGCCGTGACCTTACCGGTGGTCAAATCCACTGAATGAACGGTGTTGGCTGCCGGCTCTGTTACATAGGCCGTGTTTCCGTTGACAACAATAGCGGGGTGCGCTTCCTGCCACTCGGCCGGACCTTCCCAGGCCTTGATCACGGGGAATTCATTGACGATTTTCCCATCCTTGGGATCAAGGACGTGGATCGATCCATCCGTGGAGAGGATGTATGCCAGGTCGCCGGGGCCACGTGCCATGTCACGGAACGTGTACTTAACCGTCTCCGGAAGCTTGACCACGTTGAAAGTGTGCTTCTCCGTATCAATGAGCGCCACCGAATTGAGGAGGTAGCCCTCAGCGTCGGGGTCGTCTTTGTAGTCTCCCACCACAATCGGGCTTGTTTCGGAGACGAAAGCGTTGCCCATCCGGCCGTACTTATCCGGTGCCGTGAACTTTTCAAACTTGCCGTGATGGTACAGCAGGGCGCCGTCCTCGCAGCCAAAGATCACTGCCTCGTCGGCTGCAGTTCCTTCGCCATGGATGCCCGGGCACTCTTTGCTTTCGGCTACTTTGTCCCAGTGATCATCGTGGGATTCCAGCGCGACGGCCCCTGTGCGTGAAGTTTTGTCCCCCAGGGTGGTGAGGAGCTTCCCGTCCTCCAAAACGATCGACACGCCGTGGTGCGCGGAGTCGGCCTTGTAAGTCTTCGCCTCAGGCAGGACGCCATTGGCCTTGGCGAGGTCGTCGGTCTTCAGGATGGACGTGGTGCCCGTGCCGTCGTCGAACAGGACCGTGTTGCCGGCGTGCCGGACTACGTGGCCTGCCGCTGTTGCGTCCACGCGCAGGTCAGTGAGCTTGGGTTCCACCGTGTCCAGCAACTGGAACCCGGCCTTAGTGGTGACGAAGACGTGTCGGCCGTCCCCGGCAGCGTTGAGCCTGGTGAACTCCTCGGAATCGAACTTCTTCACCACCTCCAACGTCTTGCTATCCAGGACGCTGATGCCGCCCGGGTAGGAGACGGCAACGCGTCCGTGCGCGTCGGCTGCAGCCGAGGAGGACGTGCCGGGCGTCTCTGACGTAGTGGCTGGTGCGGTGTTGGCGCAGGCTGAGGCCAGGAGTGTCATCCCGGCAATCAGTGCGATGCCACCTAAACGGGTGCTTCTTTGGCGGAGCATGTGTGGATCCCTCATTCTATTTTCGTTGTGCAAAATTCTGCTGGGTGTGGTGTGGATGGTGCGACACGGTCAAGTCGTTAGTCCTTTGACGATGCGTTCAGTGTTGGCGCGCATCATGTCCAGGTAGGTTGCTGCGCCGCCGTCGGGTCCTGTCAGCGATTCCGTAAAAAGTTCACTGACTTGGACGTTGACGCCGGCTTCGCTGGCGAGGACTTGCACCAGCCGGTCGGGCTGGGACGAGTCCGCGAAGATCGTCGGGACACCGGCCCCGCGGATGGCCTCGCTGAGTTGGCGCAGGTCAGCAGCGCTCGGCGCGGCCAAGGTTGTGCCGCCGGGGATGACCGCGCCAACAACTTGGAAGTCAAAGCGTTTGGCAAGGTAGCCGAAGACGTGGTGGTTGGTGACCAATGCCCGGCGTTCCTTGGGGATACCGGCAAATGCACCGGTCATTTCGGTATCAAGTTGCGTGAGCTGATCCCGGTAGGCCGCCGCGCTGGCAGCAAGCCGCCCGGCGTCGATTCCCTCGATCTTTTCCGCCGCCGACTCGAGGGCGTCAACAACTTTCAGCACGGCGGCCGGGTCAGTCCAGAAGTGCGGGTCAGCGGCCCCTTCAGCGTCCCCGGAGCTATAAGGCACGACGTCGATGAGCTCACCTGCCACCAGCATCGGAGCGCCGGCTTTCGAAGCCCTGTCCAAATGCTGCTGCAGTCCTTCCTCCAAGCCAAGGCCATTGGAAACCACCAAATCAGCGCTGCCCATGAGGGCCGCCTGCTGGGCAGATATCTCAAAGGAGTGCGGATCAGCATTTGGCTGCATAAGAGTGGTCACTTCAGCCTGGTCACCGAGGACCTCCCGCGTCACGTCGCCCAAGATGTTGGTGGTGACCACAATCTGAGGCTTCTCCGGGGTCCCGGGCTGGGAACAACCCGAGAAGATCAGCCCAGCCGCGGCGGCGAGGGCCAGTAGTGCGGCGCGCCTCATCGACCGGTCTCCAACAGATGCACGGGTTTGGTCGGCAGCTCCAAGGTCCTGGCAACACGGGCGTCGTCGGCATAGTCAATTTCAAAGGCGAGTCCCTCCGCCGGCGCATTGACGTAGGCACGCTGGCCGTCGACCGTGAGCTGCACTTTTCCGGCCAGCGCCGGGTCCGCCATGGTCGCGCCGATCAAGGGCTTCGTTGCGGCTATGAGCTTCTTGGTCGAAGCGTCATATACCTGGACGGTGCCGTCCGCACCAACAACCACCAAGTGGTCGTCTTGGTCGTCGACTGTCACGGCAGCAAGCACAGGAGCAGGAGTCGGTAGCCAGTCCCACGTGCGCTGACGAGTGTTCAACAGCCAAACTCCAGCATCAGAACTGATACCGGCGACAGTTGGCCTGCCCTTGCGCCCATTGAACTCTGTTGCCGGGGCAGCAGCCGCGGCCGGGTAAGGAACCTTTTCGAATACGGGCGCCGTCCCCTCCGTCGTGGCGATCACCGCGCCATCGGCGCAACCGATGGCCAGCCCTACCCGGGTGGTGACGGTACCGGCTGCAGCCGGGCATTCCGCGACGGCCAGTTCCTTACCGTTGGCGTCAATGGCCCGCAGCCGGGCGGCCTTCCCCGTGCTGTCCGCTTCGGTGACCACTGCCCCTTCACCCAAGGGGGCGATCAGACCCGCGTGTGATTCGGTCTTGAAGCGAAGGGTTTCTGAAAGGGTGCCCGCTGACAGCGCCGAGTTATCAAGCAGGACCGCCTCCCCGGACGTTGGGAAGAACATCCCTGTTGTTCCAGCCGTGGAGAGCATGCCCGTAGCGATGGTTGCAGTGCCTTCACCGGCAACCTTGCCTAGGTTCTTGGGTTCGGCTCGGTAGTAATGGAAGTGATCCACGTGATCCCAGGTCCACGCGCCACTGTCTACGATCTCCACGCCGGTACTATCGGCCGCAAAGATGTAACGGCCGTCAGTGCGGACGTCTTCCGGAGGACTGATCTTCCCCAGCTGCGACTCTGTCCCGGTGAGGAGGTCAAGCATTGAAGTTTCGCCGTCGGCGTCGATCGCCACGAGGTGAAGCTGCGGTTCGGCAACCTCGGATGCTCCCGCAATCGCGCCATGCCCGGCATCGGCAGACGCTGAATCACTTGTGTCAGGTAACGGGTCCTGCGGCGTGGGCGCGCTGCCACACCCAGCGAGCAAAAGAAGGGCCAGGGCGGCCACGGCCGCCGGTGGTGTTCGGAGGTTCATTACTACTTTCCAGTGAGGGATAAAGAAATAGGGGCCGGTTCCGGCTCATGAAGTAAGGTTTCCTGCCTGCCTTGCCAGCGGTTCAAGCGAGCCCCCGCACCTGAGACGACAGCCAACAAGATGGCCGCCATCGCAATGGAAGCTCCTGCCGCAGTGCCCGCGTACCAGGAACACAACAAGCCAAGGACCACCGCCAACGCGCCGAAAGCGACCGCAACCACCATGCGGGCGGGGATGCTTCGCGTCCAAGGAGCCGCAGCCACTGCCGGCGCGAGCAGCAGCCCCACCACCAACAAAGACCCAACGGCCTGATAGGAGGAGACAACAGCAAGCGTCACCAATGCCACCAAAGCCAACTGGGCAAAATGAGGACGCAAACCCAAGGTCGAGGCAACACGGGTATCGAAAGCTGCGGCCACGAAGCTGCGGTGCAGAACAGCCGCGATGGCTACTGTGACACCTACCGCGATGAACAGTCCCGTCAAGTCCCCCTCGTCCATGGCGAGGATGTCACCGAAAAGCATTGACGTGGCATCTGTCGCAAAAGAGCGCGAGTGGGACACGATGATCACCCCGAGGGAGAGCATTGATACGAACAGCAAACCGATGCTGGTGTCATATGACAATCGGCCGCGTCGCTGCAGCAGGCTGATCATTGCGCTCATAATGACTGCACTGATCGCTCCACCAACGATGGCAGGGGCACCGGCAACGGTCGCCAAAGCCACGCCAGGCAGCATCCCGTGGCCGATAGCTTCGCCAAGGAACGCCATTCCGCGAATAACCACCCAAGTACCAACGACACCGCAGATCACCGCGACGAGCACGCCCCCTATCAGGGCGCGAAGAAAGAAATCTGCGGTAAACGGTTCAGTAAGCCAGTGCACTCAGCCACTGTAGAGCATATTGAGATTCATTATCAAAAGGAAGTAGAATGGGGTGTGACTCCTTCCGACTACGCCCTCCGCGCCCGCAATCTCCACTTCAGCTTCGGGGAACGTCCCGCCCTCCTCGACGTCGACCTCGACCTTGAGTGGGGCAAAGTCACGGCCATTGCCGGTCCCAACGGGGCAGGGAAATCCACCCTCGTGGAAATCCTTGCAGGCGTGCGCAAACCCTCCCAAGGCACGGTGTACCGGGATGATGCCGTCGCACTGGTGGTCCAACGGGTAACAATCCCTGAAGCACTCCCCCTCACCGTTTATGACGTCGTGAAAATGGGAACATGGGGTAAGGCGACAGGCCGAGCGCCCAAAATCGGAACCATGGAGCGGAAAGCACGGATTGCCGAGGCTTTGGCCCGCGTGCAACTCTCGGACCTCGCGTCATCGCCCTTCAATGCCCTGTCCGGCGGTCAACGCCAACGCGCCCTGCTTGCCCAGGGCATCGCCCGCCGAGCCCGCATCTTCCTGCTGGACGAACCCGCCGCGGGTTTGGACATGGAGAGCCGACAGCGCACCAGGGCCATGCTTGCCCAAGAAGCCAAAAGCGGCGCGGCCGTAGCCTGCGTCAGCCACGACGATGAGTCAATCGCGGCCGCCGATTGCGTGATTAGCCTTAGGGCAGGCCGTCGAGTCAGTTAGGGGGCCGGACGCCCGCTCGGAAGAGGCAGCATCGACGTACAAGGCGCTCCCGGGCCCGGGCCTCGTGGCACCGCCTACTTCAGTTCTTCCATCCGGCGGGCGAGGATGTCGTTCATGGCGAGCAGGCCAACCAGTGCGTTGCCTTCCACTACCACCAGTCGGCTGAGGTGGTATCGGCTCATCAAGGCGGCCGCCTGCCGCACCGACAAGTGCTCGTTGACGGTAATCGCCGGGATCGTCGCGGCATCGTAGACGTTCAGGAGGTCCACATCACCCCCCTGGGCCACCACGGTGTCCAGCAGTTCCCGATAGCTCAGGAGGCCGTAGGCGTCGTGGGCATGTTGTCGGTCCACCACCAGGCTCTTCACTTGGCGTTCCTTCATCATGGAGAGCGCCTCCCGAAGGGTGCTGTAGGGAGAGATCGTAACCACCTCTTCCACCATCACGTCTTTGACTGTGAGCATGCTTCCTCCTTGCTGGGGGCTAGTAAAGGGCTTGTGTCGCTTAGGTGTCGTCCTGACGCAGGTGATCCTCGAATTTAACCACCTGCCGGATGTCTATTCCTGTCAAGTGCTCGATAGGCACCGCGAACGCCAGCCCTCGACTTTCGGTCCCCCGGACCAGGACGTGGTGCAGTTCCTTCAGGATCGGGGCACTGAGGTGGGTCCCCACCACCATCAGCAATACGGACTGCATTCCTTCGAAGGTCAGTCCAAAGAACGTCTTTCTGGCCTCACCGCCAATGCCCTTTCCTTGCAGGATGGTCACTCCGGCTGCGCCGGCCCGTTGAGCGTGTTCAATGACCTGATCCTCAAGGTCATCGGGGGCAATGACCAATATCGCGGTGAACTTCATGCCGCTTCCCTCCTTAGCCGGGGAAATCTCTCCACCACCATGGCATACACCATGACGGATATAACCGGGAAGACCGACGCGAACGCGATCAGCCCAAATCCGTCAATGAGCACGTCCCTTCCCTCCACCGCCGCTGCCAAGCCAATGCCCAGGGCTGTCACCAGCGGCACCGTCACTTCCGACGTCGTGACGCCGCCCATATCGAACGCCAGGGCGATGATGTACTTCGGGGCGAAAAAGACCAGCACCACAGCCACCGCGTAAGCGGCCATGATGAAGTAGTGGAACGGGCCGCCCACCAGAATGCGGTACACGCCGAAAGCTATGCCAAACGCTACCCCGACCGCGACGATCACCCGCATGGCGGTTGCACTGATTCGCCCCGGCGCGGCAACCTCGGCCTGCTCACCGATGGCCAGCAGGGCTGGTTCGGCCATGGTGGTGGCGAAGCCGATCAGAAGGCCGAACAGCACAATCAGGACAGGAATGTCCTGTTCAATGAGTTGCTCGGCCATGAGTTTCCCAATGGGAAAAAGGCCCAGCCTGAGTCCAACAACAAAGGCATAGAGCCCTACCAGCACCATGGCGAATCCGACGACGACCCGCATCGGATGTGCCAGCCTTCGCCTCAGGGCCACGTATTGGAAGAACAGGACCACCCCCACTATCGGCAGTACCTCCCTGACCATGGACGCCAGGCCTAGAATCATCCCTACAACCCAACCGCCGGCGTCCGCCTCTGGATCAGCAGCCGGTACTTCTGCTCCGGCACCGCCAAAGGCATACACCCAGGTCCCGTAGAGCTGAACCCCGATCATGGGCACCATCACGCACAGAGCCACCAGGCCGAAGCCGTCCGAGAGGAGACTGCGGCCCCTGATCGAACTCGCCAAGCCCAGACCTATGGCGGCGATGAGAGGCACACTGACTATATTCGTTGTGACGCCGCCCGAATCATACGCCAGTCCAATGATCTCAGCCGGAGCCGCATAGCTCAGAACCAGCACAACGGCATAACCGGCGATGAGGAGCTTGTGGACCGCCCAGCCCCGCAGGACACGAAGGATGCCCAGGATCATGACCAGCCCCACGGAAATGGCAATAATGAAGCGCAGAACCAAGCCGTTGATCCGGCCCCCGCTGACCAGTTGAGCCTGCTCGGCTACCGCGATAACCGCCGGCTCGGCAACAGAGGCCGCGAACCCGATGGAAAACCCGAAAGGCAGCAACAGCCTCAAAGCACCGCGGCGAACGAACTGGTTGGCAAGGTTCTTACCAACCGGGAAAATGCTCAGGTCAAGTCCATGCAGGAACAGGGCAATCCCCACTGCAACGACCAAGACCCCGAACAGCAACGTTAGTGGTGCGTCGGGAACGGACCGGAAGACCAACACCTGGAACACCACAACCACAGCCACAATCGGCACAAGATTCCTCAGCGCCTTGAGAAATTCCTCCCCAAATCGCCTGAGGTGCTCCATCGGGCCTCTCTCGCGGTGACTAGTTTGTCCTTGCTTGGCCTTTCAGTCTGCCGGGCCGCCACCTTAGCGTCCAGCCCCTGTTCCCAGTACGCGAAGGTATCAAAGACGGCGGGTGCCGACCCGCATGGTCGGCACCCGCCGTCGTGATTCTTAGCGCTCAGCCTTGTCCGCTACGAAGCTGTCCCCACCGCAGGGAACCGCTCCCACGCCCGGTGTGCAGAGAGCAACTCCCGGACCGCCGGAATTACCGTGTCCGGACCTTCTCCACTGATAATGCCAGGGGCATTCTGAGGGACGCCGGCCGCGTCCAGAACTGCGGCACCTGAACCCCAGGCACCAATGGCTTTGCCATGACGGAAAGCTTCAGAGACCATAAGAACCACCCGCGGGTCAAGGGTCGCCCCGGGTTCACCGGCCTTCGCATCGCGGCCCGGCATGGCGTCGGCCGATGGAATGCCTCCGCCAGCCACAATGACGGCGTCGAATTCGGTAGAGCGCGCGGTGAGGTAGCTCCTCTGAATAGTCAGTGCGGGACCCTGTTCAGGCTCGAACGCGCCGCCCGATGGTGCAATGACCAGCGGGACCATGCCTGCCTCATCAAGCGACTCGCGTGCTGCGGTTACCAACGATAGGTCACTGTCACTGTCCGCGATGATGCCCACGACGCGGCCAGCAACAGGCCACTTCCCGCCAATCTGGGACAACGCGGGGCTGGGTTCCACGTCCGGTGTTTGAACGGTGGCCGTGGGAGCCGGCATCCCGAGACCCTTGGCGACGGCAGCGCAAAGCCCGGCGTCAATGTTAGCCAGCGCCATGAGTTGCCGTTCCCGGATCACCGCTTCATAGCACTTGCCAAGCTCAAACGTATAGGCCTGAATCACGTGGTCCTGCTCTACCGGCGTCAGGCTGCGGAAGAACAGGCGGGCCTGGCTGAAATGGTCATCAAAGGACGCAGGATTGCGCCGTTCCTTTATTGCTGTCGCGACTTCCTCAGGAACGTCCACGAAAGCCCCCACGTCCTGACCCGCCATGAACGGGCAGCCGCCATCGAGGGAATTCGGGTGGTACGGGGCCGCTCCCCCATGCACCGCTGTCTGGTGCATCCCGTCCCGCAGCATGTCGTTGACCGGGGCGTGGGGACGGTTGATGGGAATCTGGGCAAAGTTCGGGCCGCCCAGCCGCGAAATCTGCGTGTCCAGGTAGGAGAAGAGCCGGACCTGCAGCAAAGGATCGTTGGTCACATCGATGCCCGGGACCAGGTGTCCGGGATGGAACGCCACCTGCTCGGTCTCGGCAAAGTAGTTACTCGGGTTGGCGTTCAGGGTCATCAGTCCGATCGGTTGGACCGGCGCCAGCTCCTCAGGGACAAACTTGGTCGGATCCAGGAGGTCGATACCTTCGAACATTTGATCTTCTGTGTCCGGGAAGGTCTGGATGCCAAGCTCCCACTCGGGGTAGGCACCTGATTCGATCGCATCGGCCAGGTCACGACGGTGGAAATCGGGGTCCATGCCGTTGATGATCTGGGCTTCTTCCCACACCAATGAATGGACACCCAGCTTCGGCTTCCAGTGGAATTTCACCAGAGTCGTCTTACCATCGGCATTCACCAGCCTGAAAGTGTGGACACCGAACCCTTCCATGGTCCGGTAGGAGCGGGGAATTCCGCGGTCCGACATGTTCCACATGGTGTGGGCTTGCGCCTCGGTATGCAGTGAAACGAAATCCCAGAACGTGTCGTGCGCACTCTGGGCCTGCGGGATTTCCCTGTCAGGGTGCGGTTTCCCCGCGTGGATGATGTCCGGGAACTTGATCCCGTCCTGAATGAAGAAGACCGGAATATTGTTGCCTACCAGATCGTAAGTGCCCTCATCCGTGTAGAACTTCGTTGAGAATCCACGCGTGTCACGGACCGTATCAGCGGATCCCCTGGATCCTAAAACGGTGGAGAAGCGCACAAACACCGGGGTCTCTACGTCCGGTGCCAGAAACCCTGCCTTGGTTATTTTTGATGCCGTGCCATAAGAGCGAAACGTTCCATGCGCGCCTGCGCCCCTGGCGTGAACCACGCGCTCCGGAATTCTCTCGTGATCGAAATGCGTGATCTTCTCACGCAAGTGATGATCCTGCAGCAAAACCGGGCCCCGCAGTCCAGCCTTCAGCGAATGGTCCGTATCACCCAGCCTCAGACCTTGGGCCGTTGTCAGGTACTGGCCCGACTGGGCCCGTGAGTTCATAGGCGCCCCTGTGGGGCTCCCCGTGGGTGATACGGCCTCCGGACCCTGCTGATCAGGCTTCGGCGACAACGGCTCCCTTGGGACTGTAGGCTCGTCAACCGCTGGGCGCTCACTTGAAGGAGCACCTGGAATCTTGATGTTGTCCTCGACTGGCACTTCGCATTCTCCTCGACGTGATGGGCAAACCGAATTCTGCACTCAACCAAAAGGTAAGCTTCCTTAGTACCCTAGAGGCCCGGCTTCCCTCTTGCAAAGTCAGGGCAAGCCATCGGCGGGTAACCCTGCGCGCTTGATGCGGTAGCTTTCTTCTCGTAACGGGATGTTCTTGTAGCAAGCGCTGGTAGTGGGTCCCTATGCTGGGCGCATGGAAGCCTCACAGCGCATGAGCGCCCAACAGATTCTCACTCTGACACTAAATCCCGCATTGGACATCAGCACTTCAACGGAACAAGTGGTCGGCGCCCATAAGCTCCGGTGCAGCACTAGCCGCGTGGACCCCGGCGGCGGTGGAGTCAACGTATCGAGGGTAATCCAGCGGCTCGGTGGACGAAGCATTGCCGTCTACACCGCGGGCGGTCCCGTTGGTGAGGCCTATCGACGTCTTATCGAAGCCGAGCGCATTCCCAGCGTTGTAGTGCCGGTTCAGGGAAGTACACGGGAAAACTTCACCGTGGACGAGACGTCTACGGGCAAGCAGTACCGCTTTGTTTTGGAAGGCCCCGAGCTCACCGAAGATGAATGGCGTGCGTGTTTGGACCTTGTTATCCAAGCGGTTCCGCCTGGTGGATATGTTGTGGCTAGCGGCAGCCTGCCGCCAGGAGTGCCGGACGATTTTTACGCGCGGGTGGTCCGCTTGGCACAGGAGGGCGGGGCAAGGTGCATTGTGGATACTTCCGGGCCTGCCCTCAGAGGTGCACTGGCAGAGGGGGTCTTTCTGGTCAAACCCAGCAGGCGGGAATTGGAAGAGTACGTTGGGGAAGAACTCAACAGTCCTGAGAGCCAGGTTGAAGCGGCTTCCACGCTGATCGCCCGTGGTTCCGCGGAGTACGTGGCTCTCACACTGGGTGAGGCAGGTGCCGTACTGGCCTCAACGTCCGGCGTTGTCCGTCTGGGAGTTCCGACAGTGAAGGTGGTCAGTACCGTGGGTGCAGGTGACAGCTTCCTTGCCGCCTTTGTGCTGCGCCTCGCCCAAGGCCGCTCTGCCGAGGAGGCTTTCAAAGCTGCAGTCGCCGCCGGGAGCGCCGCTGTCATGACGCCGGCCACCGAGTTATGCTGCCGCGGCGACGTTGAGCGTTTGGAAGCTGGGTTGTTGGCTGGGATGCCATGACCAACTTCGCCACAACCATTACGGAAGACCTCACCGCGGCGGACCAAGGCGTGGTCCCGAACCGGATCACTGCCAGCGGCGGGTCGGCATAGGCGGGCAGGAGTGCCAGCCCCGGTACCGAACGCCCCTGAGGAACCAGTGGGACGCTGATAGCGCCCCTATTGCTTGCCGGAATGAGTGTGTGCGGGGAGACTGTGGCTATGGCAGCCCGGTTCGCGGCATCAGCTCCCCGCCCCATGAAGTCCGTGCCATGGCACGCCATGAGTTCCGAGGCGGTATTCGCTGCGCAAACCTCCGGGCCCGAAGGTTTGGGTACCGAGGAGGCTGCACGGCGACTGGCTGAGGTGGGGCCCAATGAGCTGAGCTTCGTGGGCGCCACGCCATGGTGGCGTGTGCTGATCAGGCAATTCATCAGTCCGCTGATTGGCATCCTGTTGGTTGCCGCAATTGTCACCCTGATACAGCAGCACTGGGTGGACTCCGGCGCTATCTTGTTGGTGCTGACCATAAACGCCGCTCTGGGGTTCGTTCAGGAGCGCAAGGCGGAGGCCGACGTACGCGCCCTCCAGGCGATGTCGACGCCGTCGTGCCGGGTCCTGCGAGAGGGCTACGGGCAAGTGGTGCCCGGCCGGGATGTCGTGCCCGGCGATGTGGTCCTCTTGGAGAGCGGCGAACGCGTTCCGGCTGATCTCCGTCTATTCGAAGTCAACGGCCTGCAAGTGGACGAGTCGATGCTGACGGGCGAGTCCTTTGCCGCCACCAAGCGTTCCGTGCCGCTGCCCGAAGATGTCGGGGATGCTGACAAGGCGAACATAGCGTTCAGCGGCACGTTCGTAGGCAGCGGCCGGGGCAGGGGGATCGTCATAGCCACGGGGGCCGGTACTGCCTTGGGTGAGATCAATGCGCTCATCCAGGGGCCTTCCGGTAAGTCGCCCCTTCAGCTGCTTACCCACAGCCTGGAACGCCGAATCGGCATGATTGTGCTCGGCGCTCTGGTGTTCATCTTCATTGCGGGCCTGGTGTTGGGGAATGATGTGTCCACGATGTTCCGCACCGCCGTCGGGCTGGCCGTGGCGACCATCCCCGAGTCACTGCCAATCGTCCTGACAGTGGCGCTAAGCCTGGGCGTGTCCCGGATGGCCAGGCGGAACGCCATTGTGCGCACCCTGCCGGCAGTTGAGACACTGGGATCCACGGACGTGATCGGCTCGGACAAGACCGGGACGCTCACAGAGAACCGGCTCACAGTCGAGCGCGTGTGGACCTCCGCGGGCATGCTGGACCTCACAGACGGAGACGACGACGGCGGCTCGGCGGACCCGCCTCTGGTCCGGTCGGTGTTGAGCGCGGGCGCTTTGACCAATGAAGCTACGCTCTCCGCCGAAGACGAAGAGGACCTTGAGTACTCCGGCGACGCCGTGGATGCGGCCATGGCCCTAGCTGCCGTCGTCCGCGGTGCCGTCATTGAGTCGGATCGCACCGCCGTACCGGTCGCCCACCAGCCATACGAACCGCATTTCAGGTATTCGCAGACGGTTCGGCGGGAGGCGCACGGCCGACGGGTCCTCTACGTGAAAGGTTCCCCGGAAGCCTTGTTGCATGCATCTACTCATCTGGCTGGCCCTGCTGGCAACATTCCATTGGATGCTGTCCGGATCCATGGGGCCAACGAGGAAATGGGACGGGACGGACTCCGCGTTATTGCCACAGGCTCCCGAGTAATTGCCCATGATGAAGACGCTGTCGAGCCACTGCCTCCACCGTCCGGGCTGACGTTCCTTGGCATGGAAGGGATGACTGATCCGCCGCGGCCCGGGGTGGCGGCAGCGGTGGAGAAATGCCGGCGGGCTGGCATCAAAGTGATGATGATTACCGGCGACCACCCTGTCACCGCCGTGGCCATCGCGGACCGCTTGGGGATGCCGTCCGGTAAACCGGCCCTGACGGGAACCGAGATGGCGAACTTGGATGACCACATGCTGGCCGCCCGGCTTGAACAGACAAGCGTGGCGGCCCGGGTCTCGCCTGTAGACAAATTGAGGATCGTGGAAGCGCTCAAGGGCGCGGGGAAAGTTGTGGCAGTGACAGGGGACGGCGTCAATGACGCACCTGCCCTAAAGTCCGCCGCCATCGGCGTAGCAATGGGCAGGTCTGGAACAGACGTTGCACGCGAAGCCGCGGACATCATTCTCACGGACGATAATTTCGTCACCATCGTCCATGCTGTGGAGGAAGGTCGGATTACGTTTGCGGCGATCCGCAAAACCACCTATTTCCTGCTGTCCACCGGTGCCGCAGCTTTGCTGGCCGTTACCTTGAGCGTCTTCGCAGAGACGCCCTTGCTGTTTCTTCCGGTCCAAATGCTGTGGATGAACGTAGTGACCAATGGTGTGCAAGACATTGCCTTGGCCTTCGAGCCGGGAGAAGGCGATGAGCTCGGCCGTCCGCCGCGTCCAGCGTCAGAGGGACTGCTGTCACGCACTCTGTGGTTCCGGGCCGGCATAACAGGCGCGTGGATGGCCCTTGCGGTGATTTTGACCTTCATTGTGGAACTCAATGCCGGGTACCAAGAGATTCATGCACGGACCATGGCACTGACCATGTTCGTGATGCTGAGCTTCTTTCAGGTATTCAGTTCCCGGGCCGAAATGAAGTCACTTTTCCAACTCCGTTTACTGGCCAACAAACCGCTTTTCTTTACTTCGCTCGGCGCCTTGGGCCTGCACTGGGCCGCAATGACCTGGCCGGTCACTGCGGGACTTCTGGAGATCACTCCACTGACCGCCTGGGAATGGCTGACGTGCATCGCTGTCGGGTCTACTGTCTTGCTCATCGTCGAGGCCGAAAAGGCTGTCCGACGCTGGTACCGCCGGAATGAAGTGACAGTGGCAACATGAACATCATCCTTCCCCGGCGGTTCCGGTGAGCAGCGCCGCCGTCGAGTCCGCTATAGCGCGTTCTTCGTCGCTGGGTACTACCAGCACAGGAAAACCGGAGGCCCGGGTGCTGACTACACGGAGGTCTTTCGACGTAGCAGCGTTCAGGTCTTCGTCAATGCTGAGGCCCAGGGTTCCCAGCCATGAGACCACTTTCGCCCTGAAAATCGCCGAGTTCTCCCCAACGCCGCCGGTGAACACCAATGCGTGGGGGCGACCAACCACCATCGAGTATGAAGCTATGTACTTGGCGAGCCGGTAGCACGCCATTTCGATTGCGAGACGAGCACGAGTTTCGCCTCGGCCCGCAGCTTCTTCAACAACCCGCATGTCCGCGGATCCTGTAAGGGCCAACAACCCGGATTGGTGGTTCAGAAGGTGGTCAACTTCATCTGCAGTTGCGCCTTCGTGTTGCAGCAAGAGGACCACGGAGGGGTCCAGGTCTCCTGAACGCGTGCCCATGACGAGCCCCTCCAAGGGGGTCATTCCCATGGAAGTATCCACACTAAGACCACCCCTTACCGCGGTGACGGACGCCCCGTTGCCAATGTGTGCCACCACCGCATTCAAGGACGAAACCGGAATTCCGAGAAACTCAGCTGCTTCCCTGCACGCCATTTCCACCGATATGCCGTGGAAGCCGTAGCGCCGCACCGGATGCTCCCGGTATGCGTCATCCGGAATGGCGTAGCGGGCTGCGAACTCCGGAATGGAGCGATGGAACGCTGTGTCAAAGACAGCCACTTGTGGGAGGGCGGGCCAATGTTTGCCGGCGGCATAGAAGCAGGCAACACTTGCCGGGTTGTGAAGCGGCGCCAGGGGACTTAGTTCTTCAATGGCGGATATTACCTCCGCCGTGACATGAACCGGGGTGCTGAACCGCAGGCCACCATGGACTACTCGATGTCCGATCGCCTCTGGATGCACGGATCCGAGGTTCTTCATGGTGTCTTTCAGCTCTTCGAAGGCAGCGTGCAGGCGGGTCGCGCTGGAGCGCTCATCCGGTGGCCAATCGACCTGCCCGGAGGCAAGAAGGGCAGCAGCCGGGCTGGTAGCTACAGTGTCACGCAGGTGGTACTTCAGCGATGAGGAGCCGGGATTCAGCACAAGAACACGCATGTTCCCCCTCACTTCCGCGGGCAAGCTAGTGGCGATGTCTCTGCTGTGGACCCTAATACACAGAACCGTTCAGTGGGAGGGCCTTCCGACCCTTGCCGCGGCGGGCCTCCCCGCCGATAGTGGAGAGCACTATCGTTGGTAATCCGAAAGGTACGGCGGTTCGTGAAGATGCAGATTCTGGTTGCCCTGGATGGCTCCCGAGCGGGTACACATGTGGCGGACTGGGCGGCGGCTCGCTCAGTTTCCCTTGATCTTGGCCTGGCCCTGGTCCATGTGGTTCCCGGGGAGTGGGCTTACGCCCGGGAAACGGACCGTCAACTGGCTCTAAGCCGCGCTGAGGACCTCCTCGAAAGCGAAGCGCAGCGGCTTGCGGCTGCCTTTCCCAGCTTGGGCATTACGACTCAACGCTTATCTGGCGAACCGGCCGAAACGATCGCATCCCTGTCACCGGCCTACGCAATGGTGGTGGTGGGCACGGACCGAGCACCAGGGACAGAAGGGCAAGGATACGGTTCTGTCAGCTTCCAAGTGGCGGTCACCAGCAAGTGCGACGTCGCCGTTGTCCCGGGGATTGAACCTCAAAGGCGTAGCGGTGTTGTGGTTGGCGTTGACGGCTCCGCTGAGTCATTGGATGCCTTGGATCAGGGGGCCGGGGAGGCTCAGCGTTTGGATGACGAATTGATCGTTGTCCATGCGACAGGTCCCGAAGCCGGACTTGCAGAGGGCGGGGATGTCCTCAGCGAGGCTGTCCGGCGGGTCAAGTTAAAGTTCCCGGCCCTCGTCGTAAGGGAAGTCCTGAATACCACCCATGGCCCCGGCGTGGCGCTGATAGCTGCTGCAAGAGAAGCGCAGCTGCTGGTCATGGGCTGCAAAGGGCGGGGAGGTCTGAGCGTACTGCTGGGATCCGTGGCCCAGCATGTGCTCCTGCATGTGCAGTGCCCTGCTATCCTGACCCGGCCCAAGCCAGAGGTGCCGGGCACCGCCTACTGAGCTTCGCCGTCGTGAGCGTCAGAGGCCGTTGGATCCAGCGGCGGCCACCACTTCGATGGAGGTGCAATAACGAACCGGCGACCGCTGATTTCCGTGGGCGTAATCCTCACCAAAATGTCCTTCGAGCCAGGCTGCCACGGCGACAACCCCGCATCCACGGCTTCCTGGATGTCTTCAGGCTGGGTGACAAATTCCGGCCTCCCCTTGAGGATGACGCTCCAGGCGATGGTTCCATACCGGTTGAACCCATCGGCTTCCAGAACTACCACCGCTCCTTCACGCAAGGCATCGTGCTTCGTCCCCGGTCCCGTCCTGAAAAGAAGCGTTCCGTAATTAGGCACATAGTTCACTGGAAAGATCTCGGGCTCTTCGCCGTTGATGAGGGCAAGCCGGCCAATGGACACCGATTGAAGGTACTTCCAACAGTCGTGGACACTGAGCTCTTTGGTGTCTGAATCCATTGATGTGTTCTCCATGGGGTGAGCCTAACCCCTCCGTCGATACGCTCATAGGGCAGAAGGTCCCTCCCTGCCGTGCCCTTCGACCCTAGACGCGAGCAGTTCCCCGGTGGAGTCTTTCCTTGATCGCCAACTCATGCTCAGGATCTTTGCAGTCATGGTTACCATGGAGGCGCCGCCTCCCCTGCCTGGCCTCGCAGTCGCGCTCCTGGCAATCCCCGGCGTACTGGGCGCGGACTGGCTCTACAAACGGCTGCGTCACGGAGGGGCCTTCCCCCGGTAAGGCAGTCTGCCGGATCCATGCCCTTCGACCCTAGTGGGGCGGCTACGCGGAAGGCAGGCTGGTCCCATGAATACACAATCGCGCTCCGATCGGATCGTTGTAGGCGTCGATGGATCCGAATATTCCTCCAACACCTTGCAGATGGCCGGTCGAATGGCAGCCGCGTTGGGAGGCCCTCTGGATGTGATCACCTGTATTGGAATGTCCGACTACTACATGGCCTCCCTCTTCGAACCCGAACTGACACGCTTCACCACCGAACTTGAGGAGACCGCCAAACGGCTGGTGGACCAGGGACTGGAACGCGCATTCGGGTCCGGCCGTCCGGAGGATCTTACAGTGACCGTGAAGTTCGGCGAGCCAGCCAAGGTCCTCGTCGAGGAAAGCCGTGGGGCACAACTACTGGTGGTGGGCAGACGGGGCTCGGGCGGATTCCTCAGTCAGCCCATTGGATCCGTCAGCCGGGCTTGCTCGGCCCACGCGCAGTGCCCGGTCCTGGTAGTCACTCAGGACGACAAAGGCTAACTCTCCCCTTGCGCCTGGACAGCAGTGATGGCGACAGTGTTAATGATGTCCTCGATCGTCGATCCCCTGGACAGGTCATTGATAGGTTTGCGGAGCCCCTGAAGAATAGGCCCGACGGCGACGGCACCGGAAGACTGCTCCACGGCCTTATAGGTGTTGTTGCCCGTGTTCAGGTCAGGGAAGACGAAGACTGTCGCCCTTCCCGCGACAGCAGAGGACGGCAACTTTGAACTCGCGATAGCTGCATCCACCGCGGCGTCGTACTGTATGGGCCCGTCCACCGCAAGGTCCGGCCGGGCAGCCGCCACCATGTCCGTGGCACGCTTGACCTTGTCCACCGCCGTTCCGGCGCCGGATACGCCAGTAGAGTACGACAACATAGCCACCCTGGGCTCGACGCCGAACTGCGCCGCCGTCATTGCCGATGCGAGCGCAATGTCCGCCAGTTGCCGGTCCGTTGGATCCGGCACCACAGCGCAATCCCCGTATACCAGCACGCGGTCCGGAAACAGCATGAAGAACACCGAGGACACCAGTCCGTTGCCATGCTGGCTCTTCATGAACTCCAGGGCCGGCCGAATCGTGTTGGCCGTGGTGTGCGCCGCTCCGGAGACCATTCCGTCGGCCTCCCCGAGGTGGACCATCATGGTGCCGAAGTAGGCGCCATCGAGCATGACTTCCCTGGCCCGTTCCAGGATCACGCCTTTGTGGGCGCGCAACCGCTGATATTCCATCGCGAATCGATCACGCAATGGCGAGTGGGCGGGGTCGATGACGGTGATACCACCTACGTCTATGCCCTCAGCATCGGCTAGCTCCCGGACCGCCGACGGGTTCCCAAGAAGCGTCACGCGGCAAACGTCCCTGCGTCGCAGAATCTCCGCCGCTCGCAATACTCGGCCATCTGTACCCTCCGCCAGAACGATGTGCTTCTTCTGCTGGCGGGCGCGTTCCACCAGGTCATTGAGGAAGCGCAGCGGCGTCATGGTAGCCGGGCGCGGCAGCGCCAGACGTTCCAGCAACTCTGTTTCGTCGATGGAGCGGGCCCACACGCCCAACGCTGCAGCGAGCCGGCGGCTTTCTCCCGTGTGGATTTCACTGCGGACGTGCGAGACCCGTTGAGCCGTTGTGTAGGTATCCGTTGTTTCGGCGAAGACAGGGAAGGGCGCATGTGCCACCAAGGGCAGCACGTAGCTTGCAGGGACCAGGCCATCGGTCAGGATGACTCCGGACGTTGTGGGCAGCTCCGGTGACAAGGCAGAGGCCATGCAAGCCATGACGATGTCAGTGCGATCCCCGGGAACAATCACCAGGTTCCCGGGCTCAAGTACCCGTAGGAAGTTCTCTACGGTCATCGCGGCCACTTGCACGCTGCCCACGTCCCGGTCCAGTTCTGCGCTGCCCGAGAGCCGTTCAAGCGACAACGACATCGCCACATCGGCCACGGTGGGTGCTGATATTTCTGCAACCTCGGGAATCACATAGCTAGGTAGCTTTCCGGTAGCTGTCCGAAGGGCGCCCCGGACCGTGTCGATGCCTGCTGGCTGGGCGCGGTTAACCACGACCGACAACACCGTGCATCTGGCTGCGGCGAGCTGCCGCAACGCGTCGGACACAGCCTGTGTGTTCTCCCGGGGATTCAAGCCCTGTGCCCCAATGACAGCAAGAACAGGCAGCCCGAGATTGTTGGCCAATTGCGCGTTCAGGTCAAACTCCCAACCACCGTCCTGGCCCCTCAAGTCCGAACCGTCCACCACAACCACGTCACATTCTTCGGCGATGCGTCCGTACTCCTCGAGGGCCCGGGAAACAACCTCGTCCTCGCGGCCTACCGACAGTGCCGCCCGGGCATCAGCCAGAGTCATTCCGCCCTTGCAGCGGAATGACTCCATTTTGTACAGCCGCTTAAGCATCCGGAGTAGCGGGTCATCGGCCGGATCTCTGCCGTTCACGATTGGCCGGTAGAAACCCAGACGGCCTGTTCTGCGGTGCAACGCGTCAGCCAAGCCCAGAACCACGAGTGATTTGCCTGCTTCCGGTGCAACGGACAAAACATAAACGCCTTGGACCATGGTGAATCCCTCCGGGCCGATCATCCGATGTTTCAGGTTCCACCCTGGAGGCCCTCAACACCAGAGTCGAAGGTCATGATGGCAGCTTTCGCCCTCGGGACCTTGGACTCTGTTGGGGACGGGGAGCCGGTCATAGGCTCGGGAGCATCGAAACCAACGGCAACATGTCAATTCGCCAGCAGCCACCAAACCACCCAGGAGACAGAGACCCATGGAAACCGACGAACGTCCCGGAACCGTCCTATCCGAAGCCGACTCATGGAAAGTCCTGGAACGCAACCAGCATGGTCGCTTGGCAGTCAGCGTCCTGGGTGAACCGGACATCTACCCACTGAATTTCATCGCCCACAAGCAGCGGCTGCTTCTGAGGACGAATCCGGGAACAAAGCTCGCTGAGCTGACCGTCAATGAGAAGGTTGCCTTCGAAGTGGAAGAGATCGTCGACGCCGAAGCCTGGAGCGTTGTCCTTAAGGGGACTGCCAGGGTGATCGAGTCACAATCTGAGATCGACGAGGCCGACAAGCTGCCCCTCAAACCATGGATTCCGACGCGAAAATACACCTACGTGGAGATCACCCCTACCCGGGTCCATGGCCGCCACTTTGAACTCGGTGATGAGCCGGCGCGGTATTGACCCCGCGGTTATCCGCGGCGCGCACCGAGGCAACAGACCGTCCGGGACCCAAAGCCCTGAGGGCGTTGAGAATGGTGGCAAGATCCACCAGCTCCTGCAGCAGCGCCCCGGCGACAGCCGGAATCATGCCTAACGAGGCCATCACCATCAGGCCGAGGCTCAGCAGTATCCCAGTCCAAATGCTGGTTCGCGCGATTCGAAGGGTACGCTGCCCGATGCCAACCGCGACCGCAGCCTTGGACAGGTCGTCAACCATAACCACCACGTCCGCCGACTCGCTGGCCGCAGTGGCGCCTTTGGCACCCATGGCGATGCCGACGTCGGCCGCTGCCAGTACCGGGGCATCGTTGACGCCGTCGCCCACCATCATCACGGGCCTGAGCGGAAGCGCGGCAACGGCAGTAACTTTGTCGGCAGGCAGGCATTCGGCAATGACGTTGCTGATCCCCGCCTCCGCGGCGATGTGTTGGGCTGTCGTTGCAGTGTCTCCGGTCAGGAGCATCGTCTCCACGACTCCCAGTCTGCGGAGCTCCGTCAGGGTGGCCTCCGCATTGTGCCGCAATGGATCGCTCATGATCAGAGTGCCGGCAAACCGGCCATCCACGCCGACGTAAATCCCGAGGTGGCCTCCAGGCAGTGGCATCTTCTCGAAGCCGCTCACCAGGGAGCCGACGTAGGCAGGCTTTCCCACCACCACGTGGTGGGTTCCGCAGGCGGCCGTCACCCCGTTTGTGGCGTGTTCGCTCGCGCTCGCTGCCGGTACAAGCGCCAAGCCGCGCGCGCGGGCGGCTGCCATGACTGAAGCAGCCAGGACGTGGGTGGAATACTGCTCGGCGGATGCGGCTAACTGCAGCAGGGAGTCTTCGGACAGATTCGAGGCTGGGGCTACCCGGATTCCGGCCAGGGAAGGGTTGCCTTGGGTGAGAGTCCCGGTCTTGTCGAAGACGGCGGTTTTGACTCTACTGAGTTGCTCAAGCGTCCCCGCGTTTTTGATAATAATGCCGGCATGTGCGGCCCTGCTGGTCCCCGCGAGGAACGCGACAGGTGCGGCAATCAGCAAAGGACACGGGGTGGCTACCACCAAAACCTCAGCGAACCGTCCCGGATCCTGGCTGAAGAACCACGCAGCGCCGGCCAGCACCAAGGCCACCAGAGTGAACGGCACCGCATATCTGTCCGCGAGCCGTACCGTCGGCGCGCGGCTTGCCGCAGCTTCCTGGACCAAGGCAACTATTTGGCTGTATTGGGAATCCGCCGCGGTGGCCGTGGCCATCATACGCACGGCATCGGCCCCGTTGATCGAGCCGCTGAGCAGCAGTTCGCCCTTGGTTCGCTCAGCAGGCAGACTCTCGCCCGTCAACGCTGACTCGTCGAAGATTCCGACGTCGGACAGCAAGGTACCGTCCACCGGAACCAACTCTGACGGCCTGACCAGCAGCACGTCCCCCGGAACCACGGCATCCACCAAGATATCCTCCACGGGCGGGCCTGGCCGTTCACGGTGCGCGTTCCGTGGGGACCGATCCAGGAGTGCACGGAGCTCCTTGGTAGCGCGGCCTTGGGCGAATTGTTCCAGCGCTTCGCCGCCTGTCAGCATCAGCACCACGATCAGGGATGCCAGGTGCTCCCCCACTGCAACAGTCGAGCAGATGGCCATTACGGCCAGGAGGTCTATGCCCCAGCGTCCGTGCAGGAGCCCTTTGATCATGGTGCCGGCCCGGTAGAGGGCGACACCGAGGGCAAAGATAATCGCCAGACCTTGCGCTGCCGGAATTTGTCCTGTGACTGTCAGGACCGCGACGGCGACGAGCACCGCCAAGGTTGCTGTCACTAGCGGAAAGCGCAAGGACAGCTGCAGCAGCCGTCGTCTCATGTCCGCGAATCAGTCATGAGGGTTTCGGCTCAGAACTACCTTCAGGGCCCCCGTTTCCGCTGCACGCGAGAACGTGTCATAGGCATCCATGATCTGTTCCAGCCCGAAATGATGCGTAGCGAACTTGTCGGCGGGCAGCTTATGTTGGGCCACCAGGCGAAGCAGCATCGGGGTGGTGTTGGTGTTGACCAGTCCCATGCTGATGTTGATGTTTTGAATCCACAGATCCTGGAGGGGCAGTTGGACGGATTTTCCGTGGACCCCGATGTTGGCTACGTGCCCGCCGGGGCGGGCCAAGCGCAAGGCCATGTCAAAAGTCTCCGGTAGTCCGACTGCTTCCATGGCCACGTCCACCCCGGCGCCATCAGTGAGGGCGAGAACGTCCGCAATCCATTCGGGGTTGCTGGGATTGACCGTGTGCGTGGCTCCGAAGTCGCGGGACTTGGCGAGGCGGCCCTCGTCTGGATCTATGGCCACCACGGTGGCTGCACCGTGGAGTCCGGCTGTTGCCATGGCCGCCAGGCCAATGGGTCCCGCCCCCACGATGGCCACGACGTCTCCCGGGGCCACGTGCCCGGCCTGGACGCCGATTTCGAAGGCCGTAGGCAGTATGTCGGAGAGCATCACGGCTTCGTCGTCGCTCACGCCGTGGGGCATTTTATGCAGGGAGTTCTCGGCATAGGGAACCCGAACGGATTCGGCCTGGGTACCGTCGATGAGGTGGCCGAAGATCCAACCGGTTCCAGCTTGTCCTTCGTCACCGAGACAGTGGGAAAACAGGCCCTTCCTACAGTTGCCGCAATGCCCACATGACTTGATACAGGAGATGATCACTCTGTCCCCCCGGCGGAGTGAACTCACTGAACTCCCAACATCGGTGACGGTCCCTACCCCTTCGTGCCCGAGGATGCGTCCTGGCTGGACCGCAGGCACGTCTCCTTTGAGGATGTGCAGATCCGTACCGCAAATGGTGGTGGTGTCGATACGCACGATTGCGTCGGTGGGGTGCAGGATGACGGGATCCGGAACCTCTGTCCAGGACTTTTCGCCGGGGCCACCGTAGACGAGAGCCTTCATTGTGTTAGTCCGTCCTTGTAGTGCCTGGCTGAAACACCGGGCGTGGATGCTAGTGGAACACGCCCAGGCGAGCGTCGTTCAAGGGGGTGCAGCACATAGTTCACTGGAAAGATTGTTTTCATTCCAAACCGGCCCGGGTGGCGTCGTCGAGCGGACTCCACCACGTCAGCGGTGGGGTCACTTTGAAGCGGCGCCCGGTCAACGAGGTGGGAACGATCCGGACAAAATGATCCTTCCGCCCGGCCTGCCATGGGAAGAGCAGCAGACCAACGGTGTCCAGCACTTCCTGGGTCAGCTTGATGCTCTCTGCCGTTCCTTTGACCACCACGCTCCACGCAACTCCCGAATTTGGGTCTACTCCGTCAGCTTCCAGCGCTACCGGTGTGGAGGTGAGGGCGGCGTGGAGCTTGCTCCCCTCGCCGGTGCGGAAGACAAGCGTGCCGTGGTCTGCTTTGTAATTGATGGGAAAGATGTCGGGATGGTCCTGCACCCAGACTGCGAGGCGGCCCACCGAGACACTGCGGAGCAGCTCCCAACACTGCTTGTTGTCCAAGATCTCAGCTTCCGGAACAGTGGGTTTATTCGTCATGGTTAGACCGTAGGTCTGCTGGCGTCGGGGCAACAGGGCACAAAGGCCCACACATGCCTCGCGCCGTAGCCCGTTCAGAAACGCCAGAGTAGTCTGGCAGCAAGGAGCCTTCCGGCCCCGTCGGAGAATTTCATGCATTATTCGAAAGGCATTGGTGAACGAATCCGAAGCTCCTGAGCCCCGTCAGCCCAAGCCCGAGTCGCGGATCCCCATTGATGACCTGTTGAAGGACTTCGTTGGGCGCGCCGGGGAGCTTTTGCAAGCACAGGAAAGAACGCGGGGTCTGCTCGAAGCAGTTGTCGCCGTAGCGGAGGACCTGAGTCTCGAAGCGGTGCTCAACCGCGTGGTGACCTCCGCCTGCCAACTGCTTCAGGCCCGGTATGGGGCCCTGGGCGTCCTTGGTGAGGACAACGCACTCAGTCATTTCATCACCGTGGGGATAGACGAGGAACTCGCTCAACGCATCGGCCCGCTTCCTACCGGACACGGTGTACTCGGCCTGCTCATCACCGAGCCTGCACCACTTCGCCTCCATGATCTGGGCCAACACCCGAACGCCTACGGATTTCCACAGCACCACCCGCCCATGAAGTCGTTCCTCGGAGTTCCGGTGCGTGTCAGGGACGTGGTGTTCGGGAACCTTTACCTGACCGAAAAGGACGGGGGCGGAGACTTCACGCCGGAGGATGAAGACCTTGCCGTGGCTTTGGCTGCGGCGGCCGGCGTGGCAATCGAGAACGCCCGCCTGTATGAAGATGCCAGACGTCGGGCTTCCTGGCTCGAAGCCTGCATGGACGTCACAGGAAGAATGCTCGGCGGCGACCAGATGGATCAGGCCGAGAACTCAGCTTTGGACTTGATCGCTGCCAGGGCTCTACGGGAATCGGCATCCCATCTCGCCTTGATCCTGGTTCCCTCTTCCCCGGGAGGGCCGCATGTAGTCGCTGGTACGGCTGGGGAATCCGGCACTGAATTCGCTGGCATGTCACTGACAATGGATGCCCCCGAAGTCCGTGGGGTTGGACGAAACGGGACGCCTGTTTGCCTTGATGACTCCGAGGATCTCCTTGGTCTAGCGGGCAATGCAGGGCCAGCAAAGCTCCTTATTATCGATCTCAGTGCCCAAGGGGCCCATCATGGCCTCCTGATCCTTGCCCGTAATCCAGGCACAGGCAATTTCTCCAAGACCGACGTCGAAATGGGGGCGGTCTTCGGCTCGCACGTGGCCCTCGCGCTGGCACTGGAACGAATTCATAGGCTCCGGGAACAAGTGATGGTGTTCTCGGACCGGGACAGGATCGCCCGGGATCTCCACGACCTGGTGATACAAAGACTTTTCGCAGCAGGGTTGAGTATCCAGAGCCTCCGCCGGTTTACTACGGGCGATTCTGCCCTGAACAGGATCGACGCTGTCACTGAAGAGCTGGACACCAGCATCCGTGATCTACGCAACACCATCTATTCCCTTCAAGCCAGTACCCACGAGCTAGAGCCTCTGAGCGGCCGCATCCTCCAGTCGATACAGGCCGGTGCCAAATCCTTGCCCTACGCGCCACATCTGACCTTGGCCGGCCCCGTTGATTCCCTGACCGACGAAACCATGATCAAACACCTGCTGGCTGTTGTCTCCGAGAGCCTCAGCAATGCCGTACGCCATTCAGAAGCCCGGTCCATCGATATATCGGTGGCGGTGAACAATAACCGGCTGACCCTTGAAGTGATGGACAATGGTTGCGGCTTCAAGGATCCCACCCCGGGGAACGGGCTAACGAACATGGCTCGCCGCGCTGCGGAAATGAACGGCATGTGCACTGTCACCAGTGCTCCAGGCAAGGGGACGTCCCTGACATGGTCGGTCCCGTTGGCCTGATCCCTCAGCGCAGGGTCCCGGCGTCCTCGTCGGGAGAATGTGCCATGAAAACCGCCGCCTGGGTTCGACGTTCAAATCCGAGCTTGGCCAGCAGGGATGAGACGTAGTTCTTCACCGTTTTCTCGGCAAGCAGCATTTCCTCACCGATCTGACGGTTGGTCATACCTTGTCCAACGAACTCAAGGACCCGGCGCTCCTGCGGGGTGAGTGACGAGACTCGGGGATCCTCCTTCTTGGGCTCCGTGAGGCCCTCGATGATCCTCGTCTTGACTGCCTCATCGAACAACGACTCGCCCTTGGCAGCCTTACGCAGGGCACCCAGCAGGTCCATTCCGCCGATTTCCTTCAGGACGTACCCGGCAGCACCGGCAAGGACAGCCCCGCAGAGTGCCTGTTCGTCGTCGTAACTGGTCAGGATGAGGCAATTCAATGCAGGGTCAACGGAACGCACGTCCCGGCAAACCTCAATTCCCGTCCCGTCCGGCAACCGTGCATCAAGAACAGCGACGTCCGGGTGCAATGCAGGAATACGGCGCGTCGCTTCCTCGGCGGACCCGGACATGCCGACAACCACGAAACCTTCACCTTCCAAAAGCTCCTGGAGACCCCTACGGACCAATTCGTGGTCATCGAGTATAAACACCCGGATTGGTTCTCCTGGTGAAACACCGGTGGTGTGGCCGGCTGTTTCTGGGCGATCCATGATTCTCCTGTCCGGCGGCTGATGGCCGCATTCTCTTTGGCCCGGGCGGGCGGCTCTGCCAAATTCTTGCTGACTGCACCCCTTGGCCACAAGGGTCCAAGGACCCTCCATCGGCCCGTGACTTTCGGCCCTGTTGAGAACGGGTCCATGTGCCGACGCTGGAAGAACAGGGCACACGAAGCACCCGGCGAAGAGTGCAGTGTCAGAGAACAAGAAGGAGCTGGATCCACATGAAGAAATGGACACGATGGCAGGACTGGACTGTTGTCGCTGCCGGAGCCTATGCAGCTTTGTCGGTCCTTTGGACCACGCCGGAAGGATCGTCGTCGGCGATCATGGTCACGCTCGGCGTCCTGCTGGTCATTGGAGGTGCCGTGAACCTGGCAATGCCCGGCATGCCCGCCGCTGAGTGGGCCCAGGCAATAGTTGCAGTAGCTCTCCTGCTGGCACCGTGGGTGGGGGGTTTCACCTCGGCAACGGGCGCCGCCTGGAGCGCGTGGATTCCTGGCGCAGTGGCCTTGGTGGTTACCGCTCTGGCGATCAGGCCAAGCACGGAGGAATACCGGCATCACCACGTGGCGTCTACGCCGTAATCACCAAACCACTCAGTGGCGCCGCGTCACCGCGCGGCGCCACTGGCCGCATAGCAGTGAACAGGCCCAACGTCCCGGCTTTCACATCGAGGCATACGGCAATGACCCCAACAATGCCATTGTCGTGAGCCGCTACCAGGCCGCCGGCACCAGGGGCGCTGCCCTGGCTGCGCCTCCGCATCAAACACGAGTTGGGTTGGAACGCCCTGGTCCCGGAATAACTGGAGACCATCTCCATGGCCACACCGGAAGAAGGACTTCCGGCCCTAACCTGCCCTATGAACCCGGTGCAAACTGGCAACAAGACCCGGGCCGACGTCCGGGGAACCAATCAACGAAGAACGGGCCCAGCCATGAATGAAGCAATTGTCGTAGGCGTCAACGATTCACCCAGCAGCGAGGCTGCCATGGGGTGGGCCATGCATCGGGCAGCCGCCTTGAAGCTGCCGGTACAGCTTGTCCATGCCGTGGATGACCGCTGGGCGTACGATTCTGTGGGATACAACGAGTGGATCCGGGAATCCGGCATCAACTTTCTTGCTGCCGCCAAGGACCGGGCCGCCAAGATGGAACCCACCGTCAATGTCACCACCGACCTCGTCTCTGGCGGAGCCGGCTACGCTTTGGGCAAGAGGTCTAAAAAGGCCGCCATGGTGGTCATTGGTTCCGGCCATGGCTGGGTTGGCGGTTCCCTGACCGATCGCGCTCTACAGGTTGCTGCCGTTGCGCGTTGTCCCGTAGCAGTTATCGGTGAGCACGACATGACAAACCGCAAAGGGATTGTGGTCGGGGTGGATGGTTCTGAAGAGTCCACACAGGCCGTCGCATTCGCCGCGGCTGAGGCCGACCGCCAAGGCCAGGAGCTGACTGTTCTCCATGCCTTCCTCACACCGGAACCGTGGGTTACCCGCGGTGTACCCCACACCAACTACTTCGAGGTCATCACGGAAGAAGAGCGCGTCGTCCTGGCCGAGACTGTCGCCGGCTTAGCAGACAAATACCCGGATTTGGTGGTACACCAAGTCCTCGACACCCACACACGGCCCGCCGAAGCACTGCTCGCTGCCGGGGCCACTGCACAATTGCTCGTGGTTGGCAGCCGCGGGCGGGGCAGTTTCAAACGCCTCTTGTTGGGTTCGACAGCGCACGCGGTTCTCACCAAATTGCCGTGTCCCACGATTATCGCGCGGATCAGTCCGGTCAAGCACTCCGGCTGAAGGCAGCAGCTATTCTCCGAACTGGGGGCACAGAAAGTGCGGGTTTCGCCTTTTTTCCGGGCAAAACCCGCACTTTCCCCATGCAAGCTAGGCGAGATATACGTGCTTGCCTGTAACGATGGAGGGCTGGATACAAACGAAGAGACCTCTGTCCCCACCGGCCCACGGTTCTGCCGTCATATGACCCCACAGGCGCGTGAGTAGCTCCCGGTCAACAACATGGGACGAGGAGCCGCTGACCAACACCGACCATCCTTCGCTTCGGTCAGCCCTGGCCTCGTCGACCTGGAACGACGTCTGCATTCGGGCCACGGGCCCACCAATCAACCCTTCCAGAGAGGTGCGGAAGTAGATGGCACGATCGTGAACCAGATAGTTGACAGGCAAGATCATCACCCTGCCATGGTGGACGAAACCTACCCTTCCTGTGTCCTGCACACGCAAACGCTCCCAGCATTGCACCTCACTAAGGTCTTCGCTGACGTGGCGGGCACCATCGATGCGTACAGGTTCTGGGCTGGGAACACTCATTTCATGCTTCCTTTTCGGGGGTGTGCACTACAAGAACCGGGCAATGTGCGTGAGCGACACAGGCGGAGCTGACCGAGCCCATCAGTAGACCACCGAATCCACCGTGGCCACGCCTGCCGACCACTACCATCTCTGCTCCGCGGCTGGCTTTGATCAGTCCTTGCCGAGGATGACCTTGCTCCAGATGGGAACTGACGTTGTCCGGCACGTCAATGCCGAATGCTTTTTCAACCGACTCCTTCAGCACTTGCCCGGCAGCTTCCTCAAAGCCCGTGATCCCCACGGCCACATAGCCCTCGTAGACCGGCGGGAAATCCCAATACGCTACGGCCTCAACGGATGCCCCCAAAGGCACGGCGAGGCGTTGTGTCTCGCGAAGTGCCTCAATGGATGCCTCGGAACCATCCACACCTACAACGATCCTGCCCCATGATCCTTCCTGCTCCATGCTGCCCTCCTGACAGTTGTGACGATAGGTCCTGCCAGAATGCCGTGAACAGCGCCCCTCGAACAGGGCCGAAGGTCACGACGTCGCTGGACAGGGGCGGAACTCTTGCGATCGCAGGCATCCACCTCACTGACATACCCGCCGTCAAATACTCCGACGAACTCTTCTACGAGAAACAAATCTGCAGCGTCACGACCAACACCGGGGCTGATGGATCGGAATTGCTAGCCCTTGCAGCCGACATGCCCCTGATTCCTACTACCACTGCATACGACTTCCCAGCAGCGGACCGCGCACTGGACGACCTCGCCAACCCCAGGATTACCGGCGCCGCAGTGCTGAAGATTTTATGAGGGGTCAACGTGACCGTGCTTGGACGTCAGGTTCTCCTTTTCTTGGCAAACCGTTTCTCTAGTTTCGCTTCCGCGTCCTCGCGGCGTTTGCCCAGCCGGAACAACTGCTGAACCAACGGATTCTGTGGGATTGAAGGAAGCCTTCCGCGTTGCAGTGGCCGGGCATTATTTCCTTTCTCTGGCTCGACCGCCTCCGACGGGCGTTGAGGTCTGACCGGGTCCGGTGTCTCAGAGGTGCTGTCGATCATCATTCACCAGCCTTGCGCATGTGCCGGGTCGCAGCAACCGGAACCTGACGTTTGCTTGGTCATCCGTAAAAAGCTCAAAGGTCCCGTTCATGGGGCCGCTCCTTCTGCACTTGCTGATCACGGCATCATCGGTCCCCCCACTATGCCTTCCACCAGCATGACCGCAGCTGGGTGGCGGCATAAGGGCCGGAAGTCCCACCCCTGATTCAACACGGATCGCTGACTATCAAAGCCGTACGGAGGTGCTTTTCTGCATCAGCAACCAGGGGGACTGTCCGGATGAAGGTGTCGGGGTTCAGTGAAATCGAGTCAATGCCTTCTCGAACAAGGAACTCCGCAAAGTCCGGATGGTTGCTTGGACCTTGGCCACAAATCCCTATCCGGATTCCGGCTGCATGTGCCTTCCCGATGACCTCCGAGATCATGGTGGTGACGGCTTCATCGCGTTCATCGAAGAGCCCTGCCAATTGTTCTGAATCACGGTCTACGCCAAGCACCAACTGGGTCAAATCATTGGAGCCGATAGAGAAACCATCAAAGCGATGGGCGAATTGTTCCGCCAGCACCACGTTGGAGGGGATCTCACACATCATGTAGATGCGCAGCCCATGCTCTCCACGCACAAGTCCGTTCTCCGACATCGCGTTGAGCACCTTGTCCGCTTCGTCCACTGTTCGGCAAAAAGGAACCATGACGATGACGTTTGAGAACCCGATCACTTCACGCGCGCGTTTCACGGCCCGGCATTCCAGCGCGAAAGCTTCACGGTATTGCTTGTCGTAGTAACGGGAAGCCCCTCGGAATCCCAGCATGGGATTTTCCTCATGGTGTTCGAAGAAGCTGCCTCCGATGAGATGTCCATACTCGTTGCTCTTGAAATCGCTGAGCCGGACAACCACTGGTTTCGGATGGAAAGGGGCAGCAATCTTGGCTAGGCCTGTGGCAAGGACACTGACGAAGTATTCCTCGGGGCTGGTGTAGTCCCTGGTCAGTTGTTTAATAACTCCGGACTCGGCTTCATCCTTCACCAGCTCGGGATGGATAAGGGCCATCGGATGAACACGGATCAAGTTGTTGATGATGAATTCCATCCTCGCGAGACCGACTCCTGCCGCAGGAAGACGCCACCAGGTGAAAGCTGCGGCCGGGCTGGCGATGTTGACCATGATGTCCGTGCGCGTTGTGGCAAGGCTCCCGGTGTCCACCTCTTCTACGTCGAAGTCCAGCATCCCGTCATAGACGTGTCCCTCTTCTCCTTCGGCGCACGAGAGCGTGACAACTTCCCTACCTGCCAGCGCGTCAGTCGCGTCGCCAGTGCCCACCACAGCGGGAACGCCTAGCTCACGACTCACAATCGCCGCGTGACTGGTAGGTCCCCCATGGTCGGTCACAATCCCGGCTGCCCGCTTCATCACCGGAACCCAGTCCGGGTCCGTCATCCGGGTTACCAGAATGGCCCCATCAACAAACGCCTCGATGTCCTTGGCATCCTGGATGATGCACACAGGGCCCACGGCAATGGAATTCCCCACCGCGGCACCGGATGCCAGGAGACGGCCATCCTGCCCCAGATGGTACATGCGGAAGAGCGTCCCGCTTTTTTGGGCCTGAACTGTTTCCGGCCTCGCCTGCACCATGAACAACTCGCCTGTGATGCCGTCCTTGGCCCACTCCATGTCCATGGGACGTCCGTAGTGGTTTTCCACGGACACGGCCCAGCGCGCGAGCTTAATGATGTCGTGATCCGGGAGAACAGTGGCACGTTGTTCTTTGTCTGTGGTTTCCACCATCCTCGTGGAGACGGTCCCACCCAGGCGGTAAATCATCTTCCGTTCTTTGGATCCCACGGATCTTTCGATCACGGGCACCAGAGCGGGGTTATCCAGCAGTGGTTTGAACACTTGGTACTTGTCCGGGTTGATGGTTCCCTGGACAACAGTCTCGCCCAATCCCCACGCCGCGCTGATGACGACGCTCTGTGGAAAGCCCGACTCCGTATCGATGGAGAACATCACTCCTGAAGCACCGACGTCGGACCTCACCATGCGCTGGATACCCACGGACAGTGCCACGTCCAAGTGCCCAAACCCTTTAATCTCCCGGTAGCTAATGGCGCGATCAGTGAATAGGGAGGCAAAACAACGTCGGCAGGCGTCCAGAAGTGCGCTCTCACCTGAGATGTTCAGGAATGTTTCCTGTTGCCCGGCAAAGCTGGCATCCGGCAGGTCCTCTGCCGTTGCGCTACTGCGAACAGCTACTGCCAACTGCTCCTGCCCGGCTCGTTCGCCAAGCCGCCGATAGTTCTGCCTGATGCTCTCGATAAGCCCGCCCGGAAACTCCCCGGCCAACATCGACTCTCGAATGGCATATCCCGTATCACGAAGAGACAACCTCCCTGACCTGAGTTCACTGATGGAATCACTGATGACAGATTCGAGTCCATTGGCAGCCAAGAACTTCCTGTACGCGCCGGACGTCGTTGCGAAGCCGTCGGGTACCTTAACCCCCGCTGAGCTCAACGATGTGGTGAGCTCGCCCAGTGATGCATTCTTACCGCCTACTTCGGGAACATCCCCCATTCCGATGTCCTCAAACCATTTGACACGTGACTCTTCGCTGGCTGGCTGCATGCCTTGATTCTGGGCGGCGCGGGACAACCCGGGCAGAGTCTTTGGTCCCGAACCCTGGAGTGACTTTCGGCCCTGTTTCCTGATTCCGACACCACACATGCTGGGAGGGAAGGCAGGAGGCACACCATGGCACTTTCGGAGTTCGAGCGGCTCGAACTGGACAACATTTCACAGGCTCTTTTGGCAGAGGATCCCAGGCTGGCAGCACTCATGAGCTTGGAAGACCTTGGTCGGTGCCGTTGGAAGGGCATAAGGCGCGGTGTCCTTGCTGCCCTTGCCGGTCTCGGATTGATGTTGGTGAGTTTCCCATTGAGCAGCCTGGCACTGGGTGTCCTGGGATTCCTCATCATGGGTGGAGGAACGTACTGGGCAACCCTTTTCATAGGTGACCGCCCCCTTCGCGGAAGACAGCGCTCCCGGACAAACGCCCACGAGAACAAAAAGGAACAGTCATGAAAGCACTCGTCGTTTACGATTCCGGCTTTGGCAACACGAAGTCGATCGCCGAGGCCATTGCAGCGGGCCTCAACTCACTCAACGCGAAAGTGCTGCCCGTCGGACAGCTCCGATCCGAAGATATCTCCTCCGGTGACCTACTGGTGGTGGGAAGCCCCATCAATGGTTGGCGCCCGACCCAGAAGACGATGGAGGCTCTGTCCCGTGTAGCTAGCCGGGGACTTTCCGGAGTGGTTGCTGCCGGCTTTGATACGAGAGTCAAGTTGTTCATTCATGGCGATGCGGCCAAAAAGATCACAAAAACCCTGAAAGACGCCGGAGCCAGCGTTATTGCCAAGCCCATGGCCTTCTACGTCAAGGGAACTGAGGGGCCCTTGCTTGATGGGGAGACGTCCCGCGCAACTGCGTGGGGTGAAGAACTCCTGGCCATTGCCAAAGCGTATACAACCCAGAGGAGTGCGTGATGGCAAGCTGGCTTGACCCGAGCAAGATCATTGTTGGCGTCGACGGGTCCCAAGCATCGGTGGAGGCGCTACGCCAAGGACAGCGCATTGCCTTGGCTCTCAACGCACCGCTTGAAGCGTGGGGGTGCTGGGAGATGCCGCTGGGATACGAGGGATATCTGGCGATGGGCATAGATGGTTTTGCCCATGATGCCGAAGAGCGACTCGATAAGGCAGTGGTGGAGGCTTTCGGTACTGAGAAGCCCAGGAACGTTAGTTCCCGACTCGTTCAACGCTCGCCCCGTGCAGGGCTCGTTGAAGGCAGCAAGCATGCGTCACTTCTGGTGGTAGGCCGGCGCGGTCACGGTGGTTTTGGGGGACTTCTCCTGGGTTCGGTCAGTTCGGCGTGCGTCGCGCACGCGCACTGCCCCGTTCTGGTGGTCCACTCCCCCGAAAAGGGCCATTGAGATGACCACAGGGCAGATGGCCGTCCCAGCAGCTCCAGAGCGACCGGCGGCCGGCGCGCCTGCAGTGAGCAGCATCGCCGCCGCTGCAGCGGCCGTCGGCATTGCCTCGTTGATCTTCAACCGGAAAGAACTCTAGCCATGAAAAAGCCAGGTCATATTGTCCTTCTTGTTGTCGGTATTGTTCTCTCCTTGGTCGGCTTCACACTGGCAGCGGCAGGCGCGGTAGCGGCATGGTTTGCATCTTCCCAAAACGACGGAGCCTTCTTCACCTCCCCCACTGAGCGCTACACGGTTTCGTCCCGGGCATTGGTCTCCCCCCAGCTCGATGCCGTGGGCGAGGGCACCCCCGAAAGGCTTCCCTTCGACGTCGGAACCCTCAGGCTCCGTGCCATTGCGACAGATCCTGGCCGCGAAGTCTTCATCGGCATCGCCCCCCAGAATGAGGTGGAAGCGTACCTTGCAGGAGTACACCATACCGAGTTGCGTGAAGTGAAGTTCCAACCCTTCCGGCCTGTTTACAGGGACATTCCAGGATCATCCACCCCCGCACCGCCCGGTGGCCGGCAGTTCTGGGCAGCTTCAGCCTCCGGGCCGGGCGAGCAAGAGCTTACCTGGAACATAGCCTCCGGTAATTGGACGGTGGTGGTGATGAACGCTGACGCCAGTGGCGGGGTCTCCGCAGACCTGCAAGCCGGTTTTCGTTCCGACCTCATCAAGCCCGCAGCCACAGGCCTGCTGTTCGGGGGCCTCGCGGCCGTACTCATCGGCGTGCCGCTGTTGGTGTTGGGCGCCGTAGGTTTGGGCCGTGGCGGAGGATCGCCGGGGCAGCCACCTTCGACCTCTGCGCTAGCACAAGGTTCCACTCCGGCAAGGCCCATGAACTCACCGCTTCATTTCACTGGCCAGCTGGACCCCGCACTGTCGCCATGGATGTGGCTGGTGAAATGGTTCCTCGCCATCCCCCATTTTTTCGTGCTGTTCTTCCTCTGGTTCGCGTTCGCCGTCACCAGCATCATTGCCTGGTTCGCCATCCTCTTCACGGGCCGCTACCCGCTGTCCCTCTTTCATTTCAACGTTGGCGTCCTCCGATGGAACTGGCGCGTGGCCTTCTATGCCTACGCCGCAGGCGGGACCGACCACTATCCTCCGTTCAGCCTCTCCCGGAAGGACTACCCGGCGAACGTGGAGGTGGATTATCCGACCCGCCTCTCCCGGGGCCTGGTTCTTGTAAAGTCCTGGTTGCTGCTCATACCGCACTTGCTGATCGTGGGGGCGTTCACCGGAACGGCGACGTGGGCCTGGAGAACCGAGGACGGACCCGCCGGCGTGGTCAACGATCGCGGCGGAGGACTGTCCTTGCTGGGTCTACTGGTCCTCATCGCGTTGGTAATCCTGTTGTTCACCGGCAGCTACCCGCGCCCGCTGTTCGGCTTCATCATGGGCATCAACCGATGGGTCTACCGTGTGCTCGTCTACGGCGCCCTACTGCGCGACGAGTATCCGCCCTTCCGCTTGGATCAGGGTGCCTTCGAACCCGAGCCACTCCAGCCCCCGAACGCTGACGGGACGGCCGGCCTGCCGTGAATAACGGCCGCGCATCCGGAGTAGCACCGGCGTCGCGAAGAAACGAACGACGGCAAGTGGCCGCCGTCGTGGTTGTGGCAGCCATGGCGGTGCTCGCCGTGGGGCTGACGCTGTTGATCACGGCGGAACCGCAGGGGGTACCGGGAGCGCTAACGACGACGTCAGCAAAGTCGACGCCGACCGCAACCGCCGATTCCGTTTCACCTACGCCAAGTGCTTCGACGGTGTCGCCGGAGCCGGATGAATCCCCGAGCGTTGGGCCTGAACCTGGTGAATCTGAGACCGGTGGACCGCCGGTTGCAGCGCTGCCGGAAGCACTGTTGGGACGGGACCTTGAGGAACTGCCGGGGGCCGGGAATGTGGTCGCTCTGACGTTTGACGCGGGGGCCAACTCAGCTGCCCTGGCGAGCATTCTGTCAACCCTTACAGCGGAGCAGGTGAAGGCAACATTCTTCCTGACCGGCAGCTGGGTGCAGGCAAACAGCGGGAGCGTGGACCGCATCTTGGCGGACGGACACCGACTGGGTAACCATTCGATGAGTCATCCGGGTTTCACACAGCTGACGGATGCGCAGATCACAGAGGAGATTCGGGGAGCCGAAGCAGCGATCCTGGCTGCGGGCGGCGATCCCCGGCCGTTCTTCAGGTTCCCGTTCGGCGAACGGGATTCCCGGGTCATCGCCACCGTCAACAGGCTCGGCTATGTTGCTGTGCGCTGGAGCGTGGACACTCTCGGCTGGAAGGGAACCAGCGGCGGAGTAACTGAGGAAACAGTCCTTCGGCGCGTTGTTGACGGACTTCGCCCCGGCGCCATCATCCTGATGCACATAGGTTCCAATCCGGAAGACGGAACTACCCTGGATGCTGACGCGTTGCCCGGCATTATCAAAGAGATCAAGACGGCCGGATACGGCTTCGTGACCCTTGACCAATTGCTGGTTGCTTAGGGATGGCCGCCAGGCTGAATCACGGCACCACGGACTCCGCTCATCATGGTTTGTCACCGGAGTCCTGGTCCAGCTCGCAGGGCAGGGAGCAATCACCTATCTGCCGGTCATGAACCATCTCTTCCACACCGCACCCCTTAGGAGGAACGATGATTCGAGTGATGCTTCTGACCGTGCAAGCGTCAGTCGCGGCGACATCGATTGCCGGCGGCCTGGTCATGGCTGTCGGATCGTGGCCGGGAGTTGACAAGAGCGCTCTACCGCCCGGGCTTCAGCTGCCCGAGGAATACCTGGAGGGGTCTCCGTTCAGCACCTACCTGGTTCCGGGGCTTCTGCTGGCCATCATTGTAGGAGGCTCACACACGTTGGCGTTCGTCCTGCTCCTTCGGCGACGTGGACTGGCATCCGTGGCGGCGGCCACGGCGGGCTATTCCATCCTCGTGTGGATCTTTGTCCAAATGGCACTGATCCCGTTCAGTGCACTGCAGGCGGTCTACTTTGGAGCTGGCTTGGCGGAAGTAGGTTTGCTCCTGCTTTTGCTTGGTGTCGCCTCCCCGGAGCCGGCGGGAGACGTTCCGGGATCACTCGGGCCTTTGGGCCCTGTTGGGGACCGGAAAGCGGCCGTAGGATCTCCGCATGAGCGACAAAAACATAGTGCCTGAGGCAGAAGTACTTGAATCGGACGATTGTTGGAGGCTCCTTGGCGAGGCCAACGTCGGGCGGCTTTCTGTGATCGTCGACGGCCACCCTGACATCTTTCCCGTGAACTTCGCGGTGGATAACAACACTGTGGTTTTCAGGACCGGACCGGGAACCAAACAGTGGGCCATGGAGGATGACGCCGTGGTAGCCATCGAGGCAGACTCCGTCAGTGCCGAATTCGGGATTGCATGGAGTGTGGTGGTGAAAGGCACAGTTGAGGAGGCAGGGTCCGAAGGCCCTCGACTTGATGAGATCAGGCGAGCCCTTTTCCCGTGGCAGGGAGTGGGCCAGGACCACCTCTTCAGGATCGTTCCGGCCTCGGTAACCGGGAGACGATTCGACCTTTCGGCACCGATGTCGCTGGGGACGTCACTCAACGACGCAACACGGGCCGGCCTGGAATAGTCTGGTGCGTTCTTGAAGAATCAGGTGGCACCTCCTCGCACCGGAACAGTCTTGTCGGCAGACCGGCTCGTTAAGAGATTCGGTGACCTGACCGCCGTCGACGACGTCTCCTTCGCCATCCGCCCCGGTGAGACTTACGGTCTCCTGGGCCCGAACGGCGCCGGAAAGACCACCATCATCAACATGGTGGCCGGTCTGGTCCCCGCCGATTCCGGATCAGTGGACGTGGCCGGTATCCGGATGGACCCGGCAGGCACTGCGGCAAAACGTCATCTGGGACTGGTACCTCAAGAGCTTGCCATTTATCCGGATCTGACGGCCCGCGAGAACCTTAACTTCTTCGGTCGGCTCCAGGGCCTGGGCCGGAAGGAATTGTCCTCCAGGGTGAATACAGTTTTGGATCTCCTTGGACTGACTGAGCGGGCTGATGAACAAACCAAAAAGTATTCAGGTGGTATGAAGCGTCGTTTGAACATTGGTATCGGTTTGCTGCACCGCCCCGGGTTGCTGATCCTCGATGAACCGACAGTGGGAGTTGATCCTCAGTCCCGGAACTCGATTCTTGAGGCGGTGGGAAACCTCTCGACGGAGGGCACCGCTGTCCTCTACACGACGCACTACATGGAAGAGGCCGAGCGTCTCTGCGACCGGATAGCCATACTTGACCAAGGCCAGGTCCAGGCCGAAGGAACCAGGGACGAGCTCATCACGCTAACCGGCGGAGTGGACCGGATCAGCCTCATGGGGACCGGTCGGACCACGGCAGCCGCTGAAGCACTTGGGTCACTCGACGGCGTTCATCGCGTCACCGATTCAGGGGGAACCGAGTTGATCCTCACCGTCACGGACGGTGCAGCTCTCCTCGCAGGCATCGTTACCACCGCAGCCCGATCAGGAATGATACTGGCATCGGTATCCGTGACACGTCCGGATCTCGAATCAGTTTTCCTGCATTTAACAGGCAAAGCGCTCAGGGATTGACCGTGCGAGCGCTGTGGACCATGGTCGGCAATGATTTTCGTCAACGGCTGAGGGACAAATCGGTGCTCATCTTTTCGCTGATCGTCCCCTTGGCGCTGATGGGCGTGCTGAGCTTGGCTTTTGGCCGGCTGGGTACCGGCAGCGTCGACCTGCAACCAGCCACGGTCGTAGCGAGCGTCGAAGACTCCGGTCCGCTCGGAGCTGCGCTGCTGGACTCGCTTGGGTCGGTCGAGGCCATGCAGGTCACTGTCCGTGAGGTGCCAGCGGATGCTGTGAGCTCCGAAACCCGCACTACCGGTGCCGCCTTGGGCATCGTCATCCCGGCCGACTTCAGTTCCGCATTGGCTACAGGGCAGCCGTCCACGCTCCAACTTATCGAAGGCAGCGGGTCCGTCCTCGAGACGAGTGTCCTGATTTCGATCGTCACCGGAATCGTAGACCAGTTCACCGCTGCGTCAGTAACGGAGGCGGCCGCAAGACTGGGTGGAGTCCCCCCTGATGCGGCGGCAGGCATAGGGCGGACAGTAGTGGCCGGCGAACCGATTCTCCATATCACGGAAGGAATCGCGCCAGCTGGGCAGTTGTCGCTTCGGGCCGGCCTGGTGGCCGGCCAAACGGGGTTGTTTCTGCTGTTCACGGTGGGATTCGGTGTTCTTGGACTGCTGGCGGAGAAGGAACAAGGAACCCTCGGCCGGATCAGGTCCACAGCTGTGCCGCAATGGACCATTGTCGCGGCCAAAGCGGTTGCTGGTTTTTCACTGGGAGTCGTCGCCAGTGCCGTGCTGCTTGCCAGTGGCACGCTCCTCTTCGGCGTTGACTTCGGTTCCCCTGCCGTTGTGGGTTTGCTGGTCCTCGGGGCAGCGGCGGCGGCCACCAGCTTGACCTTTATTGTGGCCAAGGTGGTTCGGACAGCCGAACAAGCCAATGTGGCGCAATCCATTGTTGCCATGGTGTTGGGTATAGCGGGAGGTGCCTTCTTTCCCATCCAAGCGTCAGGTTTCATGGCGGTCCTGATGGACCTGAACCCGGTGGGAGCGTTCATCCGGGGCCTTGGAATCTCGGCCGGCGGCGGCGGCGTCCCAGAAATCGCCGTGCCGTTGATGACGATGTTGGGATTCGCGGTTGTGTGCGTCCTCGTTTCCCGTTTCCTGCCGGACCGGGGAGCCAGGGCATGAAAGCGATCCTGGCCATCGCCGGCGTGGAGGTGCGGCGCTTCCTGAGGGACCGCTCCAACATCTTCTTCGTCTTCATCTTCCCGCTCCTGTTGATTCTGTTGCTGGGCACCCAGTTCGGTTCGAGCCGTGCAGAAACCCGGGTTGCCCTGGCCGGAGGATCCGGAACAGCGCTCGAATCCGCGGTAACGGAACAACTGGTGGCCGACGGCATGCAGGTGGAATCCGGCACCTCGCAAGTGGTGCGCGAACAGCTGGGGCGCGGAAGGGCTGACGTCGGGCTCCTTATCAGCACCGAAGCCGCCGCCGCATTCAACGACGGACGCCGAGCGGAGCTGGAGATACTTACTGCGTCGCAAGCATCAGCCCAAGCCGCCCTACAGGAGGTGAGGGGTTCCCTGCAGGCCATCAGCATGCGAAACAGTCAGCTCGCAGCTTTGGAACGGGCAGGCCTTCCGGCAGAGGCCGCGGCGGCCGCCTTGGCGCAGGCTCGAGAAGCTGTCCAGGCACCCCGGGTAGACATCCTCGACACCGACAACACCGCGCAGGAGTTCCGTGGACTTGGGGTTTTCGATCTTGGAGCGGTGCAGCAGCTGCTGCTGTTCATCTTCCTCAGTTCCCTGACCGGCGCCGCCACGCTGATCCAGGCCCGCCGGTACGGCGTCATCTCGCGCACCATGGCAGCACCGGTATCCAGCGGTCAGACGATTGCCGGACAGGCAGTGGGAAGGTTCGGGATCGCATCAGTACAAGGTGCTTACATCCTGGTTGGCACCGCCCTGCTCTTCGGCGTCGATTGGGGCAACCTCTGGCTCACTGCGCTGGTCCTGGTGGCCTTCAGCGCCGTGGCCGCCGCAGGCGCCATGATCATCGGCTCGCTCTTGGATCACGACGGCGCCGCAACAGGTATCGGAATAGGCGCAGGTCTCGTATTGGCTGGACTGGGAGGCTGCATGGTGCCACCGGAGTTCTTCGCCGAACCACTACAGTCAATATCGTGGCTCACCCCGCATCGGTGGGCTTACGACGCTTTGGCCGCCATCCAACGACGGGATGCTTCCTTCACGGACATCCTGCCTGCCCTGGGCGTCCTGGCAGCGATGGCCGCAACTCTCCTTTTGAGTGGTGCGTGGCTCCTCCGGCGCAGCCTCCAAAGGGCGCTATGACCGCAGCTCCTCCCCCGGACGCAGTTTCCTTTTTTGATGGGTCTCCTCAAGGCCTGGCCATCTGCGAGGCCGTCTTCTCCTTCGCCGGTGGACTCGGTGATATTCAGGTCCACGTCTCCAAGAGCCAGATCGCCCTTCGACGGCATCGTGAATTCGCCTATTTGTGGCGGCCCGACCAGTACGTCCGATCGAGGATACCGGCCGTGTTGTCGTTGGCTTTACCCTATGAGCTCGACTCCCCAAGGTTCAAAGAAGTAGCTCATCCCGCTCCTTCCGTGTGGATGCATCACATGGAACTCCACAATCCCAGCATGGTTGATGCCGAAGTGAGGCAATGGATCAGGGAGGCCTTTGAGGCGGCATAGCTGAATCGCCCCCGGGGGCTGCCGGCGCAGCTACCGCCTCTTCCCCTGTTTAGAGTCGTTCGACCCTACTGTCAGCAACCCGATCAGGGAAGTCTTGAAGCATGAGCATCCTTGACCAGCAACCCACGGTGATTCGAACCGCCGACCAGCCAACTGCAGTGGTCCGCGAGCGTGTCCCCATGGCGAATCTCACGGAATTCTTCGGCCGAGCCTTTGGGGCAGTCATGGCCGCTACCCAAGCGCAGAATGCCAGTCCTACCGGCCCACCGTTCGCCATGTACCACGGGATGCCAACGGACACCGTCGACGTAGAGGCCGGCTTTCCCGTGACGCCTGATTTCTCCGCTGCCGGAGAGGTTATCAGCGGCCTGCTGCCGGAGTCGGACGCTCTTGAAGCTGTGCACCAGGGACCTTACGACACTTTGGAGCAGACGTACGCGCTCATCCTCGAGCGCATGAGCGCAGAAGGGATGACGCCCTCGGACACCATGTGGGAGTTCTATCTGACCGACCCCGAAAAGGAGCCAGACCCGGCTAAATGGCAGACCCGGGTGGTTTGGCCCGTCATCTGAACAGAAACGACTTCCCGATCATGAGCATGCCATCAAATGGCTCGCGAAAAGGCGGACGGGGGCACCACCTGCACTACCGGGCGGCAAGCGTTTATGAAGAACGTTCCAACACCAGCGGGAAATTGCAGTTGGTGGTGAAGGTGGAGCCGGATTGCCCGGCAGCGTGCATCATCGTCCGCGGAAAGGTCTCAACGCAGAGCATCCTGGTCATCTTCGCCGTTGCCCGCAGGATCAACGCTGCTGTTCCCGGCGCCGCCATCTCCGTGGATCTCGGCCATGCCGGCATCACGGACGAAGCCTTGGAACAGCTCCGGGACGTTTCCTTGTGACAGAGGTACTGAGGTACGAAGTCGGATCCAGCACGGTGTTGGTGGAGGTCGACGACGAACGTTCCGGGGGCACGCTTGGTGTCATCAGCGGCGGGGCGCTGCATCGCATCTCAGAGAGTCGTACTTCCTCTAGGCCCCTGTTCAGAGTTACGGGCGCGGTACCCGTAGGCCAGCAAGACGATGCCTGCCGTGATCACCACCACAAGGACGGCGGCGTCCCCGGAAATGAGCTGGACGGCGGACTGAAAAGCGAAAACCGCACCCACCAATCCGAGCACTGCGGCTGGAACCAACGGCCACTTCATTCTCTCAGTACCACCGGAAAGCTTGACGGGGACCACTGATAGCACGCCGAAAGTTGCGGCTAGTCCGAGGAACAGGACTGCGGCAACAGGTGTGCCTTGCAGCTCAGCTGGGAGGGCGACTACTACTGCCAATACGAACATGATGCCGCACGGAATCAGGGCCCACCAGTAAGCACGTTCACGCAGATATACTGCTCCGAATCCGGCTGCCATGAAGAGGAACAGCAGGGCGCCAACAGCATTTCCCTCCGTGAACCAAGTGGCAGCGATGACTGCGGCCAGGCCGAGGAACACGGAACCAGGGATAGCCGCCCACCAGTTGTCGCGCCGGAGGAAGAAGAGGACTACAAACACGCTTCCCAGCGCCGCAAAGATGAGCAACGTCGCGTAAACTCCGTCTTCCACGATGCCAAGCTGATCGAGAAGCAACATCATGCCCATCGTCATCAGGGCGATCCCGGCAATGATGCTGATGGTTGTTGATTTCATTTTCGGCTCCCATGCTGGGCGGGCAGCCCCGCCGCTCTGCTCATTCAAGGCTAGGGTCCTGCCCCTACCGGAGGTAGGGCACAAAGCCCCGGCTTGAACGCGGCCCGCCACCGCAGGTGCTTGCTGCTCGCTATTTTGCGCGGTCCCTGTGATTCCAGCCTCCCCGGAGTTCGCCCGGTTCGGTAGTGTCAGGTAATGGACAGCGGCACATTCGTGAATTTTCTGTTGGTTCTTCTGTTTGTGCTGCTGGGGGGAGTCTTCGCCGGGACGGAAATGGCACTTGTCTCCCTTCGGGAGACGCAGGTGCGTCAGATCGAGAAGGCAGGCCAGGGTGGAGCCAGAATTGCCGCGTTGGCCCGGGACCCCAACCGGTTCTTGTCCACTGTCCAGATCGGGGTAACACTTTCGGGCTTCTTCTCGGCTGCCTACGGCGCTTCCACGATCGCCCCTGACGTGGAGCCTATTTTGGAGAGCTTGGGGCTGGGGTCGGCGGCCGAACCTGCGGCCTTTATCGGCATGACTTTGCTGGTGGCTTATCTGTCCTTGGTACTGGGCGAACTGGCCCCTAAGAGGCTTGCCATGCAATTCGCAGTTGGTTTCACGAAGACACTTGCCCCACCGTTGAATGCGCTGTCCCAGCTCATGAGGCCTGTGATTTGGTTCTTGTCCGTTTCCAGCGACGCCGTGGTCCGAATCTTCGGAGGAGACCCTGAGGTGAAGCATGAAGGCGTTACGTCCGAAGAGTTGTGGGACATGGTGGCCGAAAGCGACCTGCTTGAGGCCCACAGTCGAAACATCTTGTCAGACGTGTTCGGGGCCGGCGACCGCACCCTGCAGGAAGTGATGCGCCCGCGAACTGAGGTGGCCTTCATTGCTGGCGGCATGAGCCTGTCCGATGCCCGGTCTCTGGTTGGTCACGGCCCATATTCCCGCTACCCGGTCACTGACGGAACATCGGATGACGTCATTGGGTTTGTACATATCCGCGACCTGATGCTGGGCGATGAAGAATCAGCTGAGACGCCGGTGAGGGAGCTTGTCCGCGAGATCCTTCCCCTTCCGGGTACCAACAAAGTGCTGCCCTCGCTGGCGCGTATGCGGAGGGAAGGCCACCACATCGCGTTGGTGGTGGATGAGTATGGCGGCACCGACGGCATCGTCACCTTGGAAGACCTGGTGGAGGAACTGGTCGGCGAGATCTACGACGAGTACGACACCAAGGTCGACCCCGAGGACCGCACCAATGTCCACGAAGGCTCGGCGGATGTCGACGGTGGCCTCATTCTGCAAGAGTTCGCGCTCGCGTCCGGCGTAGATCTTCCCGAGGGGCGCTACGAGACTGTCGGCGGCTTCATGATGGATCGTCTGGGTCGGCTACCCCGCGTTGGGGATGAAGTGGAGGTGCATGGCCACGTTTTGACGGTCATCTCCATGGAACGGCTACGTATAGGACGGATCCGCGTTACCGCCTTGGGGGAATAGCCAGATGCCTTCACTTGGCCTGGTTCGCCCGGGGAGGGGCAAGCAACCGCTGCACTTGGCTCAACAACTGACTCAGGTGTTTTTACCCATCCGTTCAATGAACTCATCAGCCTGGGATAGGTTCCGGGCCATCTTTGCCCGCTGGCCTCTGGCTTTTTCCATGAACTCGGCGAGTTTCACTTGGCCGGCCCCGCTTCCGCTACCGGATTCCAATGCTGAAAGGATCTCCAGAATTTCGGCCATTTCCTCCAGGGAAAAGCCCAGGGGTTTCATTTGCTTGATCAGGGTCAGGCGCTCGACGTCATTCTCGGCATAGACCCTGAACCCGCCATCGGTGCGGCCCGTAGCCGGCAGGAGTCCCACCTCGTCGTAGTGGCGGATGGTCCGCAGGGACAGCCCGGTCCTTTCGGCCAGTTCACCAATATGCATGGTGCGGCTGCTGATCCGTTCCGTCATGAAAGACCTCCTGCGTTGCCCGAACTAACTCTACCGCTACGTTAGGGTAGACTTGGGGAAATGGGTGTAGACGTACAAGCCTAGTTGCTGGCGTTCTCATTCACGGCGCTGCGGTGCGCCCTCAGTTTCCCCCAAACATACGAAGCCGCTCAGGCGTGTCTTCTTGAGCATGAAACGGAGCCAGCATTGGCCGTTAAACCAGCCACGGATGCCCCGGCATTCACGCCCGAGCAGCTGCAGTCTGTCCGGGAAACCCTCAAGTCGCCCAAACGGCTCAAAACAGAGGTCCTTGCCGGCCTGGTCGTGGCACTGGCACTGATTCCCGAAGCGATCGCGTTCTCGATCATCGCCGGCGTGGATCCGCGCCTCGGTTTGTTCGCCTCCTTCACCATGGCAGTGACCATCGCCTTCGTTGGCGGGCGACCGGCCATGATCTCCGCCGCCACCGGCGCCATCGCCCTCGTCGTCGCACCCTTGGTGAAATCCCACGGAGTGGACTACTTCATCGCCGCCGTCATCCTCGCCGGGATCTTCCAGATCATCCTGGGCCTGTCAGGCGTGGCCAAGTTGATGCGGTTCATCCCACGCTCGGTCATGGTGGGGTTCGTCAACGCGCTGGCCATTCTGATCTTCATGTCGCAGGTCCCGGAACTGCTCGGAGTCCCCTGGCTGGTCTACCCGCTGGTGGCATTGGCGCTGCTGATCGTGTTCGGCCTGCCGAAACTGACCAATGTCGTCCCCGCCCCGCTGGTCGCGATCGTAGTCCTGACCTTAATAACGGTCCTGGCCTCTGTTGCCGTTCCGACCGTAGGCGACAAGGGCGATCTGCCCGAATCGCTGCCGTCTCTGTTCATCCCGAACGTGCCCTTCAGCCTCGAAACGCTGCAAGTAATTTTCCCGTTCGCCCTGGCCATGGCCTTCGTAGGTCTGCTGGAATCACTGATGACCGCAAAACTCGTCGATGACGTCACCGACACCCGCTCCCACAAAACCCGCGAAGCCTGGGGACAAGGCGTAGCAAACATCGTCACCGGCTTCACCGGCGGCATGGGAGGCTGCGCCATGATCGGCCAGACCATGATCAACGTCAAAGCCTCAGGGGCACGCACCCGCATCTCCACCTTCCTCGCCGGTGTCTTCCTGCTCATCCTCGTAGTCGCCCTCGGAGACATCGTCTCGCTTATCCCCATGGCCGCCCTCGTGGCCGTGATGATCTTCGTTTCCTGGGCCACCTTCGACTGGCACAGCATCCACCCCCGCACACTGAAAATGATGCCCAAGAGCGAAACCCTCGTCATGCTAGCCACCGTCATTGTCACCGTTGCCACCCACAACCTCGCCATCGGCGTCGGCGTCGGCGTTCTGGTAGCCATGGTCATGTTCGCTCGCCGAGTGGCCCACTTCGTCACAGTAGAACGAACCGTGAAAAGCGTGAACGGCCAGGAAACCGCCACTTATGTGGTGGACGGTGAACTGTTCTTCGCCTCCTCCAACGACCTCTACACACAGTTTGAATACGCGCTGGACCCGGACCACGTCATCATCGACATGCACGCCTCCCACCTCTGGGACGCCTCCACCATCGCAGCTTTGGACTCGATCACCGAGAAATACCACCAGCACGGCAAGGACGTGAAGATTGTAGGGCTGAACGAAGCCAGCACCATCATGCGCCAACGCCTCGGCGGCAAACTCGGTGCAGGCCACTAGCACCTTCAACTCCTACGAAGGACCCGGACATCCGGGGCTATGGCGTGACCCTTAATTCACGGATGGTCAGGTCCCGGAACGTGGCCGCTCCTTCATGGGCGTAGAGGCGGATGCCGTCATCGCCTTCAAGCGGGAAGACCCGGTGCGAATGCACCACACGCCCATCCCCGATGAACATCTCCACGCTGGTGCGATCCACGAGGATGCGGATGCCCAGGCGCCCGGTGGAGGGGTCCACCGGTGTTTGGGTTTCGCCCGCGGTGGGGTTGATGGTGGGGCGGCGATTGACGTAGGTGAATGGTCCGGGGAGGAAGGCACCCGCGGCCACATGCCTGCCTCCGCCTGGTGCACGACATACCTCCAGCCCCAGATTGGCCGGCGGCGCGGCAGGATCCCACACCAACTCGCAGGTGAGGTCGTAGGCGAGCGACCGGATCGTCAGGTCATGGGTGCCGGCAACCGCAACATCGCCCAGCCGGTGCGTGCGCTTCACGTGGTCAGCCAGCGCAGACGTAGGGGCGGAGGCAAGGTAGTAACCATCCTTTCCACGCTTGAGCCGGACATCGCGGACGATCATGTCATCGCCGTTGTAGCCGTCAGTTGCCAAGGTAGGCGTGTTGTGGGGGTAGTCCCAGAAATTTGCCCAGCCGATCGCCCGGCGGAGGGTTGGGTCCTCAGCACCCGATGCGACATGATGCGGGTAGGTCACTGCACCGTAGAAGTCGAAGCCATAGTCGAGCCATTCCGGCTCGTCATGGTCCGGGGTGAAAGAACTGCCATCAAACGCTCCGGTCCAGTAGGCATACGTCGCAGGCAGTCCTCGGCCCTTGCCGTTCGCACTCGTACCGAGAACCCAACGCGAGGTGCCGTCGTCGGCCGTCATTCGAAAGAGGTCAGGGCACTCGAGCAGCCCCAAATCGTTGCGCAGGAAATCACCAACACGCGCCCAGGACCGCAGGTCCGGTGACGTGTAAAAACCGAGCTTTTGCCCTTCAGCGTTGGCCATGAACCATCGCCCTCGGTCCTCGTCCCAGATCACCTTGGGATCGCGGAAATCGTGCACTCCCGGGTTGGGCAGCACCGGAGCCGAGCCCCCCGGCTGAAATGAGCGACCCCTGTCCGTTGAGTACCAAAGATACTGGGCTTGGCGGCCCTCCGGCGCCTGGGTAACAAGTGCTATGACCGCGCCCGCTCCGTACCCTGCGGTATTTCGATCATCCACCACCACGCATCCGGACCAGCAATCGCCGTTGCTGTTGCTGAATTTCGGGATAGCGACACCACGATCCCGGAAGGCGACGTGATCGGTGGTGGTGGCCCGACGCCATGACGTGCCACCCCCACCAGTGATGTAGTCAGAGTTGTACAAGTAGTAGTAGTGGTACTCCCCATCCAGGTAGATGGGGCGCTGGGGATCGTTTTTCCAGTTGTCTGGCACGCTGAAGTGGTAGGCCGGCCGCATCCGGGATCTTCCTTTCGAGGGTGAACCACCCGTTGCCAAAGCCGGCCCCGAGGAGTCAGCCTGCACTGTGGATACGGAGAGAGCAATCGATCCACCCAACGCGACCGCTCCGGCGCCAGTCAGCAGCCCACGGCGAGAGACCGATGATGACTTTTCCATGGGTCTACTTCCCTTCCGGCAAGAGGCTCCGGCTGCTTTCAAAGATCCCAGCCATAGTCCAGGCGTCGAAAGAAAGGAGTCGCACCGAACCTTCAGTGGCGGCCAGTGTCACGCGCTCGCCGCCGAGGGTCGGGTAGACACGGGCCGTGAGGGGCTTGCCGTTGGCGAAGATTTCGACGGTGGACCGGTCCACCACCACGCGCAGGTTGATTCGACCGTCCGTCATCGGAACCGGTCCGGACTTGTCCTCCACATCGACGGCAGGGTCGAGGCTGCTGCGGGTACGGTCCAAGCGGAGAGTGCCGACGGGGGTTCCATCGGCGGCCCGGCTCAGCACGATCGCGGTCTCCTCGGCACCGTCCGGCGACGTGAGCACGCCGAGACGAACCTCCGCACCAGGTGCCAGTTGCACGTCCAACTCAAGGTCCAGCTGGTTGCCGGTCACACCGCTATCGAGGGACCTTCCAGCCCCCACCAGCACCTGGCCGGGGACGCTGACGTGGTTTCGGCGCAGCTTCTCGACTTCGGGAACCGGCGCGAACTCCAGGGTTCCGTCGTTGCCCATGGTGGTGACCCGCGGCAGGCTCATCACACCCGACCAGCCGGTTTCCACCATTGCTTCATCACTTCGGCCTTCTTGCATCCAGCCGAACATGACGCGCCGGCCGGACTCATCCTGGAAAGACTGCGGTGCGTAAAAGAAGCGGCCTCCGTAGTCCAGCCGGTGCAGCGCCTCCGGCTCGAAGGTATCCCCGGCATAACGGCCGGTCCAGTACAGCGGGTGGCGGGTTTCGCCGTCATCCCAAGCGGAGAAGACCAGAACATCCGGCGAGTCGTCCGCAGGGGCAGAACCCAACGAACCCTGTCCTGCACGGAACAGGTCAACGCACTCCCACATGGTGCCGGTCCAGTCAGTGTCCGTGGGATCACCCTGCGAAGCATCGCCGATGAACAGCGGCCCGATGTAATCCCAGGACCGTAAATCTGAAGACTCGTACAGGAACGCCGTTCCGCCGCGGTGACGGATGCCTGACCCCACCAACTGCCTCCATTTGGTGCCTTCGCGCCATACGCAGTGATCGCGGTAAGCAGTGATCTCCACACCAACGGGAGGGGCCGCAATCACGGGATTCCCGGGGTCCTTGGTCCATTCCTGCAGGTCCGGGGATCCCACGGCAACGCACGGAAGCTCGCGCCCGTCCAGGCGCCCTGAATAGACCAAGGTGGGCGTGCCGCCGTCGTTCACCAATACCCCCGACCAGCAGCCATCGGCGTCCGGTCCCGCGGACGGTTCCAAGGCAACGGGCAGGTCTGTCCACGTGACGAGGTCGGTGCTGACGGCATGCCCCCACTGGATGCGATGGTGGAAAGCACCCTCAGGGTTGTACTGATAGAAAAGGTGGTACGTGCCGTTCCACTGGCTGACGCCGTTGGGATCGTTGAGCCAGCCCGCCGGTGACACGAAATGGAATCGTGGACGGAGGGGGTCGGCCTCGGCGCGGGACAGCAACTCGTCCCGTGGAACGGTGGCGAGCGGATGGGTCAGTTCAGTCATGCGGAAGCCTCTTCTTGAGCGTTCGACGCCGGTTGGCTGGATTGGATTGGTTCGGCGGCCAAGGCGTGGCCGCCGGCAGCTGCCCACGGCCGGTAAAGGTGGCAGCGCACCCAGTGACGGTTCGCGGGATCTCCAACTTGGTGGCGAACGGGCTTTTCGGCCGAACATGCTTGGTGCGGATCGCCGTGGAACGCGCAGTGCGTTGAGGCCATGACCGCCTGCCGCAATTCGGCCCTGCGGACGGGGTCGTACGAGCCTGCCCGGGCGGGGTCCGGTACGGCCGAAACCAACAGTTGCGTGTAGGGGTGCGCAGGATTGGACAGCAAGTCCAGGGACTCCCCTTCCTCAACGAGCTCACCGGCGAACATCACCGCCGTCCGGTCCGCCAAGTAGCGGGCGGACGCGAGGTCGTGGGTGATGTAGAGCATGGAGATGCCCTGCTCGTCGCGGAGCTTCCGCATCAGGTTCAGCACACCGATCCGGACAGAAACGTCCAGCATGGAGGTGGGCTCGTCGGCCAGGATGACCTGCGGTTCAACCGCAAGGGCCCGGGCTATGGCAACGCGTTGGCGCTGGCCGCCGGACAGCTCGTGCGGATAGGAGTTAAGCATGTCAGCCTGCAGGCCCACGGTAGTCATGAGTTCTGCGAGCCGCCGCTGGGTCTCCTGCTCGGAGCCACCGCTCTTGCCGTGGATCGCTAACGACCGTCGCAGGAAATGGTCCATCCTGTGGGCCGGGTTCAATGAGCCGAAGGGGTCCTGGAACACCATCTGCAGTTGCGAGCGAAATGCACGCGATGCTTGGAAACGATCTCGTTTAAGGACGTCGACGCCGTCAATCAGGATGGCACCGGAGCTCGGCTTTTCGAGCCGCGCGACACAGCGGGCCAGGGTGCTCTTGCCGGAACCGGACTCCCCTACAAGCGCCACGATTTCACCGCGACCAATGCTCAGGTCGACGCCATGCAGGGCACGGACGGAATCGCGGGAGAAAAGCCCGCCAACGGGGAATGACTTCCCCAGACCGCGGATTTCAAGTGCCGGGGTGCCGGTGCCGGCCACGGCCGGTGGGGTCACGAGTGAGTGGCTCATCGTGCAGCTCCTTCCAGGTTTGCTGAATCAACCGCGGGAGTGTCGGCACCAAACGGAGCCACGAAATGGCCGGGTGCTACCTCGGTGAGGTCCGGGATGTTCCGGAACTTCACGCCGTCGGGCAGTCCCGTCAACGGAACGCGGGGACCGGTGAGCGGCGGAAACGCGCCCATGAGCGCCTGGGTGTAGGGGTGGCGAGGGTTGGCGTAGACGTCCTGGGCTTTTGCGGTCTCCACGATCCGCCCGCCGTACATCACGGCCATGCGGTGCGAGAGTTCCACCATGAGGGACATGTCGTGCGTAATGAAGAGGACGGAGAAGCCGAGCTCACGCTGGAGCTCCTTGATTTGCGCCATGATCTCTTGCTGCACCACCACATCCAGTGCGGTGGTGGGCTCGTCCAGGATCAACAGTGACGGCTTTAGCGCCACCGCCATGGCAATCACGGCTCTCTGACGCATGCCGCCCGAGAGCTGGTGCGGATAGGACTTGAGCCGTGCCGGGTCGATCCTCACGAGTTCCAGCAGTTCACCGGCACGCCGCAGCGATTCCTTGCGGGAGTAGCCGGCGTGCGTGGTGAAGATGTCCACGATCTGTTCGCCTATGGTCAGCACCGGATTGAGTGAGTTCATGGCCGACTGGAAGACCATTGCAACGTCCTGCCAGCGGAAGCGCCGCAGCTCCTCCGGGCTCATGGCCAGGACGTCCTTGCCGCCGAAGGAAATGCTGCCGCCTGCGATCTTCGCTGGATCCTTCAGGAGCCTCATGATCGAGTTGGCAATGGTGGACTTCCCGCAGCCGGACTCCCCTGCCAACCCAAACACCTCGCCGGTGCCGATGCTGAAGGAAACACGGTCGACGGCGGTGGTTGAGCGGGTGTCGCCGATGTACTTAACGGTGAGGTCCTTGACGTCCAGGACGGGTTCATGGGAGCCGAAGGAAACTTGGGAAATGGTCATTTGCCGGCGCTCCTTTCGGTATCTTTAGGTGCTTTGATTTTCCGTAGCCGCGGGTTGGTGACCTCATCCACGGCGTAGTTGATGAGGGCAAGGGCGAAGGCCACCAGCGCGATGCAGACACCGGAAGGTACGAACACCCACCAACTGCCGGTGAGCAGTGCGCCCTCATTGCCGGCCCAGAAGAGGTTGTTGCCCCAGGACACCGTGCTGACATCGCCGAGGCCCAGGAATTCCAGGCCCGCTTGGGCGCCGATTCCGTAAATGACGCAGGCAAGCAGGGTGCCCATGACAATCGAGGCCATGTTGGGCAGGATTTCGCGGAACATGATCCGCCCCGCCCGTTCGCCGGACACCACGGCCGCGGCCACGAAGTCCTTGGACCGGATGGACAACGCCTGTGAGCGAAGGACACGTGCCGAGCCGGCCCAGCCGGTGACCACGAGTACCAGGATCACGGTGCCCAGGCCGGGCGGAAGGAATGCGGCCAGGATGACCAGCAGCGGCAGTCCGGGCAGCAGCAGGAAGACGTTGGTGACCAAGGACAGGGCTTCGTCGATGAACTTGCCGAAGTACGCGGAGGCGAGGCCCACCAGAATGCCGATGAAAGTGGACGCCAATCCGACGGTCAGCCCCACGAAAAGGGAACTTCGTGAGCCGTGGACGGTCAGTGCGAGCACGTCCTGTCCTTTGGCGGTGGTACCCAGCCAATGTTCGGCGGATGGTTCCAGGGAGGCCATCGCGGTGATCCTCGAAGGGTCGCCCGGGAACAGCACGGGGGCCAGCAGGGCCAGTGCAATGAAGATGAACATCACGGCCATGCCCGTCAGCGCTTTCTTGTTCGTGAGGAGGCCGTGGACGAAGCTGCGGTTGGGCTTGCGGGCAGCCGGGGTTTGAGTTGGCTGCTTCAGAAGTGCGGTTGTCATGGTCGGTCCTCTAGTTGCTGCGCACGCGCGGGTCGAGGCGGACGTAGAGGATGTCCACCAGGAAATTGGCAAGCAGCACAGCGGCAGTGATGGTCAGGAACAGGCCCTGCATGAGCGGATAGTCCAGGCCTTGGACGGCGTTGAGGAGTTGGTAGCCGACGCCGGGATAAGCGAACACCACCTCCGTCAGGAGCGCACCACCCACCACGAATCCCAGTCCCATGCCGAAACTCGTTACCGACGGGAGCATGGCATTGCGTGCTGCGTAGCGGAGCATGATGCGGCCGGGGCGGAGTCCCTTGGCCTCGGCCATGGTGATGTAGTCCTCGGAATTCGTGGCAATCATGGTGTTTCGCATGCCCAGCATCCAACCGCCGATGGAAACCAGCACAATCGTCAGCGCCGGCAGCACCAGGTGAGCGCCGACGTCGCCGATGAACTCCCAAGTGAACGCCGGCTCCAAACCGTCGGTGAACGCATGCCGGATCGGGAACCAACCCAGCACCACACCGAACAGGTAAAGCGCACCCATGGCAAGCCAGAAGTACGGGAACGAGCCGATGAAAACCAGCACCGGCGGAAGCGCGGAGTCGATCGCGCCGCCACGCCGCCAAGCGGCGAGGATACCCAGCAAGTTGCCCACGACGGCGGCAATCACCAGAGCGGTTCCGCCGAGCAGGAGTGTCCAGCCGATCTGGGACGAAATGACCTCGGTGACCGGGGTGGGGAATCGGGAGATGGAAACACCCATCTGCCCGGTGAAGATGTTGTGCAGGTAGTCGATGTATTGCTCCCAAATGGGCCGATCATCAACACCCAGCAGCTTGCGCAGGGCCTCAATCTGTTCGGGCTGCATTCGGTCCTGGGAGCGGGCGAACATGCGGGACACGGGGTCTCCGGGCATGAAACGCGGGAGCAGGAAATTCAGGGTGATGGATGCCCAGAAGGCGATCAGGTAGAAACCCAGACGGCGCAGGATGAAGCGCACGGTTTCCCTCCATTCGGGAATTGCGGAAAGTGGGGGCACACGCCCGGCGGGGTTTAGGGCCCCGCCGGGCAGGCGGTGGAGGTGGGAACTACTTGCGCGGTTCCAACGTGGTCAGAATCAGCACCGTTGTGGGTGAACGGACGGAGAGCGTGGCGTACGGGTTGTCCTCGGTGGGCCAGCCGGTGAAGCGGGTGTCGTTGAACGCACCCCATTCAGGGCCGGAGAACAGCGGCACCAGCGGCGCGACGTCGTTGTACTCTTCCTGGAGCTTGTTGGCGATGTCCTTTTGCTTGGACTCGTCTGCTGCTGCGACGAAGTCGGCCAGCAAGGCATCGGCCTTGGTGTCGCCGAAGCGGTGATAGTTATCGAACGTCTTGGTGCCTACCGGCTTCACAGTGGCCGTGCCCATGGAAGTGTTGAAGTACTTATAAGGGCTGGGATCGTTGGCACTCCAGACGATTCCCGAGTCGAAGTCGCCGGTCTCGTAGCCTGCAACCACTGCAGCCCAGTCCGGAGATTCCACCTTGGCAGTCACGCCGACGTCTGCGAGGTTCTGTGCGATCACGTTGGCCACAGACAGCCAGTCGGAGGAAGTTGCGCCTACGGAGATCTTGAATTCGAAGGGCTTTCCGTCCTTGAAGGTGCGCTTCCCGTCAGCTCCCTTGGCGTACCCCGCCTTGTCAAGAAGCTCGTTGGCTTTCTGCACATCGTGGTTGGTCCACGTGCAGTTGTCCTTGACCGCGGCGTTCTTCCAGGTCTCGTAGTTGCCGGAGAGTCCGGTACAGTCCGCCGGCTTGGCGTAGCCGCTCATACCGATCTTGGTGACTTGTTCGCGGTCCACGGCCATGCTCAGCGCTTTACGAACGTCAACGTCGTTGAACGGAGCTTTGGTGGTGTTGAGCTGCCAGTTGATCATGGCACCGGTGGCCGGGAACCAGTACTGACGGTGTTCCTTATCCTTTGAAACGAAGGTCTTTTCGATGTTCGGGATGTACTGCGGAGCCCAGTCCACGTCACCGTTCGCGGCGGCGAGGTTGGCGCCGTCGTTTCCTGCAAACGCGAGCATCTTGATCCCGGCGATCTTCTGCTTCTCCGGCTGCCAGTAGTTGGGGTTCTTCGTCAGCACGAAGGACTGGGCCTGGAAACTGTCCACCTCGGTGTAGGGACCGGTACCCACCGGCTTGGCGTTTGCGTCCTTTTCCGGGTCCGGCAAAGCGGACCAGACGTGCTTGGGCAGGATGACGAGCTGGCCGACGTCGTAAAGGGCCGGCGACCACGGCTTGTTGAAGTTGAACGTGACCTGGTTGCCCTCCGCCGTGACGGTGTCCAGATATTCGAAGCCGCCCTTGATCTTCTTCTGGAGTTCAAACGTAAAGGCAACATCGTCGGCGACGAAGGGTTGCCCGTCGGACCACTTCACACCATCACGAAGGGTGAAGGTGACCGACTTGCCATCCTCGGCCGCCGTCCACTCGGTGGCGAGCCACGGCACCGTGTCTCCCTTGGCCGGGTTGAAGATCAGGAGGGACTCGTAAATGGACTGCTGGACCATCGGGTTCACTGTGGGAGCGAACGGGTTGAAGTTCTGCACGAACGTACCCATGTCCTCACGCGGGATGGTGAGGAAGGCGCTGGCGTTCGCTCCGGCGTCGGAAGTGCTTGTCTTGGTGACATTGGCCGTGCAGCCGGTGAGCAGCATCGCGCCCACTGCAAGGCTTGCCGCCGTCATCCGGGCAGCCCTGAAATATCGGGGTTGTGTCATGATGGTTATCTCTTTCCTGTCTTCATCAGCAAGGTGAAGGGGTGGGTAAGGGGTTTGCTCTTCGACGTTGATTTCGCGGTCAGACCGAAGAGCGTTCTAGCAGCGGACAGTCGACCAGTTGCTGGTCGGCAATGATCGGCTGTCCTGCTGTTAGTGCTGCGAGGGTTTGGACACCTAAGGCGCCCATTTTTTCGAAGGGCAACGCAACCGTAGTCAGCTTTGGCCGTAGGTAGGCCGCGATGAGTTCCTGGTTGTCGAAGCCGATCACGGCGATGTCCCCGGGGATGGTCAGGCCCCGTTCCTTGATGGCGTCATATGCGCCCATCGCCATGCGGTCATTGAGGCAGAACAGTGCCGTTGGCCTGTCCTGTTGTGGATAGCGGTCCAGGATCCGGCAAGCGGCTTCATAGCCGCCGTCGGCCGTGGCATATCCGGACACCACCAGTTCCGGGTCCAGCTCCAGTCCGGCGACGGCCAGTGCTTCGCGTGCACCTTTCAATCGCCCCACTGCGGCCGGGATGACCGGGTCAAGGTTGATGACGCCGATCCTGGTGTGGCCGGCTTGGAGCAAACGTTCGACGGCGATCCTGCCTCCCCCACGCTCGTCAGGGACGATCGAGGGAAGCTTACCGTCTGCATCGAAGCAGTTGATTAACACGGTGGGTACTTCATTGGCACTCGCCGGAACGTGGACGCCCCGGTGAAAAGTAGCTGCGTAGAGAAGTCCTTCCACTCGTTGTTCCAGCAGCTTTTCAGTTGCAGCATCTTCCAGGCCCTGGTTGGGTCCTACGGCATCGGCCTGGTCGGAGGGCGCGATGAGCAGGAACCGACGGTCAAGCCAGGCTTGGTCCTGGGCTCCTTTGATGATGTTGACGGCGAACGGTGCCGTGACGATTTCCGTCACGATCCCGTACCAATCGCTGCGCCGCGATGCCAGCGCACGGGCACCGGCGTTGGGCCTGTAACCCAGTTCCTGCACAGCGTGGTTGATCCGAGTGCGGGTTTCCTCGGAAATACTGGCATTTTCACGGTTGCTCAGTACAAACGAGACTGCAGTCCGGGAGACGCCGGCATGTTTGGCGACGTCTTTCATGGTGACTCCCCGTTGCCGTACAGGTACGGCCTCGCCAGGGGTGGTTTTCGCCATTGAATGCTCCGGTGCTCTTGGTCCGAGTGTGGTGCCAGGCAATCTCTGACTGGCTGATCGACAGGCAACGCTGTTGGTAACGCGCGTTACTTGTTGAGCATGTGACCTAGGTTACCCGCGTTACTTCAAGTCTGTCAACAGGGGGTTTTGACAAAATTGGAGGCTCAAAACCGCGCCGTCTGCCGTCTATTTCGCGCCGGGTTCGTCCGTAGATGCGTCGGGCAGTTCTTCGTTCGGGACATCGTGAACCTTTTTCGGGATCTTGCCCTCAACGTCGGCAGGTACGGGAGGGTCCTTCTCTTCATCAGTAGACATGAGGCAAGCATAGGGGCGCGTGCTGAAAGTCGATGGATTCTTCAGCCTGCCAGAGCCTTGAAATGCGTGGGGCGTAGTGTGGACGTTGGACGATAGGAGCACTTCATGAAGAAAATCCTCATGGTACTGACCAGCGTTTCCGAGCTCGGCGATACGGGCGAGAAGACCGGCTACAACGTGGCCGAAGCCGCACATCCTTGGAAGGTCTTCAAAGATTCAGGTCACTTCGTCGATTTTGCCTCCATCAAGGGCGGCCAGCCTCCCAGCGACGAGGTAGACACGAATGATCCCATCCAGGTTGCTTTTACGAAGGACGAAACCACGCGCGCCGGCCTCTACAACACTGCCCGCGTGGATGTTATTGATCCCGGGCAATATGATGCCGTCTACCTCGTGGGAGGACACGGCACTATGTGGGACTTCCCGGACAGCGAAGGGCTGCAGCGCCTGGTTGCCAGCGTTTACGACGCCGGCGGCTTGGTGGGCGCGGTCTGCCATGGTCCGGCTGGACTGCTGAATGTGGAGTTGGAGAACGGATTCCGTCTTGTCCAAGGCCGGGACGTGGCCGCGTTCACCAATGACGAGGAAGTTGCCGCCGGGAAAGACAAGGTCATTCCATTCTTCCTGGCAGACCGCTTGGAGGAACAGGGAGCACGACATGTCTCCGCGGGCGTCTTTGAAGAAAAAGTGGCGGTAGACGAGCGACTGGTCACCGGTCAGAATCCTGCTTCAGCCGCCGGGGTAGCCAAGGAGATGGAGAAGCTCTTCGCCCAGGTCATCCATCAGGAAAAGGCCGAGGAGCAGCACGAGGCGGAGGCGCTGCGCGCCGGGAAGGACGCGGAAAAAGCTGCCAAGAAACAGGCTGCGGCGGACACCGAACATTAGGCCGCCGGCACCGTCACTGCAGCCCAAGACGCCCGTCATCGTATACTCCGAACATGCCTCTTTTGCGCCTCTACCCAGGTGTTCACCCCCAGTTGCCCGACCTTAAGCAGGACGGAGCTCTCCTGTGAGCGGCGGCCTCGTCGCACTGTTGGACGATGTCGCAGCGCTGGCCCGAATAGCGGCTGCCTCCGTGGACGACATCGCGGCAGGAGCCGCCAAAGCCGGGGCCAAGGCTGCCGGCGTCGTTATTGACGACGCCGCGGTTACCCCACAATACGTCTCCGGGGCGGACCCGTCCCGCGAACTGCCGATGATCAAACGGATCTTCTGGGGCTCGCTGCGAAACAAACTAGTGATCATCCTCCCGGCGCTGCTGCTCATCAGCGCTTTCATCCCGGGAGTCATTCCGTTCATCCTCATGCTGGGTGGCAGCTACCTCTGTTACGAGGGCGCCGAAAAGGTGTGGCACAAGTTCCGCGGCGACCATACTGCTGCCGAAAAGGCGCCGGCTGTGCAGCGCGGGCCTGAAGCGGAGGCGAAAGTTACCAAGGGTGCCATCACCACCGATTTCATCCTGTCCTGCGAGATCATGGTGATCGCCATGAATGAAGTGGCCGCTGAATCCCTGTGGGTCCGGGCGTTCATCCTGGTCGTCGTAGCGATCGCGATCACGGTCCTTGTGTACGGCGCCGTCGGCCTCATCGTCAAGATGGACGATATTGGCCTGCACCTGACCACCAAGGCTTCCGAGGGCTCCCAGCGCTTTGGCCGGCTGCTCGTGAAGGGGATGCCGGCCGTGCTGGCCGCGATCACCCTCATCGGGACGATCGCCATGCTGTGGGTTGGCGGTCACATTATGCTGCAGGGTGCCTACGACCTCGGCTGGCATGGCCCCTATGACCTTGTCCATGTCCTGGAGACACCCTTCGTCGGGATCCCTGTAGTGGGCGGCTTCCTTGCCTGGCTCGTGAACACGATTTGCTCAGCCATTCTCGGCGCCGTGTGGGGCCTGGTCATCATGCTCATCCTGCACCCGCTGCTTAAGGTGCTGCCGCTTGGCAAGAAGAAGGACGGACACGAAGAGGGCGATGTCCGTGCCGCGATCGCCGGTTATCGGCCAGCCAAACACGACCCAAGTAAGTAGCAGATCAGGCCGTTCTGAGGGCTCTAAACGGCATGTACTGCGACCTAGTTGGGTGCGCAGCCTCGGTAACGATGGCCGGACATTGAATACAGTGGCACCGCATCCAGGTTAATATCCGGATGCGGCGCCACTCCCATATGTGGAAGTCACAGTGCGTCGCACTCTTGTGCTGCAGGCCACATGACGCTTTGATATATTAGTCATGTATTAGATGTCTATGAATGACTCTTAACTCAACGAGGAGTACACAGCATGCAGCAACTCGCGCATCGACTCGAACGGCTCGGCACTGAAACGGCCTTTAGCGTCGCCCAAGCGGCGGCGGCTTGGAAGGCGAAGGGGAACCTGGTTTACCCCTTCCACCTTGGTGACATCAACATCCCCACCGCCCCACACATCGTCGAAGCCATGACCAAGGCAATCGCCGACGGCTACACGGGCTACTGCCCCGGCCCCGGAATCCCCCAGCTGCGCGAAGCCCTCGCCGAGGACATCGGCTCACGCCGCGGCATCACCCTCTCCCCCGACAACGTCGTGGTCATGACGGGCGGCAAGCCTGTCATCACGAAATTCCTGCAGGCAGTCATGAACCCCGGGCAGGAAGTGCTGTACCCGAATCCTGGCTTCCCGATCTACGAATCGCAGATCGAATATCTCGGAGGCACAGCAGTACCGTACCGCTACCTCCCCACAAGCCAGGGCTTCTCGATCGACCTTGACCAGGTGCGCGCGTCGATCACCCCGAACACCGTTGCGATCATCTACAACGACCTGCAGAACCCTATCTCCGCGGAATCCACTGCAGCTGAGCGCGAGGCCATTGCCCAGATCGCGCAGGAGCATAATCTGTGGGTGCTCTCCGACGAGGCCTACTTCGAGACCCGCTACGAGGGAGTTTCCAGCTCGATCACGTCGCTTCCGGGCATGGCAGAACGAACCGTCATCCTTTACACGTTCAGCAAGAAGTTCGCCATGACCGGCTCCCGCCTCGGCTGTGCTGTAGCTCCCCTTGAGATCGCCAAAGTACTCAGCACGCTCAACACCAACGACGAGTCATGCACCACCCATTACGTGCAGTGGGCCGGCATCGAAGCCCTCCGCGGCACCCAGGAACCGGTCCAACAGATGCTCGACATCCTGCGTGAACGGCGGGATGCTGCCTGCGAACTCGTGAACTCTGTCCCCGGAATGCACGTCGCAGTGCCCCAGTCGACGTTCTACCTCTTCCCCGACGTCACCGACGTCATGCAGAAAATGGGCTACACCGCAGTCGGCGATTTCGCCAGCGACGCACTCTACAAAACAGGAGTCTCCTTCTGCACGCGTGAACATTTCGGCCGACGCCTACCCGGCGAAGAAAGGCAGTACATCCGGCTCGCCTACTCAGGCATCGACGTCGCCGACATCCGCGAGGGCCTCGGCCGCCTCCGCGACTGGATCGTGACCGCATGAGCCGGGTCATCGTCACGGGACGCATCCCCGAAACTGCAATTGAAAAGCTCCGCGCCGAACACGACGTCGAGGCGTGGAACGGTCCCGAAACCATTACCCGCGAAGAACTCCTCCGCCGCGTAGCCGGCGCCGATGCGATCGTGTCGCTGCTCACCGAACGTGTCGACGCCGAACTGCTCGACGCCGCCGGCCCGCAGCTTAAGGTCGTCGCGAACGTCGCTGTCGGATATGACAACATCGACGTGCCCGCCTGCAGCGAACGCGGCATCGTGGCCACCAACACACCCGGCGTGCTCACGGAAGCTACAGCGGACATCGCCTTCGGCCTCATCCTTATGGCGACCCGCCGGCTCGGCGAGGGTGAACGACTCATCCGCTCCGGCCAGGCCTGGAAGTGGGGCATGTTCTTCCTGCTCGGCAGCAGCTTGCAGGGTAAGACACTCGGCGTCGTTGGCATGGGTGGAATCGGCCAGGCAACCGCGCGTCGGGCCAAAGCCTTCGGCATGGACATCGTTTACCAGTCCCGCAGCGAAATCGATCCTGCGATCGCCGCCGAACTGGACGCCCGGCGTGTCGACCTCGACGAACTACTGGCAGTCTCAGACGTCGTCTCCCTGCACTGCCCATACGGTCCAGCCACCCACCACCTGATCGGGGCCGAGCAATTCGCTGCGATGAAGAGTTCGGCGTTCCTCGTCAACACTGCGCGCGGACCGATCGTCGACGAAGACGCCTTGGCGACTGCACTCCAGAAGGGTGCAATTGCTGGAGCCGGGCTTGATGTCTACGAGCAAGAACCCCGAGTCCACCCCGGGCTGCTGGAGCTGGACAATGTTGCCCTCCTGCCGCACCTCGGCTCGGCCACAGTGGAAACGCGTACAGCCATGGCCATGCTCGCCGCCGACAACGCACTCGCAGTCCTGAGCGGCGAACAACCCCCGGCACCGATCGCCTAGGCGAACCTAACAGAACTGTTGCCATTCCAAGTAGATTTCGCAAGGGAGAATACTATGGGTGACATCACCCAAACCCAGACCGAAGCCGTTCTCGCGGCAGCCCTAAACGCTGCTATCGAACAGGGAACAGCTATGAACATTGCCGTCGTGGACGCAGGCGCCAACCTCAAAGGCTTCATTCGAATGGATGATGCATGGCTGGGAAGCATCGACATAGCAATTAAAAAAGCCCGTACTGCCCGATGCTTCGACATGCCGACAGGTTCGATTGGAGAACTCTCCCAGCCCGGGGGTTCTCTCTTCAACATCGAAGTATCCAACGGTGGACTCATCACGTTCCCCGGTGGCCTTCCCCTGCACAACAAGGACGGCCACATCATTGGCGCCGTGGGTGTCAGCGGAAGCACCGTAGAAAATGACCATGCGGTTGCCTCTGCAGGAGCCGCGGTCGAGTTCTAATAGCAGGGGGCGTCCGGGTTCCACGGGACGCCCCCTGTCATTCCGCAGGCCCCGGTCAGGCCAGCCAGCGCCACCAGCGTGAACGTTCCGGTTCCGTCCTCACTTCCAGTTCCGGCTCCGGTTCCTCGCCCAGGGCCAGCGCAGCCTCGACGACGTCGTCCGACGTGAGCGTCATGACAGCATCACGATCGAGCGCATCGAGGCTATGTTCCTCGTCGCGTGAGAGCCGCAGCGCCTGCCGGTTGAGCGCCTGTTCGAACAGCGTGCGGGCGAACCGTGCGTTGCCCGAGTCCTCGCCAGCGTGGAGCCCGGTGAGGATGCGACGCAACATCTGGTCCGCACCAGGCTCCAAGGTGTACTCGTGCTGGGCCAGCATCTGGTGGAAAATTGTCTGGAGTTCGTCGACGGAGTAGTCCGGGAACGTAATCTCCCGGGCAAACCGGGACCGCAATCCGGGATTGGACAGCAAGAAGGATTCCATCAGCCGCGGGTACCCGGCCACGATCACCACCAAACGGTGGCGATGGTCCTCCATCCTCTTGAGCAGGACCTCGATCGCCTCGGGACCGAAGTCCATCCGTCCATCCTCCGGTGCCAAAGCGTAGGCCTCGTCGATAAACAGGACACCGTCCAGCGCACGCCGGATCACCCGGTCCGTCTTGATAGCGGTCGCCCCGACATACTGCCCCACCAAGCCCGAACGATCGACTTCCACAAGGTGGCCCCTCTGTAGCAGGCCGACCGCGCGATACATCTCGGCCAGGAGCCGTGCCACCGTCGTCTTGCCCGTGCCCGGGTTTCCGAGGAACACCAGATGCTGTGATGTGGCCACCTCCGGCAGCCCATGTGCTTTCCGGCGGGCCTGGACCTGTAGCAAGGCGACAAGGGCCCGCACCTGTTCCTTCACCGTCTCCAGCCCGACCAGCGCGTCCAGTTCCGCCTGCACTTCGGACAGGGGCCTCGCCGGCCCGGGCCTCGCACCGATGAAATCGCCCATCAGGTCATCGACGCGCTCTGAACCTGACAGCTTGAGCTGATTGGCCAGATGGCCTACGGTTTCGCGCAGGTCATCGAGCGGATTGCGGCTTGCAGCCATATAACCACTGTAGTCCTCGATTTCCGAGCACGGCGCGGAACGGTTCACACCGCCGTCGTACGGGTGGCTAGGCTGGGTGGATGGCGACAGTTATTCTCGTGCGGCACGGCCGCACCACAGCCAATGCCACTGGGTTGCTGGCGGGTCGGGCGGCTGGCGTCAGCCTCGACCAGATCGGACACGAACAGGCGACTCTGATGGCAGACCGGCTCGCAGCCGTGCCGGTAGTCGGTGTGGTGTCAAGCCCTCTGGAGCGTTGCCGGCAGACGGCCCGGCTTATCCTCGATCGCCAAGCTGGCACGCCGTACGCGCCCGTTGATATTGACCTGACCGAGTGCGACTACGGCCAGTGGCAGGGCCGTGCGCTCAGTGATCTTGCGAGCGATGAGTTGTGGCCGGCGGTGCAATCGCAACCGTCCGCCGTCGTGTTTCCCGGCGGTGAATCCATGGCCGCGATGCAAGCCAGGTCCGTGGCAGCGATTCGACGCCATGATGCAGCATTTGAAGCGGAGCACGGGCCGGGGGCCGTGTGGGCTGCGGTCAGCCACGGTGACATCATCAAGGCCATCCTCGCCGACGCGCTCGGCATGCACCTTGATCTGTTCCAGCGTATCAACGTAGGCCCTGCGTCAGTTTCGATCGTGAGTTACGGCCCCAGCCGGCCGAGCGTTTACGCGACCAACACCGACGCGGGTGACCTGTCCTGGCTGTCGAACGGTATCCATTCGGGCGATGCGCCGGTCGGCGGCGGTGCAGGGCAGAACGCGCTATGAACCTTATGTGCCTAAAATACTGACATGCCTACACGTGTTCACGAGTTTGCCTGGCCTGATCGGGTGGTAATTGGCACCATTGGCCTTCCGGGGGCACGCACGTTCTACCTGCAGGTCCGCGCAGGGAAGCAGATCGTGAGTATCGCCTTGGAGAAGCAGCAGTCGGCACTGCTCGCGGAGAAGGTCGACGACATTCTCGACCAGCTGATTACTGCCGAGGGCAACCCGTTCAGCATTCCCACAGGTACTCCCCTTGAGCTTGTCGACAACGACCCCCTTGAGTCCGTTCAGGAGCAGTTTCGCGCCGGCGCCATGAGCCTGGGTTGGGATCCAACCACGGCTCAGGTGGTCATTGAGGCATACCCCATCACCGATGTCGATGCTGATGACGAGGACGTTGCCGACGAGATGCTGCTGGTGCGGATGCCTGTCGGCACCGCGCGCGCATTCGCCAAACGAAGCCGTGAGATCGTAGGGGCCGGGCGTCCGACGTGTTCGATCTGCGGTTACCCCATCGACGCCGATGGGCACATCTGCACCCTTCCTGAGGTCTGATGCCGACGCCGGACCTGGTGACCGCCGAGCTGACCCTCACCGGGCGCATCACCACGGCTTCGAACGCTACCTTCCTGGGCAGCATCGGCGACCTCGACGTCGTCTATAAGCCGATAGCCGGCGAAAGCCCGCTGTGGGACTTTCCCCACGGGACCCTTGCCCACCGGGAGGTTGCCGCTTTCCTGGTCTCGCAAGTCTTCGGCTGGGACATCGTTCCACGAACCTGGCTGCGCGATGGCCCGTTCGGCGAAGGAATGGTGCAGCTCTGGCAGGAGCAAGACCCGTCCCAACGCGCCGTGAACCTGATTGCGACGGACCAAGTGCCCGAGACAGGCTGGAAACACGTTCTCGAGGGACAAGATGAGAACGCACGGATGGTCGCCCTTGTTCACGAAGACACGCCAGCACTCCGACGTATGGCAGTCTTCGACATGATCGTCAACAACGCCGACCGAAAAGGCGACCACATTCTCGCTATGACGGATGGACACCGGCACGGCGTGGACCATGGGCTGACCTTCCACCATGATCACAAGCTGCGCACCGTGTTGTGGGGATGGCTGGGAGAGCCTCTTGCCGCCGAGGAACGCGACGGCATCGATCGTGTCGCCGAAGGGCTGCACGGTGGGCTGGGCCAAGACTTGGCCGAGCTGCTAAGTGCCGAAGAACTCGCATCACTGGCCACGCGCTGCGCCCGGTTGCGCTTAGCAGGGCGGTTCCCCGCTCCGAGCGGTGGGATGCCTGCGGTTCCTTGGCCGCTGTTCTAAGGCGTTGCCCTTTCGTGCGCACGGAGCAAGGGCTTTCACCGGTAGCTCTACCCCTCCAGGACCGCAGCACCCGTGATCTGCTCCAAGGCCTGCACTCCGGCAGCGAGACCGTGTTCCGCCCGAACTGCTGCACCCAACTCATCGGCGCGTGAGGCGTAAGAGGCTTTGTGTACGAGGTCGCCGAGCCGGTCGGTCAGGCCCTCGCGGAGTTGTCTGGCCGGAAGCGGGGCGGGCCCTGCACCGAGCGAGCGGACCCGTGCGCCCCAGAAGGGCTGGTCGCCAAGGAACGGTACAACCAAGGTGGGCCGACCCGCCCGGATGCCGGCCGCCGTCGAGCCCGCACCGCCGTGGTGAACCACTGCCGCGACCCGCGGGAACAGCCATTCGTGGGGAGCGCCCTCCAGCACCAGGACGTCGTCGGCATCTGCTTCTCCGGGCGCGATACCGCCCCATCCTGTAGCGACGATTCCACGCAGTCCATGAGCCCGCAGAGCCTTAAGCACCGCGTCCCTACGCCCGGTCGCTCCCTTGCCGAAGCCCATGGAGCCGAATCCTATGTAAACCGGCGGTTCGCCCGCCGCCAGGAAGTTCACCAGCCGGGCAGGTGGCTCCCAGGAATCGTCGCTGTGCTCCGGGAACCAGTAGCCGGTGACATGGGCCGACGGCGGGTAGTCATCGGGGATGGGGACGACGTGCCTGCTGTAGGGGTACAGGATGTGAACCGGGCTTCCGTCGGAGTTCCTGAGTGGGTCGGCTAGGCGATGGACCCGACGCAGCCCCACGTCGCGTCGGAAGTCATTGATCATGCCGCCGTACATAATCCCGCTCATTCTGCGGAACTCGTACGACATTTTGTTTCCCAGCGATCCGAAGGAGGCGCCGCCGAAGAACGGCATGGCGTGCGCCCGCGTTGGGGTAAAAAACGGTATCGGGAGGGAAAGCACGCCGGGTACTCCCAAGACCTCAGCGATGTGCGCGCCGGCAAGACACTTGGGGTGGTAGACCACGACGTCGGGGCGCGCAGCCTGGGCGGCAGCCCAACACTCCGCGTTCAGTTCGCGCATGGCCGAGGTCATGATGCCGAGCGTTCGGAGCGCATCCCGGGGACCGCTTAGCTCGGGCATGACCTCCTGAAGAAGGCGCAGCATCCTGGAGCCTGCCGGTTGGTGCCTGATGGTCCCGGGTCCGCCATGTGGCACCAGATCTGCGAAACCTTCGGGGACAGCGAGGGTGACGTCGTGTCCCGCGCGGGCAAGAGCCCCGGAAAGAGCGGCGTAGGGCTGAATGTCACCGCGGGTTCCGAACGACATAATAAGGACATGCATGGCAGGCTCCTCAGGACGGCTTCTTGACCGCCCGGAGACGGGGCGGCATCGCCGCCGACCAGCCTTCCCGGCACACCACTTCGGATGCTACACCTTCACGCACGATGAGGCGGCAGGTGGATGATTTTGTCGATCATCATTTCACCACGGATTCTCCAAGGCTGGCGCTGCCGCCTCTTCTGCAGGATGCTTTTTGATGAGGCTCTCCGCGGTCACGTCTCAATCCCGCATCAATACCGTGGGAAAGTGTTTCTTCAAGCGCGTGCAGCCAGGCGGTTAAGTAAACTTGCAGGCTGCACAGGAACCACACACCAGACGAATTCACAAAGAGCTGAACGTAAAAGAGAAGTCTGAGCGTTGAAGAACGCAAAAGGAGAAACTGGGAATGTCCGCCACAGAAGGCATCAGGACCAACAGCCAACCACAGGGGAAACAGAAGCCATCCCTGCCGGATAGGGGAGCGCACCCGCCCGGAAAGCAGAAGCAAAAACTCGCCACGTGGGTCTTCTGGCCCGCCGCCGCAGTCATCGTAGTGTTCGTCCTTTTCGCCTCAATTTTCCCGGCGGCCGCAACCGAGATGTTCAGCACCATCCAGGGAAACGTCATTAAGTGGTTCGGCTGGTACTACGTGGCCGCCATTGCCCTATTCGTGGTGTTCGCCCTGTGGATCGGCCTGAGCCGCTATGGCGACATAAAACTGGGCAAGGACGAGGACGAACCTGAGTTTTCTGTCATGTCCTGGTTCGCCCTTCTGTTTGCAGCCGGCATGGGAATCGGGCTGGTCTTCTTCGGGGTGGCTGAGCCTCTGAATCACTTCGCCTCGCCCCGGCCGGGCACGGAGGGCTCACCTTTGGCGATCGCCCAGCAGGCGATGACCCAAACGTATCTGCACTGGGGCCTTCATGCCTGGGCCATTTACGTCGTTGTTGGCGTCTCCATTGCCTACGCCGTGCACCGCAAGAACCGACCCATCTCCATAAGATGGACACTCGAGCCGTTGATGGGCCGAAAGCGGGTTTCGGGCGGATGGGGCAACCTCATTGACGTCGTCGCCTTGGTCGGAACACTTTTTGGAGTCGCAACCTCGCTGGGTCTCGGCGTGCTGCAGATCTCGGCCGGGCTTGAGCAGGCCAACATCGTGCAGGCCACCACCATGACGCAGATCGGCCTTATCCTCTGCATCATCACGCTCACCATCGTTTCCGTGGTGTCCGGCGTGGGCAAAGGCATGAAGTGGCTCTCCAACACGAACCTGATCCTCGCTGCTTTGCTCATGTTGGTTGTGTTGTTCACAGGTCCCACGCTGTTCCTGCTGCGTGAGTTCGTGCAATCCATTGGCAACTACTTGCAGAACGTTGTCGGTTTGACCTTTAACACGCTGGCCTTTTCCGGTGCCGAGGGCGAAGCCTGGCAGGCTGCATGGACCACGTTCTACTGGGGCTGGTGGATTTCGTGGGCGCCTTTTGTGGGCATCTTCATCGCACGTATCTCCAAGGGCCGTACCGTTCGTCAGTTCGTTGCCGGGGTCCTTTTGGTTCCTACCACGGTGGGTTTCCTGTGGTTCTCTGTCCTGGGCGGCGCCGCAATTTATCGCGAATTGTTCGGCGCCGGCGGCCTGATCAGCGACGACGGCAGCGTGGACACCGAGGGCGCACTGTTCAACTTGCTTGGCAGCCTCCCGGGCGGCGCGATCCTCACCGTGGGTGCCATCCTCTTGATCGCAATTTTCTTCATTACGTCCGCTGACTCCGGAGCCCTGGTGATGGGCATGATCTCCACCGGTGGCGACGTGGAACCCAAAAACTGGTTAAGGATCTTCTGGGCCTTGTCAGCCGCCGCCGTCGCCATTGCATTGCTCCTGGCAAACGGCCTCCAAGCAATCCAAACCGCGGCAATCCTCACTGCTGTGCCATTCAGCGTGGTCATCATCCTCATGTGTATTTCCACGGCCAAAGCCTTCCATGTGGAGCACGCCACCCTGATGCGCGCGCAAAGGAAGCTGGCCCGCGACCAGATGACCGCCCATGTCACCGAGCATATGCAAGACACCATGGCCGATTCCGTACAGGAGCATTACCAGGAGCACGTCGCGGAGCAGGTCCATGACCAAGTCGCCGAGGCGGTGGAAGCCCAGTTCACCGAACGATTGGCTACATCAGAAATCCCGGTGACACCCCCGCGGGCCACCCCGCCGAAGAAACCCGGACGGTAAAAAGACATCCACTCCCCCGATAGAATGATGGCAGGTGCGCCGGGAAGTCTGGTCGGCATGATGTCGTCGACCCATTGCAGAGGACTCCCTGAATGAGCAAGAACCCCACCAGTACCCCGCGCCCTTCGATTCTAGGGCGTGGCAGTTATGCAGAGTCGCTACGTATCGGTGCCATCCTCCGGAAGGAAACCGTAGGCGGAGCCCTTCTGGTCACTGCTGCCGTGATCGCATTAATCTGGGCGAACTCACCTGCGGCGGACAGCTACTTCGCCTTACGGGATTTCAAAATCGGTTACGAACCCTGGCATCTGGAACTCAGTTTGGGCACTTGGGCGGCGGATGGTCTGCTGGCAATCTTCTTCTTTCTCGTGGGGCTTGAGCTTAAGCGGGAATTTGTAGCTGGAGACCTTCGCAAGTTCAGCAAGTCCATTGTTCCGGTGGCGGCGGCAGCCGGAGGTGTCGCCGTCCCGGCTTTGGTCTACGTTGCAATCAATGTCGGTAGCCCCGAAACACTGCGCGGTTGGGCCATTCCCACAGCCACTGACATTGCCTTCGCGGTGGCCGTGCTGGCGATCATCGGTTCGCACCTGCCCAGTGCGCTCCGAATTTTCCTGCTGACTCTGGCGGTGGTCGATGACCTGATAGCGATCAGTATCATCGCCATTTTCTACACCAGTGATTTGCAAGCCCCCCCGCTGCTGTTGGCCTTGGTCCCATTGGCCCTGTACACGTTCCTGGCCCAAAAATATCGGCGCTTCTTCGGCACCAAACCAGCGGCCGCATGGCTGATTCTGCTTCCGCTGGGAATCGTGACCTGGGCCTTGGTGCATGCTTCGGGGATCCACGCCACGGTAGCCGGTGTGTTGCTGGGATTCGCCATTCCGGTGATCCGGTCCAAGGCCAGCGGGGGCCCCGAAGCAGGTCCCGGCTTGTCCGAAATCTTCGAACACCGCTTCCGTCCAATTTCAGCCGGTATCGCTGTGCCGATCTTTGCCTTCTTCTCCGCCGGCGTCGCTGTAGGTGGATGGGACGGTTTGGGTTCGGCGCTGGCAGACCCCGTGGCTCTAGGCATCATCCTGGCCTTGGTGCTGGGAAAGCCCATTGGCATTCTCGGGACGACATGGGTTCTGACAAAAGCGACCAGGGCGTCCTTGGATAAATCTTTCAAATGGGTAGATGTGTTCGGCGTTTCAGTCCTTGCCGGCATCGGTTTTACCGTCTCGCTGCTGGTCGCGGAACTGAGCTTTGGACTGGGCAGCGCCCATGATGACCACGCCAAGGTAGGGATCCTGGCGGCCTCATTGATCGCGGCCTTGATGGCCTCGGTGGTGTTGAGCACGCGGAACCGCCAATACCGCATCGCAGAAGCTGAGGAAGCCATAGATTCGGACCAGGATGGTATCCCCGATGTTTACGAACGGGAACAGAATCCCTGACCCCCGGTTGCGAGGCGCAGCGTGGCGAGCTGCGTCAGTGAAAGTCTTCCCTGCGTCGGCTCCCGGACGTAGGCTTCGATTGGAGAGCCGGGAAGCCTGGTCGGCCCGCACAGCAATTTGCCCGCGGAACGCCGTGGCAGCCGCCTCGGTCGTTGTTGCCTGACCGAGGGAGAGTAAGCAGTGACAAGCGACCCAGTGATTCACGCAAACCTCTTAGTGAAGAAATTTGGCAGTACTCGTGCTCTTGACGGCCTCAATCTCCGAGTGGAGGCCGGCGAGGTCCACGGCTTCCTCGGCCCCAACGGCGCCGGAAAATCAACAACCCTCAGGTTGCTGCTGGGCCTGATCCGGCCCACTTCAGGAACAGCGAATGTCCTCGGCCTGAATCCATGGGAAGAACCCGTCCTGACGCACAGGGACATTGCCTATGTCCCTGGCGATGTCAGCCTGTGGCCCAATCTTTCGGGCGGGGAAGTCATTGACCTGCTGACAGGCCTTCGCGGAGGAGCAGACCAACAACTTCGGCGCGCGTTGATCGAAGAGTTCGACTTCGATCCACGGCGCAAGGCACGAACCTATTCGAAAGGCAACCGTCAGAAAACTGCCCTCATTGCGGCCTTTGCCCGCCCAGCCAAGCTATATCTCCTGGATGAGCCCAGTGCCGGGCTGGATCCAGTCATGGAGTCAGTGTTCCGCCGTCAGGTCAGGCGAGTGAGTGCTGAGGGAGCCACGGTGCTGCTTTCAAGCCATATCCTCAGCGAGGTGGAGCAACTATGCGGCAAAGTCACCATCATTCGTTCAGGCCAGGCTGTTGAAACAGGAAGCCTCGATGAATTGCGGCATCTTAAACTTACGCATTTCAGGGTCGAAGGCACTCAATCTGTCCAGCTCATCGCTGTGCCGGGGGTTCAAAATGCCCACGCCGAAGGAGGGACTCTCGAGTTCGACGTCGAGGCGGCGGACCTCACCCCTGTTCTGGAGGCTGTCGCGCGAGCCGGGATCAGCGGACTCACGGTTTCACCGCCATCGCTGGAGTCTCTGTTCCTGAGCCATTACAGCGACTCAACGGGCAAGGTACCCTCATGACCGGCCTCGGAGCTCTGTTGCTGGTTCAAGCTCGACGAGAGCGAATCGTGCTGCCCATCTGGATCGCCGGCATCTCGTTTCTGTGCTTCGCCGTAGCGTCAGCCGTATCAGCAGAGTTTGCAGGCGTTGCCGAGCGGACATCGATCATTGTGGTGGCCACCACGAGCCCCGCGTTCCTCTTCATAAGGGGGCTCCCCGACGGCACCAGCACCGGAGCGGTGGTCTTCTTCCAGGGCTACGCCTTCACAGCAGTACTCGCCGCCCTGATGAGCACTTTCCTCGTTATCCGGCACACACGCGCTGATGAAGAACAGGGTCGCGAGGAACTGATCACGTCCACGCCCATCCGGCGGGCCACTCCCCTTGCGGCGTCACTCATCCTGGGTATGGCAGCCAATCTCGTATTGGCTTTGGGCGTCTTTACCGCGTTCACTGCTGCCGGGCTTCCCGCCCGCGGTTCTTTGACTGCGGGCTTTGCAGTAGGAGTTGTCGGAGGCTTCTTCTTGGCTGTTGCGGCCGTTCTCGCTCAGGTCATGCCCTCAGCCCGAGGAGCCAACGGAGCAGCGGCGGGATTGGTGGGAGCCGCCTATTTCGTGAGGGGCATTGGAGATGCTTTAGGCACCCCTGATGACGGACTGACGCACGTCACCAGTGCGTGGGTCTCCCTGCTTTCTCCCATCGGTTGGGGTCAAAGGACACGACCATTCACTGTTGCCGACGCCGGTCCCCTCATGATCTTGGCAACGGCAGCAGCCGTTCTGATGGTCGGGGTGCTCTGGCTCAGAAGCAACAGGGACCTCGGAGTGAGCCTTGTTCCTGAACGCCCGGGCCGGGATCGCGCAGCGGCAGGAAGTACCTCCCTCCTAGGTCTTGGCTGGCGGCTTCAACTTCCTACTTTGATCGGCTGGAGCATTTTCGCTGCCCTTTTGGGAGGCATTGCCGGCGGTCTTGGCCCGACGGTCTCCAACGTCATTGGCGGAAACCAATCACTTTCACAACTGATTGCCAGGCTCGTTCCAGGATCCACGGGAACGATCATTGATCTATTCACCACCGCGCTGCTAGGAATAGCCGGTGTCCTGGCTGCTGCCGCCGGCATTCAAGCCATGCTTCGTTTACGCGCCGAAGAAGCGGAGGGCAGAGCAGAACTTCTGTTGGCCGCGCCACGAACCAAAGCACAATGGTTGGGAGCAAACGTGATTGTTGCAGCAGTCTCGACGGTGGTGGTGTCGGTTGTCGCCGGGGTCGCAGCTTCGGCGGGCCTGACCGTGGCCGGCATCGGCACCGATTCGCCCGGCCTGCTAGTGGCTGCTGCCGCTGCCCACCTACCCGCCGCAGCCGTCTTCGTGGCAGCAACAGCGGTCCTTTTCGCAACAATTCCAAGACTAAGCATTCCACTGGCCTGGGGCTTGCTGGCCGCCGGACTGGTGCTGGGACAGTTTGGCGAACTTCTCCGCCTCCCGGGCTGGCTGCAGGATGTGAGCCCCTTCCGACATTCCCCTGCCATGCCCGTGGAGCCTTTTGAACCGTTCCCCTCCCTCACGATGACAGGCATCGCCGTCTTGGGTGCGCTCCTTGCTGGATGGGTTGTCCGCAGGAGGGACCTGACCGTTTGAGTGGCCGCTCCCGTCACGGAGGCGACCACGACGGCGGCGCACCGGCCTGCGTGGCCAGGTGGCGACGTCGTTGCCTTTCAGGCGTCGTGAAGTGTCTCCTCTGGCCTTGATCCAGGACCGAGCCCTTTGATGAACCAGTGGGCGCCGGCCAGCATCAGCACGAAGCCCAGGATGCCTATGATGATGAGCTCTGTTGCTATGCCGACTATGACCAGGGCGAATGCGGCTACCGTCGTGAGAATTCCACGGACCATCGTGGAACCCTCCCGCGAGTGGAGTCTGTGCGCCCCGGTTTGTAGTGTCCGGTCCAGATCCGGATCGGTGGACGCGAGCTCTTGTTCGAGCATTTCAAGGCGTCTGCGTTCTTCCTCTGACAGTGCCATGGGCACCTCGCTAGGTTTGTTGATCGAAGCTGAATCCACAGGTGCATCGGTAGGTAAGGAGGGTGCGCCTATTCCCGGCTGATGTCTTCTGGCTGGGCAGGACTGGATGAACGACGATCAGTTCCATTTCCTGGCCACAGTGAATGTGGGACGCCAACATGCGGCGCATTTGCGGATCCTCGGAAGGTCTTTTGCGTCCGGCGCGCTCTAGTCGTTCCTTCTTGCGTGCCCGACGGGCTGGCCGTGAAAGCTGTGGGTGATCAGTCCGCGTGGACTGTATGTGCGTCATTGCAATCTCTTTCCAGGTGTAACAACAGGGGTTGGTGAGGCTGGTCGGCGAACCGTCCTACGTCCTGCTGATGGAAAGCTCCACGACGGTCAGCGCGGGCAGATCCGGCTCCGGGGGTGCCGTGTTGTTGATCAAAGCGTCGCCGGGATATTGGTGAGCCACGGATGGCGAATCACCGAACCCGGTCCTCGGGGTCGGTTCGCCGCGAGGCGCATGCCGGCTCTGGCCGCAGTCTTTGCCGGATTCTTCAGTCCCGGAGGATGGTGCGGCGACGTGTCCGGTGTCCGTTGCCTGCGAGAAAGATATTGAAGTCCCGGAGACTTTGACTGCGGGTTTCGCTTGGGGCGGCACTTCCGTAGGACCCGGATTGTGTATTGCCTGAATCGGGGAACACCCGGGAACGATAGCGTACCTCGTGCCGTGGGTATAGGACGCGGCTCCCGCTAGCAGAAGGGTCAGAAGGAGCCACACGAATAGGCTTCGCAACGAAGTGGGGCTGCGAAGCATTCCCAGTGAGGACCAACTCAGCGCGGCCATCTCCGGATCCCGGTAGCTGCCATTTAAACAGCGTATCTACGAGGGCTCATCGGTTGGTCACGCATGTATTACTTTTGGGCTTCAACTTGAGTGACCAACGAGCGAATCGGCAAGGAACATCCGGCAACAGCCACAATAACAGCGGGAGAGACTGAACGTCCGCTACGGCGTTCCAGTAGCCGTGCGCAGCTTTGCCCGTGCACGGCTACTGTCCCGGGAGTTCACTTCCAGGCCGAGAGGATGCTAGCCCTGGCAAGACTAGTTCGTTTGCCGTCGTCGTCGAGCGCACCGTCAAGCTATTACCACGTCGGGCAGGAGCCTTTCACATCAGGCCCCTCAGACTCTCCAGGTTGTTGATTTGCGCAGGGATTCTCAGTCCGGGACGAAATGCTTGCTTGACCTCGGTCAGCAAAGACTCGGAGCGGAAGAGTTGGGCTGCGGTGAGTGCAAGCAGGAGTGCGCCGTCCAGGACTGCTTTGTCACCGTTTGGGCCGCCGGCCACTTCTGTGGCCTCGTGGCTGTGCATGTTAATCCCCGGCTGAATTTCGACGTTCGGGTGGATTACCGGAATGACCTGGCTGACGTTGCCCATGTCTGTGGATCCGGGGAATGCTTCTGTCAGCAGCGGAACGGTTTTTCGGCCGATGCGGGCGAAATTGTCCTCGATCATGCGGCCGAGTACCGGGTTCGAATTCAGTGCCGCGTAAGCAGGGGTTGGAAGGTCGATGCTGACTGTGCAGCCGGTAGCCAGCGCTGCGCCACGGGCACAATTGATAATTCTCGGCACCAGGTCGTTGAGGAGGGTTCCGGTGTCCGGAGCACGGACAAAGGCGCGGATAAGGGAACGTTCAGGGATGATGTTCGGTACGTCGCCGCCGTCCTCGATGACGGCGTGGACTCGCGCGGACGTAGGCAACTGCTGTCGCAACAATCCAATCGCATTCATGGTCAGGATTGATGCGTCCAGAGCGTTGATGCCAAACTCAGGATTGACGGCTGCATGCGCAGCTTTACCCGTGAATTCGAACGTAAGAGCGACGCGTCCGAGCGTGCTCATGGCCGAGAGGTTCTCGCCGCCCGGGTGGATCATGAGGGCGGCATCGAGATCATCAAAACACCCGGCCTCAACCATGTAGGACTTGCCACCTCCACCCTCCTCCCCGGGAGTTCCAATGACGACGATGCGGCCCGGAAGCATGCCGTCCTGCTCCAGTAGGCGTTTGGTCAGGAGGGCTCCGCCGAGTCCGACGGCGGCAATGATGTTGTGGCCACAACCGTGGCCTATCTTCTCCAGAGCATCGTATTCGCAGATGAAGGCGAGGGTTGGGCCCCCTTCGCCGAAGGAGGCTTCTGCACGGAATGAAGTGTCCAGATCGGCGATGCCGGCATCAACCGTGAAACCTGCATCCTTCAGAGCAGTGCTGAGCAGATCTGCGGCGAAGTACTCCTGGAAGCGGGTCTCCGGACGCTCGTGAATGCGGTGGCTCACGGACAGCAGGTCATCGATCAGCTCACCTAGCACACTGCGGAGGAATGTTTCATCGTCTAAGTCAGCGGTGCGCGGGGTGACTTCCAAGGTTTTCTCGGTCATGTCATTTCCTATCGATTGGATGTGAGAGTTGGGGTCTGGGTTATCCGAGGTGCAGCGTTTCACCAGGACCGATCGGTATGCCCACTGACACCCAAACGACGAACAGAACGCTCCAGACAAGGAAGAACCACACCGCATACGGAATCATCAAGGCGAACACCGTGCCGATCCCCGCCTTTTTGTTGTACTGCTGGATGTAGCCCAGCGCCACGGCGAGGATCGGGCTCAGCGGCACCAGCATGTTGGTGGACGAGTCAGCGATGCGGAAAGCGAGCTGCGTGTAGGCCGGGTCGATTCCGTTAATCATCAGCATGGGGATGAAGACCGGGGCCAGCAACGACCACAAGGCAGATCCGCTGGAGATGATCAGGCTGAAGAACAAGGTCGCGACGCTAACAATGAGCAGGCTGCCGATGGGGCCGACATTCAGACCCTTTAACGCATCGGCGCCGAGGATGGCGAACCAGAGACCCAGGTTCGACCAGCTGAAATAGGCAATGGCCTGCGCCACGGCGAATATCAGCACCAGCAGGTTGCCGAGATCCTTGGTGGAGGCGATCATCAAGCGCGGCACGTCGTTGATCGTCTTTATGGTTCCGGTCGTCTTGCCGTAAGCAATGCCGACGATCAGGAACAGCAGGAAAAGAAGGGGCACGATGGATGACATAAACGGTGACTCGACCACAGCTCCGTCCTCTCCTCGGAGGATGCCGTTCTCCGGGATGATGAGCAGCGCGACACCGGCAAGGAAGATCAGCGCTGCTATCCCGGCGTTGCGCAGGCCTCTCTTCTCCAAGGCGGTGACCGGGGCAGCGACCTCTGAGCCTGCAGGGGATGGTCCGTCGTACTTGCCGAGGCGCGGTTCTACGATCTTCTCCGTGACCAGCACGCCTACGATTGTCAGCACGATTGTTGAGGCGCTCATGAAGTACCAGTTGGACACAGGTGTTACTGAGACTTGCGGATTCACGATGCCGGCTGCGGACGTGCTGATGCCGGAGAGCAAAACGTCCGTGCCAGCGATGATGACGTTCGCGGAGAAACCAGCGCCCACGGCACCAAACCCCGCCGCCAGACCGGCAATTGGGTGACGGCCGACGGAGAGGAACAACAAGGCTGCCAGTGGAGGAACCACGATGGCGGCGGACTCGGAGGCGAGGTTGCTGAGTATGCCTACGAGGATCACCACGAAGGTGATCAGCCGCGGGTGTTTCACCCGCGCAACGAGGAAGCGCAGGGCCGTATTCAGTATCCCCGACTCATTGGCCAGTCCCAGCCCCAAGAGCAGAACAATCACCAGGCCCAGCGGTGGGAATGAGAGAAAGTTGTCCAGCATGGAAGTCAACATGAACGCGAGGCCTTCAGCCGACGCGAGACTCTTCACAGGGGCGGTCTCGTTAGTGACCGGGTTGGTAACTTCTGCCCCGGCCAGCGAAGCGATGGCGGAAGCGACAATGATTCCGGCAGCGATCATGACGAAGAGAATGAACGGGTGAGGCAGCAGGTTGCCGACCTTCTCGACGCCGTTCAGGAATCCGAAGCCTAAGCGTGCGGCGAGGGAACGGTTGTTCGGCGATTTCTTTTTTACACGGGTGTTTGACATTTGGAACCTCTACGACAATGGAGGGCGCTGAATGGGCCCCATCCGATGGGGGGGGTCCCCGGACGTATTGATTCGCCCGGAGTCCGGGATCGCGAACGAACCATCAGTGATATCCACACCAGTATGTGTGGTGAGGAACACTTTTGCATCTATCATGCACATATAGCCGGTTTATTCGCCCTGGAGGATGTGCCATGCACGAAAATCAACTAATCGACGGTCTGGAACTGGAGATTATCACCGCATTGCAAGTCAGCCCACGTGTCTCGTGGACCGCTCTGGGCCGGATCCTGAACGTGGACTCGTCCACCCTGTCGCGCCGATGGAACCGACTCAAGGAGGAGCGCTTGGTGTGGACGTCCTGCGACTACCTGCCGGAGCTGACGGACGCCTTCCAAGCCCGGTTCGTCGCCTTCGTGGAGATAACCTGCATACCTGGGGATCGCGACGCGGTCGTCAAGGAGTTGGTGTCCAAGGCAAATATCTTGGGCGTCCAGTGCACTACCGGGCGCAGGGACCTTTCGGCAACCGTTCGCGCGCAGTCGCTACAGGACATAGACGACTTTGTTCAACGGGAAATCGCGGTTATCCCGGGCATCGTCTCAACAACCGTCCACATAGCCAGCCGGCTACATCAGGACGGTGCAAGCTGGCGGCTGCCGCTCCTGAACAGCAGGCAAGTGGCCGCGCTGCGGAACCAGCGCGCGGGAATCGAGTTTTCGGCGAACCCCAGCCCTTATCACCTGGCACTTATCGATGAACTCCGCCAAGATGCAAGAACGCCAATCGCTACCCTGCGGGAACGCGTAGGTGGCTCCCTCGCCACCGCCTCACGAAGCGTGGACATGCTCCTACGAGCCCCGTGGGTTAGCTGGCGGGTGGACTTCGCCTATCTCGACGCCGGCTGGTCCTGCTCGGCGATCATCTGGATGAGCTTGGAACAGGACCGACTGGAAGACGTAGCCAAGATCCTTACCGCCTATCCACAGGTGCGTATGTGCGCGTCCGTCAGCGGAGAACACAACCTCATGGCCACCCTTCGCCTGCGTGGCCTGCAGGAATTGGACGAAGTAGAGGCCCGACTTGCTGCGTTAAACCCGCCAGTCCACGTACGCGACCGTTGGATCGTCCCTAAGATCCCAAAGCTCCAGGGCCACATACTCGACGACGCTGGCCGGCACGTGAGCTACGTGCCCATCGGATGATGACGGTCGCCTTCCTTGGATGACTATGAAGGAGCGTCGTTCCATGGCAATGCTTGCCCATCCGAAAGCTCCCGTCACCGAGGAGGTTGCCGAAGCACTTCACGCTCACCAGCCGCGGCCCCGTACCAGGTTGGCGGGCAGGATCTCGAAGCAATCATTACCCCTACCTATGAAGACGTGTAAGCCAAACACGACCATCCCCACGAACCCAGAGAGAACCTACAACCAGTACAGAGCACGCAGAAGGCGAAACAACCAAGACCCTGAACCCGCTCCATAAGCAGGACCTGGAAAGCCACCACCCGAACCGCGGAGGGGACCCGGCAGACCCGCCTTCACGTCTTCCAGCGCCCAATTACCCGCAGCTCCGCCTCCGGCGCCAGCTCCCACCGCACGCCATCGGCATCAATGATCAACGACTGCGGAGCCCTGGCTTCATACCGGCTGTCTTCAGCAACTCCGCGATACAGGAACCGGGAAATCAGCTCGCGCGTCGAAGCAGTCACCCTCGCGGTTTCTGCCTCCGAGGCGTGGACCATCATCGGAGAATCCCGCCAGCGATCGGTGCCGTCAAAGATAAAGGCGAGCGGGAAGCAGTGCGCCGCGTAGGCTCCATCGAGTCCGCTTCGGTGGTCGAACCGGACCACTTGGGCCGGCACAGGTGAGTTCGCGGCGATCTCCAACGCGGGGAGGCGGAACTGGGCCAGTGTCGCGGCTCGAACCATCCGCAGGTAGGCGTCGGGCTGTTCACCTTCGGCCAGCAGCATTTGTGCGACCCGGGCCGGGTCTTTGAAGGTTCGCTCAAGGAACCCGTCCACGCTCTCATCGGAGAACTGCTGCCGCGGTTGGTTGCGCAGGAACGCCGCGGATTCTTCGCCGGTGGTGATAATGAGCAGGGCACTGGTGTGGATCCTTTGCACCGAATTCGCGTATCTCACCAGGTCGCCGGGAGCCTGCCCAGACTCCGCAGGCCTGTACGGGAACGCCCGGAGCCCTGCCCTCGCAGCCTCTTGGGCATCCAGAAGCGCGCGAACAGGCGCAGTCTCCAGACTCGGTCCCAACGCCTCGAAAACAGCCGCACGATGGCTAAGCCAAACTTCTACGGGCAAAGGCGCCAAGCGGGGCATGCTGATCAACAGGGTTTGCGCCGCCAGACCACGCACCAACCGATCCGTGCTCAGCACATAGGCGTACCAGGCACCGGCAGAATCCCCGGCCAAGGTGACTTTCGCGGGGTCTCCACCAAAGGCACTGATGTTCTCCCGTACCCAAGCCAGTGCGGCTTGTAGATCGCGCACAGGTTTGGTGGATTCCGAAGGATCTCCAAGCGGTCCTAAGTGCCCGGCAACCCCAAGCCGGTAGTTGACCGTCACCAGAACAAAGCAGCCGTTCCGCACGAAGTCCGGGGAGTCGTACCACCGGCACTCCCCGGAACCGGTGGTGAAACCGCCTCCAGGGATGAAGAAGAGCACGGGCAGCCCTTGGGCACCGGCAGGTGCCTGGATCCGCAAGGTGAACGCATCCTCACGCTGTTCAAGTTCGCTTAGCGCAGTGCCAAGCACCTCGTCCAACATGCCCGGCCGCTGCGGAAATGCGGCGGGACGGGCTTGTGGTTCACCAGCAACCACACTGGAAACCTCACCCGTGCGGGGCGCGGAGGCCGCGCCGTAACGAAGTCCGGACGCGTCCACTACTCCTGCGCAGAGACCCGCCCGGACTTGCCCTGCCGGGGTGTCGATCACCACAACCGTCATGCAAAGAACTCGTGATCGTCCGCCTTGACCGTCTCGGTTGCTTCCCAGTACTCCACGTTGGTGTAGGGCCATACCTGGGAAACTCGGCCGCGCGCGTTCTGATACCAGCTGCTCACGTAGGGCTGCCCCCACGCCATCCGGCGATTTCCGGCGTCGACCCACTTCACAAAGCGGTCCAGCGCCGCCGGCTTGACGTCGATCGCGGAGGCGCCGCGCTGCAGGACCTCGTGGACGGCCTTCAGTGAGAACTCGACGGCCCGCTCGATCATGAAGTGCAGGCTTCCCGCGACGACGCCCCCGACGTTGGGACCATAGATCAGGAAGAAGTTGGGGAAACCAGGGACGGTGACGCCGTTATAGGCCCTGGCGTCGCCCTTCCAGAAATCGTGGATCTCCACACCGTCACGGCCAATCACTTCCACCTCGTCGAGGTACTCCGAAGGCTTGAAGCCGGTGGCGAAGACGACGATGTCCACCTCGTGTTCAACGCCTGCGTTGTCGATGATCCCGTTTTCAGAGAACCCATCAATCCCGGCGGTGACCACAGTGGTACGCGCGGACTTGAGGGCAGCTGCCCACACTCCGTTGTCACGCAGCATCCGTTTCGCTCCCGGCGGATAGTTGGGGATGGCGTTCTCCAGCCGTTCCGGACGGTCCGCGAACTGCTCCTTCAAGCGCTCGATCAACACCTCCCGGACTTCCTGGTTTTTGGCAGAAACGCTCAGCGGCGCACCCTGCCATCCGTCCTCGGCGGTCACGGTGTGCATGCGGCCGGGGATGCCTTGAAGCGTCACCCACAGGCGGTACCACTGTGCGTAGTGCGGAACCTTGCGCCGCAACCATGTGAAGGTCTCGCTGACGCCGTCGTGATAATTAGGTGCCGGCAGCATCCACGGTGCGCTGCGCTGGAAGAGCACCAGCCCGGAAACCTCATCAGCCAGGGCGGGCACAATCTGGTAAGCGCTGGCCCCGGTGCCAATGACCGCCACGCGCTTCCCCCGGTAATCGACGTCGTGCGACCACTCCTGCGAGTGCATGGTCACCCCCCGGTACAGCTCAACGCCCGGGAAGTCGGGGATGTTGGGCCGGTCCAGTTGGCCAAGCGCACTTACGACGGCGGCAAAGGTCCGGACCCGCTCCTGCCCGCCGCTGTGGCGGGTGGTCGCCTGCCAGGTGCGGGATTCATCGTCCCACACCAAGCGGACAAGACGAGTGGAGAACTCGATGCATTCCACCACGCCTGCGCGCTCGGCCACGTCCCGGACGTAGTCAAGGACGTCGGCGCCCTCGGCGAACTGGTGGGGCCAGTCACCCCGCTGGGCGAAGGAATACGAATACCCGAACGTTGGGGTATCGAGACGGACACCCGGGTAGGTGTTCTTGGCCCAGGTCCCGCCCAAGGTGGGTGCGTCCTCCACGACTGTGAAGGGCACGCCCGCCTGCGAATACCGGTAGGCCGCGGCGATCCCGGCAATTCCTGCACCGATGATCAGTACTGGGAAATCACGGCCGGCAGCTACCTCGTTAAAATCCCACCCGGGAGCTCGGCCTTTGTCCGGGGCGAGGTCAAGTTCATGCTTCAGCGACGGGTACCAGTGCTCACGCCGGCCTGTAAGGAAGCCGAGGAGGGCGGACACGGCGCTGTCTTCCAGCAAGTCAACACTGGTGATCGCCTTATCCCGCAGCTGGCGCAAGCCCTCCAAAGCCAGCGCCCTGGCACGATCCTGCTGCTCTGGTGACATTCCCCCGTGGGGATGGGGCTGGGTATCCACCAGGGTCAACGGAGGCCGCAGATCGCTGGCAAGGAAAGAGGGATCGCCCAGCGCCGCCGCAAGTGCAGCTAGCAGCACAGGAAGTTCCGCCCGAGCGACGATCTCCTCCAGTTCGACGTCGTCCTCGACGATCGGCTCTGAGCTTGCTTCCCAGTAGAGGTCGTCAAACCGCGTTGTCTCAGACCTAATGTCCTGCATGCTGGGCATCTTTTCCTCCTTGATTCGTCAGGGCCGCGACAGCGGATCGACGTATGAACGCAGTTTGTTTATCACGGCCGGCTCACTCTGGTCCGTGAACACGGCAGCGACGTAACGGTCGGGACGGACGACCACGGTGTGGGGTGTGGCCAATCCCGGGACCGCAAGACCGTTGCCCGCATCCACCAGCACCTGCTCATCACTGTCCCGGCGCGACGCGTGGGTGTTCCCCGTCAGCCTGATCCGGCGAGCGCCCAGCAAGGACCAGAACTGGTCGCCCACCGTTGTTCCGGTGCTGCCTGCTCCAAGGGTGATGAGCGCCCATCCGCTCCCCAGGTACGAGTCCAAAGGTGCCGCCGATCCGTCCTGGTCAACTACGGACGGTTGGCTCAGGGCAAGACCCACCCAAGCCGCGACCCGGCGATCAACGTCGCGATCGGCTTTGATCGCCACACCGTTGCGGTAGTCCGGCGCCGTGATGAACCGCATAGACCCCAGGTACCGGTGCACAGCGGGAATCAGGCTGACCGTGCGGAAAACAGTATCCCGAAGGTTGGTCCGGAAAGGGCCGACCGCCATGACTACCGCACCGGTCCGGCGCGAAACCTTGACCATCTTGGCCGCGTGGGTGCGTCGCTCGGACTCGTAAGTGGATAGGAGGCGGTCCGTGCCCACGCCGCGGAGCACTTCCAGCAGCTTCCAACTCAGGTTCAAGGCATCCCGCAGGCCTGCGTTCAGTCCTTGTCCGGAGAAGGGAGGCATCAGGTGTGCCGCATCTCCGATCAGGAAGGCGCGGCCCGAACGGTATGTCCGCGCCAGCCGCTGATGGGCTACATAGACCACGGCACGCCGGACGTCCTCCGTGCGGAGCTCCGGGTGGAAGGGCCTGGAGAGCTCAAGGATCTTCTCCGGAGTCGTCATTTCGTCCGCGTCTTCGTGATCGAAAAGCATGAACTCAAGGCGGAGGCGGCCCTTGATTCCCGGAACCAGAACGTAGGGACGGGTGCCGTTGCCGTGGAACTCGGCGAAGGGCTCGCGTGCTCCGGGGACGTTAAGCAGATCCACCACAATCCATCGTTCCTGCTGGGTGGAACCCACCAGGTCGATGCCCAGGCTCTCCCGGACAAAGCTGCGCCCGCCGTCAGCCCCGACCAGCCATGTGGCCTTGACAGTGCCCGCTCCGGCGCCGGATTCGAATCCGACTGTTACTCCATCGGCGTTCTGGCTGGTGGAAGTCACCTGGGCACCGGCGAGGAATTCGATCCCCTGGTGGTTGCGTGCCTTGTTCCACAGCAGTTCTTCCAACACGGGCTGGTCGAACTGCGACTTGGCAGGATGCCCGATGCGGGAGGGAACAGGCGTAGACGACGCAAGGGGCCGGTCATTCAGCCCGAAGTAGCGGCTGCCGGTTCCGAGGAGCGATTCCGCTTTCAGCGCTTCCGCGAGGCCCAACCGGTCCATCGTCCGGAAGGTCTCGTCGGCGATGCTGATGGCCCGCGGCAAGTCCATCGGCACCTTGGCGGTTTCGAGCAGCACAACGCGTGCACCGCCGTCGGCCAGCAACAGCGCCGCCGTCAGTCCAACCGGCCCGGCTCCCACAACCGCAACATCGAAGTCCTCCATGGCGTTACCTCCACGCATCCTTAGGCAACGAGGACGTTGCGAAGGGTGCCCAGTTTGCCGACCTCAACCTCAACGACGTCACCGGGAACCAGGAAAGTGGGCGGCTCCATGAACAGCCCTACACCGCCGGGCGTGCCGGTGACAATGACGTCGCCCGGTGCCAGCGGCGTGAACGCGGTGACGTACTCAATGATGGCGGGGATGTCGAAGATCAGGTCAGCGACGGCGGCACGCTGCCGGACCTCGCCGTTAACACGGGTTTCCACCACGAGCTCGGTGACGTCACCGACTTCTTCGGCGGCCATGAAGTACGGGCCGAAGGCTCCGCTGAGCGGGAAATTCTTGCCCGGGGTCCACTGACCGGTGTGACGCTGCCAGTCGCGGGCACTGAAGTCATTGAACGCGGCGTAGCCGGAAATGTAATTCCAAGCGTCTTCCGGTTTGACGTGGTTCGCGTGAGCTCCGATCACCAGCGCGACTTCGCCTTCGTAGTCATACATGGAGCTTTCTGCGGGAATCGGCAGGTCTGCGCCATGGGCAGCCAAGGTGTCGGAGAAGCGTGCGAAGACGGTGGGCTTGCCTACCTCGTCCCGCCCGGTCTCCTCGCGGTGGCTGCGGTAATTAACGCCGATGCAGATGACCTTTCCGGGAGTGGAAAGGACCGGCAGGAAGGTGGTTCCTTCGACCGGCTGGGCAGGCGCCTTGTCCCATGTCATGGGAGCTGACAGCACGCCTTCCTGGATGGCAGTCTGCAGCGAAGGGCTGACGTTGGCGCCACTGGGACCAAGGTCCAACAGCTCTCCGTTGGCCTCAAGACCCCACGTGGGCTGGCCTTCCTGGTTCAAGTAGCTTGCGTAGCGCATGTGAATCCTTTCGAGTGCCGGCGTCATTGCCTCCGGCTTGCCGGTGTTTGAACTATACAAAGAATGCATTCTTGAGTCAAGAATATATTTTACCTGCCTTAGTGCGTATGTGTAGTCTTGTTTTCATGGCACGACAAGCAAACGCAGAAACCATCAGCGAAGTGGTTCGGGGCAAGTTACGAGCCGACATCTTTGCCGGCCAGTGGGCCCCGGGTACAAACCTCCAGATTGGTGAGCTCACCAAGCGGTACGGCGCCAGTTCCACCGTCATCCGTGAAGCACTAGTGCGTTTGGCTGGTGAAAAACTTCTGCAGTTCCGTCCCAACAGAGGCTTTTTCGTCTCCGAATACACGTTGGAAGAACTGCGCGGCTTGGGTGAACTTCGTTGCCGTGTGGAGGAGTATGGCCTTACTCTGGCCATCGAACAGGGCGACGTTGCCTGGGAATCCGATCTTCTTGCGGTCCACCACCGCCTGGAGCGGACCCCACGCCGCACCAGTGAGGACCCAAACCACATCTCGGTCGAATGGTTCCTGGCCCACCAGGCGTTCCACGCAAAGTTGCTGGAAGCCTGCCCCATCCCGTTGTTGCAGGACTTCGCAGCCACCTTGGGCGAGGCTACCGCCCTTTACCGACTCTGGACCGCTCCGGACAGGCGCGCCCAATCCCGGGACATCGAGGCCGAGCACCGTGCGATCCTCGAGGCGACCATCGCGAGGGATGCGCCGGCGGCCACCAAACTGCTGCGTGAACACTATATGAGGACCATTGACGTCATTGAAGACGCTGAATTCCGCGCCGCCGCAGAGGCCGCGCCGTCGCAAGAGTAGGAACGGCACGGCAGCCGCTTAGCCCAACGAGACTGGGAAGACTCCATGTGAGCGGAAATCCTCGCCGTTGTAGACGCCCCACCGGTTGAACCATGTGCGGTCATCCTGGCTCCACTCGATGGGCGGACGATCAATCTCATGGATCTGCTCAAGGTCCGTGTACAACTCCACCACGGTGCCGTTGGGCTCCACATAGTAGGCGGCAATATTGTGGCCTGCACCGTGACGTACCGGACCCCAGATCAGTCGGCGTCCCTTGGCGAACAGACGGTCACCCAGGCGCCCAAGGTCCGCCACAGACTGCGTCTGCCATGCATGGTGGTGCAGTGTGCCGCGGCCCTTGATGAGGGCGATGCCATGGTGGTCAGGGTTGCAGCGCAGGAAATACCCGAAGTCCTTACCGATGACGTCGGATACCTTAAAGCCGAAGAACTCCACCAGGAAGTCCTTCATCGCCGTCGGATTTTGGGGGTGGATGTTGATGTGGCCGTAGCGGTCCGGTCCGAAGGACGCTGGACCATGACGGAAGGTCTTCATGCCGACGTAGACGTGATAGACATACCCCTCCGGGCCCATGACAGCGAAGCCCTCACCTATTTCACGTTCCATTGGGCTCCGCGTGAGGATCGGAAACCCTACGGCCTCGAGGCGCTTGCGGATGATCTCCAAACCCTCTGCGCTGTCCGCGACAAGGCCGATGTGGTCGATACCGTCCTCCTCGCCCTTTACGTAGACGAGTTCGTGGTGACGGTCCGCTGCGGACAAATAGGCCCGGTCGTCGTTGTTGAGTGTCATGCGCAGACCGAGGACGTCAGTAGCCAACTCCAGCGACTCATCGTAGTCGCGGGTCCGCATCGCGAGATAGCCCATTTCGGCGATCACACCAAGAGTCATAGTTAGAACCTTTCTTTCAGCGCCGGCTTCTATACGGAGCGGGACGCGCCGCCATCCACTCGGATGTTCTGGCCTGTGATGTAGCTGGATTCCTCGCTGGCGAGGAATCGGATGACTCGGGCCACCTCTTCGGTGCTGGCAGCCCTGCGCAAAGGTATCCGGGTGGTCCATTCCCCCGGCACTGTGGCCGGATCCTCTTTCGTGAAGCCCGGAAGGACGTTGTTCATCCGGATTCCAGATGGCCCGTACTCGTCGGAGTACAACTTGGTGAATGTACCCAGTGCCGCACGAAATGTGCCCGACACCGGATAGTTTGGGTTGGGTTCATACGGGGAACTGGTGGAGACGTTGACTATCGCCCCGCCGCCTGCCGCAACCATATGAGGGCTGACGATTCGAGTCATGCGGATGACGCTGAGCAGGTACATCTCGTAGCCTTCCGCCCATTCCTCGTCGGTGATCTCCAGCACCGGCTTTCTGGCTGCGTGTCCGGAACTGTTAACCACGACGTCGATACGTCCATAGGTGGTCAGCGCCAAGTCCGCGGCCGCTGTCAGGTCCGCAACGGAACGATTGGAACCCTTGATTCCTACCCCGCCCAGGCTGTGGGCCAGATCCATCGCGCTTCCGGAAGGAGAAAGCGCTACAATACCGTACCCATCAACCGCCAGACCGCGGATGGCGGCGCCTGCGATGCCGCGGCCGCCGCCGATCACCAGGGCTGCGCGGTCCGAACCGCTCACGGTTGGTCCGCGTCGGCCGAGGCCCCGAGATCGGCGTAGTGCTGTACGAGCTTCTCCATAGCCAGCGCCGAGAGCTCTGCCGCCTCCGCAAAGTCGATCTCGTCTCCTGCGGAGGCCGAGATGTAGAAGCCGTCCGTCAGTGCGCGGCCCAGCATGACAACCTTGCGGGCGAGGTCTGGTTTCGCGCTCAAGGCTGCGGCGGGGAGACCCGGAGTGACTGCCTCAACCATGAGTTCGTACATCTCTTCGCGCACTTCCAGATACTTCTGGCGTGCAGCGTTCCCCGCCAGCCTCTTCTCCAACGCAAACAGTAAGCCGATGATCCAGAATGCTTCGTGCGCGTTCTCCGGGTTGGCGGAGTTAGCTGCAGATCCGGCGATGCTCGTGCGGAGAATGGCCCTGTTTTCCGGTCCGCGGTGACGCGTCTTCCAATGTTCGAAGCAGTAGTCGATGAGCGCGGCGAACAAGCCTTCTTTGTTTTCGAAGTGCCAGTAGACCGAGCCGATCGGCAGCCCGGCCACCCGTGCCACCTCGGCCATGGTGGTGCCTTCGTAGCCCACCTTGACCGCGAGCTGAAGCACTGCCTCCAGGATGGCGCGTTCATTTTCCGGAGTGGACTGGTGGACCCGGCGACGCTTACCCGCCTCCGGCTTAACGGCTCCATTAGTGCTGACGTCAGCGCTTGCGCGGGGGCTCATGCGTGCAACTCTCCACGGGTTGTGGTCCGTTCGCCACCAGGATTGGTCTTGGCAAACTGAACTTCCTCATACACCTGATGGCGCAGTTCGCCGAAGCGGCGAAGGGACCTGGTGTCAGCTTGGCTACGTACGTCCGGGAGGTCGATGTGGATGTCTGCCTGGACGATGGTCGGTGAGCTGGAAAGCACCAGCACCCGTTCCGCGAGGTACACGGACTCATCGATGTCGTGGGTCACGAACAGAATGGTCATGTCCAGGCGCTTCCAGACGTCCCGTACAAGGTCTTCGAGTTCTCCCCTAGTTTGCGCGTCGACCGCTGCGAAGGGCTCGTCCATGAGAAGCACGCTTGGGTTGGAGGCGACAGCGCGTGCAATCGCGACGCGCTGCTGCATGCCGCCGGAGAGCTGCCATGGGTAGCTTTTGGTCGCGTGAGACAAACTGACGGCCTCGAGCGCCTCGCTGACACGGACTTTGCGCTCGGCCTTTGGCACGCCGGATGTCTTCAACGGCAGTTCAACGTTGTCTTCAACACTCAGCCAAGGGAACAGGCTGCGGCTGTACTCCTGAAAGACCACGGCCATGCCTTCAGCGGGGCCGGCAACGCGCCGACCGTCGAGCACCACTTCGCCCGAGGTCGGATCGAGAAGGCCGGCGATGCATTTCAGCAGCGTGGTCTTGCCCGAGCCGGAAGGCCCCACCAAGCACGCGAACTCACCGGCGTGCAGATCGAAAGTAAGGGACCGCACGGCCTCCACTTCGTTTCGGGAGCCTACGCCGTAGACCTTGCGCACCTGCTGGACACTGAGTCGGACGTCCGACTTGTTAGCCGTCATTCGAGGCCTCCTTAAGACCGTAGTACCATCCCAAAACGCGCTTCTGAATCGCTTGGAATGCTATCGAAAGAAGCACCCCAATGATGCCCAGGAGGACTATGCCGCTCCACATTTCGGGAATCGCGACGCGGTTTTGGAAGTTAATAATCGAGTAGCCAATGCCATCGGTCGAAGCGAACATCTCGGAGACAACCAGGAGAATAAGCCCCACCGCAAGGCTATGCCGCATGCCGGCCATGATGAGTGGTGAGGACCCTGGCAGCACCAGGTAACGGATGCGGTTAAATCCACGAAGCCGGTAGACGAGCGCTGTATTCTTCAGAACTTCATCCAGGGATCGGACGCCTTCCACGGTATTGAGCAAGATGGGCCACAGACAGCCCAGAACGATGACCGTGACCTTCATCGTGTCATTGATTCCGATCAGCAGGAGCAGGACCGGAATGAGAATGGTAGATGGTATGGCCCTGATGAACTCGAGCAGTGGCTCAAGAAGCCACCGCAGCGTGCGTGACAAGCCAATCGCAATTCCCAGCGACACCCCGAGCACCAGCGAGATGCCGAGGCTGATGAGGAGCCGGACCATGCTGGGGACAACGTCCGTGAAGAACTTTTCGCTGAGCCACACGTTGACGAAAGTGCTGGCCAGCTTGTCCGGCTTGGGAACAAAGAAGTTAACACCTTGGGCGGTGGACGCCCACCAGATGGCGATGAGGATGGCCGGAAGGCCGAACCACATACCAATACGTTTGAGCACGATCATGCCGCCACCTCCGAACGGACTGAGCTGTGCCAGAAAAGCACCTTGCGCTCAATGAAGCGAAAAATCAGGTTTACCAGAATGCCCAGAAGGCCGGAGGTAAGGATCAGGGCGATCATGGCTGGCGGGTTGTCGTTGAGTTGGGCTTGCGCCACCGCACGGCCGATCCCCGGAGTGCCGACGATGAGCTCGGAACTGATCGCGAGGATCAGAGCTACTGTGGCCGCGATCCGAATGCCGGTCATCAGGTACGGCAAAAGCGTGGGTAGCACGAGGTGGCGGGCCCGCTGCAGCCATGTCATCCTCATCGTGTGCACCGTGTCATCTGCCACCTTGTCAATGTCGGTGATGCCGTACATGACCTGGATGAGGACGATCCAGAAGCAACCGTAAACGACGATCAACAGCTCGGCGCCGATCCTCGGCCCGAACAGCAGCGCAGCCAATGGGATCAGACCCACGGCCGGAATAGGCCGGAGGAACTCGATAGTAGTGTGCGTTGCGGACCGCAGGAAAGCGCTTGAACCGATGAGCAGGCCAACTGCGACACCACCCAGGGTAGCGATACCGAGCCCAAGGAACCATGCCCACATCGTCTGGCCTACGGTCAGCCAGAACTGGGTGAAGGCGAAGTTGGTGAGGAATGTTGGAAGCACCACTGACGGCGGTGGCAGGTGGTGCTGGCTGACCGGGCCAAAGACTGAGAAGAGTTCCCAGACAATGAGTGCGGCGAGGATGCCGGCGACACCCAGGACGTAGGGCCCGACAGCAGTCCACCGGGCAGCACGACGCACTCTGTGCTCCCGTGTAGGCAGGGCGGTCACAGACACGCTGCTCAGGGTTGGAGTTTGCGTTTCCACGGTTTTGTTCTGCTCTCAGTTGTTGCGATTAATTTGCGGCCGGGGGCAGTCGCGCGTCCCCCGACGTCGGGCTCACGGCTTCCAGATCACCTTGTCGACGTCAGGCTTGGTGCTCACGATGCCGTACTTTACGAGCAGGTCCGCGAACAACTGGATGGTCTCTTTCGAAACGTCCGAGCTGTAGAGGGAGAGCTGCGCTTTCTTCGCGGCGGCCGGATCGGTGCCGAGCGCTGCTGGCATTGCCTCCCGGATCAGATCATTATTCTCGGTCAGGAACGGCAATGCCTCATCCATGGCCGCCGAGAACCTCTTGACCATGTCAGCGTCACTTTCAACGAGTTTGCCGCTGGAAATCGTCACAAGTTCATTGGCGCCCAGGCCCGTATCGTGGATGAAGTCGCTGACCACCCGGCCACCCTTAGCCATGACCTGCTGCATGAAAGGCGAACCCGCCATCCCTGCATCAATCTGGCCGGCTTCGATCTGTGCTGCAACCTCGGGGAAGGACAGCTGGACGAAAGTCACCTTCTTCGGATCCCCACCGTCCTTGGCCACGGCTTCACGGATGCCGATTTCCCCAATGCTGCCCAGCGCGTTGACCGACACCTTCTTGCCTTCCAGATCACGGGCAGTCTTGATGTTCGATCCGGCGCCAACAACTACGGCGGTGGAGTCCTCCACGATCTTGGGGTCGTTCTGAGTGAAACCGTCAACAATGCGGACGTCGAGGCCCTGCGTGGTGGCCGTTAGGGCCGTGACCGGGCTGGCCAGCATGAAGTCGAGCTCCCCGGTGGCCAGCGCGGGCAATTGTGCCGCACTGCTGCCTGCGCCAACCACCAGTTCAAGGTCGATGCCCTGCTTTTCGAAGTAGCCCTTGTCGATGGCAACTTGGAGGGCCGCAACGGTATTGGACGGGAAGATGCCGTAGGTGACCTTGGTGAGCCCGGCGGAGCCGCTCGGGCCCGCTGTGGAACTGCTGCCATCGACCGATCCGGAAGCACAACCGCTGAGTGTCAGTGCAAGGGCCAAGGCACCGACGGCCGTTGCACGGGTTTGTTTGATGTTCATAAGATTCGCTCTCCCTTGAGTGAACGCTGCGCGGGCCTTCCCGCCTACCGCCTTGTACTGGCGAGTTGCAGCAACAGTATTTCGAGATAATGCCTTTGTCAACAGATTATGCATTCTTTTAGCTACTATGCGTTTTGGTAGGCAGGCGTGACGTTTGCCACGCTGAAGACCTGTTTAAGGACCTCATTCAGTTCCTGGGCTAGACACTCTGCGGCCACCACATGGTCAGGGCGGACAATGATCGCAGAGAAGGGCCGTTGGTCGAACCAGGACTTCAGATTGCCACTCTCATCGCCTACCACCCGCACCCCGGGCGCGGCCGCATCCTTCGCCCATGGAAGCTGAGAGGCCGGTACGGCCTGAATCATGATTCCGCCAAGGCCTGCCAATGTCTGAGCCTCAGCCTCACTCACGAACGCCATGGGATCGTTATTCCACATGATCACGCGCCACCCTTGGCCGGTTGCATAGTCCAGGAGGACCGAACGGCCCTCTTCGTTCCGAACCGTAGGCTGAGGGAACAAGGTGCCTACCGTTCGTGGTGCATCGTCCCGGCCCGGCAGTGACTTCCACGTGGGGAGCCGGGACGGAACCACTACGCCGTGTTCGTATTTGGGCATCGGCTTGTAGCCTTGGCTGTTCAGACGTGCACGAGCTTTCGGCAGCTTGTCGACAACCGCAGCGGCCATGTCGCGCACCGCCGTCCGCAGCCTGTTGTGGTCAGTGACGAGGTTCGCCATATTCAATGACAACGCCACCATGGCCTTGACGTGTTCACGCCGCTCAGTTTCGTAGGAATTCAGCAACTCGTCGCTGGCTTTCCCTTGAACCACTGCAGCGAGTTTCCACGCCAGGTTCAGGGCATCCCGGATGCCGGAATTCCAACCCTGGCCAGCCACCACCGGCATGACATGGGCGGCGTCCCCGGCCAGCAGGAATCGTCCTACCCGGAACTTCTCCGCAACACGAGCGTGGTGGGCATAGACCCGGCGGCGAATGATGTTGAGACCGGCGGGGTCAGGCACATGCGGTGCAAGGAGGGCGAACACGAACGCATCGTCCTCTGCCACCTCTTCCGATTCACCCTCGAAAAGGGTGAATTCCCAGCGGCGGATGCCATGCGGCAGGCTAAGCGTGGCGTATCCACGGCTAGGATCCCCACCAAAGACTGCATGTGGAGTCCCGATGGGGTCATTGGCGACGTCGATGACAAGTCCGCGGGTCGAGCGCGTTTCGCCTTCAAAGGCCAGCCCAAGGTGCTGCCTGGTCAGGGAGCGGCCGCCGTCAGAGCCGACGACGTAGCTGGCGGTCGCCCTCTCTTCGCCCGACGCCGTGCTGACCGTGGCCGTCACCCCGTCGGAATCCGATTCGAAGGCCAGCACTTGGGAACCGAAGCGCACGTCGACGTGCGGATACCGTTCAAGGCCCTCAAGGAGCGCCTTGTCCACCAGTGGCTGGATAAAGCCGTTCCTGCGGGGCCAACCGAACTCACGCGTCGTGGGGTTGATCTCCGCCAGTACTTTTCGGTCGCCATTGACAATTCGGATCTTCTGGTCCGGGACGGTGTGCGGAAGTACCTTGTCCACCAGCCCGATGGTCTGCATGGTCCGCAGCGCCTCATCATCGATGCCCACAGCGCGTGGGTAGTCGATGAGTTCATCGCGGCTTTCGAAAACTACGGTGCTGACGCCGAACTGGCCAAGGAGGTTGGCGAGCGTCAGGCCCACGGGGCCCGCTCCGATGATAATTACGTCCTTGCGGTCGCTCATTTTGTGCCCCTCAGGGTCTTGATGGATTCCTGGGCCGCGCGGTTGACGAAGACAAGGTCGATGCCGAGGCCCACGTAATCGACGAGCTCCCGGCCTAGAAGGTCAGCTGCATAGGGACTGGATCCCGAATAGATGCCCAGCGTCACGCCGTGCGCTTTTGTCAACGTGGACAGATGCACTATTGCGTCGCGCACCGGCCCGTCCTCCCAGTCTCCTCTTCCCGGGAGTCCGTAGGAGACTGCCAGATCAGCTGGCCCGATGTAGATCGAGTCGAGTCCCGAAGTGGCGATGATGCTTTCCGCGTTCTCGACGCCGGCAACTGTCTCTATCTGGGCGATCGTGGACACCGCCAGGTTTCCCGCCTCGGTGTAGGACTGGCCCGGGTATAGGTTGGGGCGGCTGGGGCCGAGGCTCCGGTTCCCCACTCGGGGATACTTGGTTGCTTCCACCAGCATTCGAGCCTGTTCCCCGGACTCTATGGTCGGAGCGATGATGCCGCGCGCACCGCTATCGAGCAGCCGCAGGATAGGGGCTGGGTCCAAGCCGCCCACTCGGGCATAGCTGTATGCCGACCCCCTCGGCGCAGCGCGCAACATAGTGCAGGCTGCCTCCAATCCGACTTCTCCGTGCTGGAGATCTACAACCATGCCGTCGTAGCCCGCGGCCAGAGCCCACTCGGTCACCGACAGGGACGGGAGCGCCTGATGCAGCAGCACCGGCGGCTGCCCGCCTAGGCTGTCCCACTTCATTCTGCAGTGCTTTCCGTGAGCCGCTTAGCGTGCGCTGCGGCATTCATTCCACCGAAAATGGGGCCGATCTCGCGCCGTGCGATCTTCCACTCCCCGTCGACTTCCCGGTAAACCTCACGGAATTCGCCGACGCTTGCCGGCAGCAGTGGGTTGTCAGATGAATCGCGGAACGTCATGTATTGGGTCCAGCCGTGAAGTTCCTCATTCACCCAAGCCAGCCGAGTCCCACCAATGAGGTGCCGTCCCACGACGCCCGTAATTTTCGCGCGGCGTTCACCCCAGGCTTTGATGGCTTCCCGACCATCCATGACCCCCAGCGGTCCTGTGGTGACTGCGTCCTCGGTGTAGAGCTCCCACGTGGTGTCGGCCTTGCCATGATCGAGCCGCCACAATAGTTCCGCAACCAGATGTTCGATCGCTACACGGGTTTCGACGGTGACCTCACGCATCGACGGCCTCCGTTAAATGTGCAACAACATCTCCGAGCCCGTGCGAATACTTGGCGGTGTAAGTGATATTCGGATCCCAGTCAACTATCAGGCCAATGGACCCTGAAAGCAGGATCTCCCCGGCCCGCAGTGGCTTGCCGATCCTCAGGGAAGTCTCTGCCAGCCACTGGATCGCGTGGACGGGATTCCCCATGACGTTCTCACCGATGCCACGGGTCAGTTCTTCCTCACCGCGGTACAAGACCATCTCGACTTTTTTAAGGTCGATCTCTCCGTACGGCACGCGAACTGATCCCGTCACGATGCCTTCACACGCGGCGTTGTCGGCGATCGTGTCAACAATGCCCATCTTGTAGCTGAAGTAGCGGTTGTCCACGAGCTCCATTGCGGGCGTGACGTAATCGATGGCGGCTTCGACTGAGGCCAAGTCCGAATCCAGAATGTCGGACTTCAGGACGAAGGCGATCTCAGCTTCGATCTTGGGATGGAAATAGTCCGACGCCGGCCTTTCGATGGGCGACTCAAACGTCATGTTGTCCAGGATGATGCCATAATCGGGCTCATCTACTCCGGCCCGCTTCTGAACGATCGGGTTGGTCAGGCCAACCTTTCGGCCTACACGACGGCGGCCTTCCGCGGCTTCGCGCTGTTGCGTCACCAACTCCGAAATGCGGTAAGCCGCATCCTTGTCGTTGTCAGGCAAGCGATGGCGCACAAACTCAATAGGGGTGCGCAAAGTGCGCGCTTTGTAGAGATCTCCAGCGATCTCCGTAATGATGTCCGACATCTGACTCAGGCCTTTCTGCGCAGGAAGTCGAGTGTTTTCTCGTTGAAAGTCATGGGGTCTTCCCACTGTGGCCAGTGGGCAGCGTTGCGGATCAGTGCGAACTCGCCGTCCGGTATGGCAGCGGCCAAGGTCTCCCCGGTAGCTACGCCACCCGTCGGCTCGTGGTCGGTCCAGACGAGTAATGCGGGCACGGAAATGGCTGCGTAGTCCTCTTCGGTGACCTGGTTTCGGGCCCGGATATCGGGAACTTGGAGCGCCATGATGTGTTCCATGGACTTGATAAAGTCGGGCCGGGCGTAAACGGATCGCCTTACCTCCACGAGCTCATCGGTAATTTGCTCCGGGTTGTGAATAACCACTTGGAGGCGTGCCTTGACGTTCTCGTAAGTCGGTTCCTCCACGGCCTTCCGGCTCACCGGGCTGACGCGGTCCATCGACATCGGACCAATCATTCGGCCACCGGGTGCACTCAGGACGATGCTGTGCAGACGTTCAGGGTGGTGCGCTGCGAACTTGATGGCGATCCATCCTCCCAGCGATTCTCCGAGCAGGTGCACCTTGTCCAACTGAAGCACATTTAGGAGCTCCAGCAGGTGTGCCTCGTAGTGGGGAATCTCCAGGTCAGCTTCGGCCAACGTCGAATAGCCATGGCCGGGATAGTCGTAGCCAATCACACGGTATTGCTTCGCCAGGGCACGTATGTTGTGGGTCCACGCTTCGATGTGACCGCTGGTGCCGTTGAGGAGAATCAAGGTCTGCTCACCCACGCCAACCGTCAGAACGCGGGTGCGCCACTCTCCCACCTGCAGGTAGTCAAGAGTGTGGGGCAGATCGGCAATCTCTCCCCACATCGTCACCTGGGTCATGCGCCGTGAGGGATTGCCGCTGTGATACCGAATCCGGCACCCCACGTCTCCACGGGCCAGTAGCGGTCCACCACCATGTCGTAGTCGCCCGCCGTCGAGAGTGCGCTGAACGCCGCGATCCAGGAACGCATCTCGTGGGCGGCGCTTCCGCCCTCGGCGATGAATTCATCGTTGTCCCAAGCATCCACCTCATGCAGTGAACCCGAACGGAAGACCTTTAGGAGCTTTTGGTCCCATTCCTCATTAAGAGGTGCACTCGATGCGCGTCCGTCGGCGATCGCCTGAATGCCTTGGATGATCTTCCCTTCGCGGGCTGCGCGGTCTTCTATCGACGGCGAGTAGGAGACCAAGCGCTGCTGGACAGGTTCGGGGGAGCCGTCATACTCCGGAATCGGCGGGTTGTGCGACAGTCCACCGGATGCCACTAGGAGCACGCGCTTTTCGAGTTGCTGCGCAGCCCGACCCAACGCCTCACCCATCAGTCGGATGCGAGCCATGGGCGTGAGCGGCTTGCCGATGGCGTTCACGAAGACGGGGACGAACGTGCGCGTGAATCCTGAGCCGAAAAGGAACTCCAGCGGCTGCATGACACCGTGATCTACTTCGAGTCGCTCGGAACGGGATATGTCAATCCCTTGGGCCAGGGTCAACGCGTGCAACTGGCGCGCCACTTCCGAGTCGACCGGAAGGGGACCTGCGGAGGTCCCGTAGTCACCAACACCGACAGCCTGGGCGCCAATCGCGAACGGCGGCATCATCGAGTACAGAACGCCGTTGAAATGATCGGGGCCGAAAATCACGGTGACATCTGGTGCGAAATCCTCTACGAATGACCGGACCTCGCTCAGGGCATCATTGATTTCCGCGAAAATCGTTCCACCCGGATCGACGTTTCCAAATGACGGCGCGTGTGACAACGCGGCTAGCGCAAGCGACATTGCTTTCCCTCTCAGTGACAGCGGCCACACTTGGCCGCTTCCCTAGAGTGTAGATTCTAGATTCAGCATTCGCAAGAGATGATGAAGTGGCTTGGGCTCTAAAGGCGTCTCTGGTTCCGGAAACCGCCGCGAGCTGCTGTTCAGGCGCGGCCGCTTCACTCTGATGGCATGAGCATGGTCTGCCACCGCCCTGAATCCGCTCCTCCACTACTCCACATGCCCGTCGGCGGACAGGATAGAGTCGGAAGCCCGTTCCGGGCCTGGGCTGCGCGCCTCAAGGATCCAGATGTGAAACTTCCAATACCCGAAATATGGGTGCTTATCGGCAAGCTGGTCTGCTTTGGCATGCTCGGCCGACGATCAGCTCGTCTCCGAACAGGCGGACGACCGTGCAGAACGGACGCAACTAAAAGGAGCCCGGCTTGGCGCCAGGCTCCTTTTGTTGAGGTCAGTCCAACACATATTCACTTGTGTCAGTACTCAGGCAGTTGGGAATGCTACATGTCCAAGTGACCGAGGAATTCTCCGGTGTAGGGGCAGAGGTAGGCAACGGTGTCCTTTATGCGGACGGTGAAGTCGGTTCCACCCGGGACCTCGAACCGTTCGCCTTCCTTGTAGGTTGTCCACTCCCCCTGACCGGCGGGTTGCTGCACGTCCCAGGTTCCGCGGACAAGGTGCATCCATTCTTTGACGGGAGCTTCGAACTTCCATTCACCGGGCTCCATCACCCCGACGGTGAAGTTTCCCTGCTCGTTCTTGAATTCAAGGCTTCGTACCTGTCCCTCGAAGTACTCGTTCTGGCCGATCATGACATGCTCCCATTCGCAGTTGCGGTCTTCGGCTCGCTGGTGCGGCCTGCTGCGAATCACACTATTGAAGCCACCCTTCCCAGACCATCGCCGGGGCGTACTCTTTGCAGAGAGAATAGTGGCCGCAGTGTACAGATCTTTGTGCAGTTCCTGACTAATATGGGGCCATGGCATATGAATCGAAGGCGTTCACGGTAGCCAAGCTGGCCACCACACCGAGCCTAGGCCTGACGGTGATGCATGGGGGCAGCCGCGTTGAACGAGCCGCTGGAATCCCGATCTCCATCGAGCGGAACGGGTCACTACCGAAGCTCCACGGCGGCGAGATAGTCCTGACCAGCGGGCGGCACATCGGCGAGGACTGGATCGCTTGGAAGGTTCTTCTGTCAGAAGCGGCGGACGCGGGTGTCTCAGGGCTCATCATTGGCCTCGGCACAGAAGCAGCTTTCGAGCGCCTCCCGGCGCAGGTGCTGGCCCTGGCAAGCGAGTATGACCTCCCACTGCTGACCGGTGACATCGCCGACTTCGGGCGAATGGCCCACACCATCGCCGTCCTGCACGCGGAAGGACAACGGGAAGCGCTCAGACGGCCGCTCGACTTGCAGATGGAGATCACAGCAATTGTGGCCCGCGGCGGCTCGTTTGGGGACCTGCTGTCCGGCTGGCAGCAACGGACCGAGGAGCCGGTGGCTGTATTCGACCGTCTTGGGAGGGTCATGGCCAGAAGCTCGGCTTTTCCTTCGACCTTGCTCGCGCCCTTGAGCGAACGCCTCGCCGGCCGTGAAGCACCACGACTTGGAGAACAACTCCTCGTGTCAGCCACCGAGCTGGTCGCCGGTCCCGACGAAACATCCGCCGGCGTAGAAGAGACGGTCGAGGTCTTCCCGTTCGCAGGCAATGACACTGTCCGGGGGTTCTGCGTCCGTATCCCGACAGGCCAGGAGACGGCAGAGCTCGCCGCGCCGGCACTGCGTTCGCTGCTGGCGCTCGAATTCGAACGCGTGTGGTTCCTCGACGAATCTGCGCGCCGTAAGCGCGCCGAACGGTTTGCGCGCCTCCTGACGTTCACGGAGCCGGGCAGCGCCCGGACATTCCTCCGGAGCATCGGCATAGACCCAGGCCCGCTGCGGGGCGTGAGCATCGAAGCGCGCAATGAGACCCATGCGGAAGTGCTCATCGACGACCTCGCGGTCGTCCTCGCCGCCCCTTTCATACGGCACCGTCACCGCATAGTCGAATGTCTGGCAACCGTCGACCCCCGAAAGGCTCTGGCTGACTACGGCCTTGACGTCCCCACGGGGATCGGCACCAGGGGCGCTCCCGAGCACTCCGCCCGCAGCATCAGGCAGGCAACCCTGGCATTGGAGACCAGCCGCCGGGCGGGCACCCCGATTGAGTACGTCGACGGAGCCTCGCACGAGTTCCTGATCAGCGCCGCTCCATCCGAATACCTGGAGGCTTTCTCCATCGCTGTCCTCGCCCCCATCGAGAACTCGCGCGGAGGCGAAGCCCTCCTGAATACGCTGCACACCTGGCTTCTCGAGCGCCGATCCGTCGAAGCGACAGCCGAACGTATGGGAGTCCACCGGCACACAGTGCGGAACCGGATGCAGCGGATCATCCAGATCACCGGTCACGACCTGGACGGCATCGATGCACAAACCGAGCTCTGGCTCGCCCTGAAAGTCCGAGGCTTCCGCGACAGCGCAGGTACTTCACCATCAGGGCCATAACTATCATTGGGAGTTCTCCGCTGAGGCCATATTCCGGGCTGAGGTTAGCTGCCATGATGGTCGTCACATCCTGCGGACCCACCGCGAAGATCCGGTACTCAAATGAGGAACGACATCATGCCCACCACCGTAGCCACCACAGATTCCGTCCCCCGGTCCATACTCCGCCGAGTCGTCATCGCCAGCGGGCTCGGCACCTTGCTGGAGTACTTCGACTACGCCAGCTACAGCTACCTCGCGACCACCATCGCAATAGTTTTCTTTCCCCCGGAGGACCGCGCTGTTGCCCTGATGAGCACCTTCGCAGTCTTCGCGTTATCGTTCCTCGTACGCCCGCTCGGGGCCTTCGTCTGGGGCAGCCTAGGAGACAAAATCGGCCGTAAGAGCATCCTCGCCACGACCATCATCCTCATGTCCGGAGCCACCTTCCTCATCGGATTCATACCGAACTACGCCACCATCGGCATCGCAGCACCCATCCTGCTCCTGCTGCTCCGCCTAACACAGAGCTTTTCAGCCTCCGGCGAATACGCCGGCGCAGGCACCTTCGTCGCCGAGTACGCCCCCGCCGCCAAGCGCGGACTGCTCACCAGTGTGGTACCCATCGCAGCTGCCGCCGGGTTCCTGGCAGCCTCGCTCATGGCGACCATCCTCTACGCCAGCACCTCACCGGGATTCATGCAGGACTGGGGCTGGAGGATCCCGTTCCTCATCGCGGGCCCGCTCGGCATCGTCGGCCTCTGGCTTCGCCTGCGTTTGGAAGACACCCCGCAGTTCCGCCGGGTGCTGGAACTCGAAAAAATGCAGCGTCAGAACGCAGTTGATCAGCTTCCGACCTCCAACCGCTGGTCCGAGACCCGTAAAAGCCTCCCGTCGATGTTCAAGGCACTGCTCGTCATGTCGCTCAACGCTGGCGCCTACTACCTCCTGCTCAGCTACACGCCCTCGTTCCTCATCGAGGAGGCGGGAATGAGCGAAGCGACCGCAACACTGGTTGTCACGATTGGCCTTGTGGCGCACATCATCTTCATCCCCCTTGCCGCGCGCCTGTCCGACCGGATCGGACGTAAGCGCACCCTGATGATCTCAAGCATCGCTTTCATCGTCTTGAGCTACCCGATCATGACCCTGCTTTCCTTCGGAGGCGTGGTCCTCGCCTCCGCGGTCCTCATCGTCTCGCTCATGTTCTTCGCCATGAACGATGCAGTGTTTCCTTCCTTCTTCACCGAACTGTTCGGCACCCGCTCGCGCTACCTCGGATTCGCGTTGCCGTTCAACGTCGGCGCCATGCTCTTTGGCGGCGTAGCGCCGCTTATCGGCACCTGGCTGATCGCCACGACAGGCAACCCCAGCTCGCCGGCGTTCTTCCTGATGGGTATCGGCGTACTGTCCCTGGTGGGCTTGCTGATGAGCGCGGAAACTGCACGTAGCCCCCTCGCCGACGAGCAAGCTGACGTGAACAGGCCATCTATCTCTTCGGTCTAACCAGTCACGCCGCAAAGTGCCCTCTAGTAACCACCGAGCAAAGGCCGGACAGCACCCCTGAGGAGCGCTGTCCGGCCATCGCCGCACACCAGGGGAAAGGCAGTCGATTGCCGCTCGCATGAGTCCTCCGCTACCAGCATTTGACCACCAGCCGGCCGCGCCCACAGAGGGGCAACACCGCAGTCACCCAAGGCTGCTGACACACAGGCGCAATCATATTGCGCAGACCAGGCAGTAGAAGGGTGTTAGGCACACAGAGCTGAATCCATGCTGCTCAGTAAGAAGAATACTGAGGTGGGGAGACTCCACGCACCACATCAGGCAGAACAAAGATGCCTTGGCCCTTCCTCACAGGACGATCCAGTCGAAAATGTGGTCCCTGAGTGGTTCACAAGGTCATGGCGTGACCTGCATGCCTACCCATGAAGAGGTGTAGGCCAACCACGACCTGCCCGGCGAATTGCGAGAGGACCGCCTGACACCGGCACAAAGCAAGCGGAGGGTCCACCAGCCAAGGCCCTGAACCCGCTCCCCCACAACCAGACAGGCGACCCGCGGCGCCAGGCACACCCCGCGCCAGTGTCAGTGGGACCTGACCACCCAGAATTTACACACGTTAAAGCAATAGCCCCCTTTGACGAGGGGGGTGTGCTGTGCCCGAGGTTGAACTCGAACGGGATTCTGAGCCTTGAAGATACTTGGAAATTGCGGAAACATGCGGAATCCGGGCAATCCGGCTCCGGTACGACCCGGTCCGAGACACAAAGTATGGACAGTGTCCACACCCCCATCCCACTGCTTCAATGGCTTTGGCCGGACAGCAGTCGGAGCTAGCGCGAGACCAGATGCTTGGAAATGAGCACGGCGGAGTCCCGCAATTCAACAGCTCCTTCGGCGACTCCGACCACAAGGTCGAACCCCTCGTCCGTCGTGAAGTCGTGGCGGTAGCCGTTGATCCACAACAGCAGGACCATGAGCGTCCAGGCGCTGCGCTTGTAACCGTCAATGAGCGGATGAAAGCGGGCCACCGACTCCAGCAACGCGGCCGCCTTCATCGCCAACTCCGGATAGGCCTCAGCACCCATGACTGTTGTCGCCGGCCTGGCCAGTGCCGAGGCGAGCAGGCCCACGTCGCGGATGTGGAACCCGTACCGGTCGATTACCTGCAGTGCATCCTCAATGTCGAGGTACGCGGTCACGCGTCCTCAAGGCGGGTCAACAGCTCGGCGTCATGGCCCATGACGAAATCAAGGCCCGCACTGATCTCACGCCGGCGCGCGTGGCGATGCAAGACAAGCTCGGCACCCTGCAAGAAATCAGTCTTGCCGGTTTCCGCGCATCAGTATCGAGCCGAAATCAAGAACTTTAGCGCAGGATCTCGAAGGTCATGCCGCCCTCAGTCCCGAAGGGGTAAAGACCCTCGCGTTCAACTGCGGTCAGTCGAGTAGCGCTACGCCGAACTCGGTGACGACGGCCCGTAGTTCCCTGAGGTAGTGCTGCGCTTGGTCGGTGAGCGGGATCGCTGCGTGGCCGATCCAGCCGATCTCGATGCGTTCGTCAACGTCGAGCGGGATGGCGACGATCTCTGGGTCGAGCTGCCCGCTGATGATGCCCGTCGAAATGGTGTAGCCGTGAAGCCCGATCATGAGGTTGAAGATCGTGGCACGGTCAGAGACCCGTATCTCCTGCTTACTGGACATGGTGGAGAGAATCTCCTCCGCGAAGTAAAAGGAGTTGTTCGCACCTTGATCGAAGGTTAGCCGCGGTAAGCCGGCGAGATCGTCGAGGGTCGCACGCTCTTTTGTGGCGAGCGGGTTGTTCCGTGAAATGAAAATGTGCGGATCGGCGAGGAAAAGCGGAGTGAACGCGAGCCCGGATTCCCGGAGCAGCTTGTCGATGACCTTCCGGTTGAAATCATTCCGGTAGAGGATGCCTATCTCGCTGCGGAGCGTCCGGACATCCTCGATGATGTCCCAGGTGCGGGACTCACGGAGCGAGAATTCGTATTCGGCCACGTCAGTGGCTTTGACCATCCGGACGAAGGCGTCCACCGCGAACGAGTAGTGCTGTGTTGACACCCCGAGCAGACGTCGCCGGGGTGGCCTGCCAAGGTAGCGCTGCTCGAGGAGAGCGAACTGCTCGACGACCTGTCTCGCGTAGCCGAGGAACTCTACCCCGTCAGCGGTGAGGGTGGCCCCGCGGGCGGAGCGAACCAGGAGCGCACGGCCAACCCGGGCCTCAAGGTCCTTCATCGAAGCAGACATTGTCGGCTGCGCTACGTAGAGAAGATCAGCAGCCGCGGAGATCGACCCCTCCGCTGCAACTTCTATGAAGTAGCGGAGCTGCTGCAGGGTCAATCCGCTCGAAATCTGGGCCATAGGCAGATTCTATATCAATGCATAGCAACCACTAGTTACCTGATACCCCGCCATAGGCTGCACCATGGATACATCCCCTTCGGAAAGGCCGTCTCCGGCCGATCAACGGATTGGCAGCACATGGCAGACGACTTCACCTTCAGCATCACCACGACCCCCTTCGACGAGGACTACTCCCCGTCGGAAGGCTCGCGGATCACCACGAATTTCGCCAACCTGGCACGCGGCGAGCACCGCCAGGAGAACCTCCGCAACGCTTTGACCATGATTCGGCGCCGCTTCAACGATCTTGCCAGCTGGGACAACCCGGACCGGGACCGTTACACGCTCGAGCTTGAGATCGTTTCCGTGCAGATAGAGTTCACTGCGGAAGGTACGGATCAAGAGTTCCCCCTGTTCGAGGTTCTCGACATCCAGATCGTGGACCAGTTGAATGGCGTCCGCCACCAAGGGATCGTGGGGAACAACTTCTCCTCCTACGTCCGTGACTTCGACTTCAGCGTGGTACTGCCAGCGGCAGCAGCGGAGGCAGGCAAGCCCACCGTTCCCGGGGACTTCGGCGATCTGCACGGCAAACTGTTCCAGCAATTCCTCGATTCCCCGGCATGCCAGGAACGTTTCCCGCAGCCGCCAGTGGTGTGCATCAGCGTCTCTACGACCAAGACGTACCGCCGAACGGAGAACCATCACCCCGTCCTGGGCGTCGAGTACCAGCAGGACGAGTTCTCACTGACGGACGCCTACTTCGCAAAGATGGGGCTGCAGGTCCGCTACTTCATGCCACGCGGCAGCGTTGCGCCGCTCGCCTTCTATTTCCGCGGCGACCTGCTCAACGACTACTCCAACCTGCAGCTCATCGGCACGATCAGCACCATGGAGACGTTCCAGAAGATCTACCGCCCGGAAATTTACAACGCGAACTCCGCCGCCGCCGTCGTCTACCAGCCGAGCCTGGGAGAGCAGGATTACTCGCGGACCCAGATCGATTACGACCGCGTCGAGCGTAGTCAGCTCGCGGTCATTCAGGCGAAGTACACGGAGGAACACTTCATCACGCCCCACAAGGATCTATTGGACCAGTGGACCGCCAAATACCCCGCTCTCGTCAACTGACCCACGGAGAATCGTCAACCATGAACACACTTTTGCCCACCACTGTTGTCGGAAGCCTGCCGAAACCATCGTGGCTCGCACAGCCGGAGACTCTTTGGTCCCCGTGGAAGCTGGACGGAAACACACTTCTCGAGGGCAAGCAGGATGCGCTGCGCATCGCCATCCATGAGCAGAGCCGACGCGGCATCGACATCGTCAGCGACGGCGAGCAAACCCGCCAGCACTTCGTCACCACCTTCATCGAGCATCTCAGCGGGGTCGACTTTGAACAGCGCAAGACCGTGCGCATCCGCGATCGCTATGACGCGAGCGTGCCGACCGTCGTCGGAGCGGTGCGGCGCGAGCGGCCGGTATTCGTCGAAGACGCAAAGTTCCTCCGCGCAACCACCGACCGGCCGATCAAATGGACTCTTCCCGGTCCCATGACCATGGTGGACACGCTCTACGATGACCACTACAAGAGCCGCGAGAAGCTGGCCTGGGAGTTCGCTGCGATCCTGAACCAGGAGGCGAAAGAACTGGAGGCGGCCGGCGTGGACATCATCCAGTTCGACGAGCCCGCGTTCAACGTCTTCCTCGAAGAGGTCAAGGACTGGGGCGTGGCTGCGCTTGAGAGAGCGGCAGAAGGACTGCGTGCGGAGACCGCCGTGCACATCTGCTACGGCTACGGGATCAAGGCGAACAATGACTGGAAGGCGACGCTCGGCTCACAGTGGCGGCAGTACGAGGAAACGTTCCCGCTGCTTCAGAGCTCCAGCATCGACATCATCTCGCTGGAATCCCAGAACTCCCACGTGCCCATGGACCTCATCGAGCTCCTCCGCGGCAAGAAAGTCATGCTCGGGGCCATCGACGTCGCAAGCGAGACCATCGAGACCCCGGAGGACGTCGCCAACACCCTCCGCAAGGCCCTGCAGTTCGTCGATGCGGACAAGCTCATTGCCAGCTCCAACTGCGGCATGGCCCCGTTCCCCCGCGACGTCGCACTGGCCAAGCTCAGTGCCCTCAGCGCAGGGACGAGAATCGTTCGCGAGGAACTCGCCCGCTCCGCCCCCAGGGTGTCCTAACGATGTTTCACGCCTACCCCCCGGACACTTGGCTCGGGGATCCGAAGCAAAGCTTCCCGTCCTCCCTCTCGGCCGACGAATTCAAAGCACTGTTCCGTGGCCACCCGGGAGGTGTCGCCGTCATCACGGCGGATGCCGGCGAAGGACCGGTGGCGCTGACGGTATCGTCGGTGGTGTCAGTGAGTGCGGAACCTCCGTTGCTGATTTTCTCGGTCTCGGCACTGTCCTCGGCGTCCGAGGTGCTTTCGCGCGCTGAAACCGTCGTGGTGCACCTGCTGGACGCGCACGACGTCGACTTGGCGAAGTTTGGAGCGACCCCCGGCGCCGACCGCTTCAACCAGACACACCGCTGGTCGGCCCTTGCAACCGGCGAAGCGGTATATGACGATGTCCGCGCCTGGGTGCGCTGCGCCGTCATCAATCGCATGGAGGTAGGGACCTCCACCATCGTCGCCGTTCACGCCCTGGAGTCCCGCGTGATGCGTGACGTCCCAGCGGGCGAACCCGGCGACGCTCTGGTCTACCACAACCGTTCATGGCACCGTCTGGGCGAGCACTCCAAGCTCGAAGGCTAAGCGCCGCGCCAACAATGCTGGGCGGCACGCCGAACGGCGCACGACGGCGGGAGGGCAACTCCCGCCGTCGTCCTCGTTAAAAACGGAGACCTACTCTGGTGATTTGGACGACCCACAACCGGACGGCAACCCCGCGGTGGTCAGGATCGAGTCCGCATGGGAGTCTCTGGTGTCTGAAGTCTGGAAAGCCCTCGATCCAAACCTGAGAATTCCCGTCGCTGTCTTCCCATTGGAGAGAGTACGAGCTTTCTTCACGGAATCGTCAAGAACATGCACGACTGAAAGCACGTCACAAACTCCAACTACGCTTCACAGAAGAAGATTGTGATCCGGAGCGGTGCAGACCGCCGCAGGGCCCGTCCATCCCCCCATGAAGATGAACGGAAGCGGACCAGCCTGTTGCTGCTTAGTCCTGGCCAAGACCTGCGGCCGAGGTCTTCTTGCCTTCAACCTCGTTCAAGGTGCGGAGGTCGAAGATTCCGTTGATGTCGGCCTGCTTGGTGGTGCCCGCTTTGACGCCGTCTTCGAGGAGCTTGTTGTACGTTCCGGCCAGCGGGTCGGTGGTGAACTTGATGTTCCGCAGCGCCCGTTCGATCACGTTCGCCGGAAGGGGCTTGCCTGCAGTGTCCTTGAGGACAGCGTTAATGGTGGTGGCCTTCTCCTCAGCCGAAGCGCTGTTGAGCCAGTTCACGGATTCCACATGGCCCTTCAGAAGAGCCTTCACCGTCTCAGGGTGTTCGGCAGCGAACTTCTTGTTCACGATCAGGATGGTGGTGGTGAAGTCGCCGTTTTCCCACAGGTCCTTCTCGTCCACCAGGACCTTCGCTCCGGCCTCGAGTACAAGCCGGGACGCCCACGGCTCCGGCAACCACGCGCCGTCGAGCTGTCCGTCGGTGAAGAGCTTCAGCGACTGGGCGTTTTCGGTCGGGTTGATGTTGACGTCGCCGCTGCCGTCGGTGTTGGTCTTGAATCCTTGGTCACCCAACCAGGCGCGGAGGGCCACGTCCTGGGTCCCGCCGAGCTGCGGGGAGCTCAGGACCTTGCCTTTGAGGTCGGCTGCGGAGTTGATCTCCGGCTTGACCACGAGCTGGGCACCGCCGGCTGCGGCACCGGCGATGATGCTGATGGACTCGCCGTTGCTCTTGACATAGGAGTTGATGGCCGGGTTCGGGCCGATGTATGTGGCATCGATGGCGCCGGCGTTCAGGGCTTCGATCGCGGCGGGGCCGGCGTTGAAGACCTGGGTGCTGAGCTTGGTATCGCCAAGTTCCTTGGCGATGATGCCCTGGCTGGTGCCCACCAGCGCCGGGCCGTGGGTCACGTTGCTGAAATAGCCAAGCTTCAACTCAGCGGCGGGTGACGCCGTGGGAACCGGCGCAGTCTCATTGCCGCGGGAAACTGCGGAAGCTACTGCAGCGCCTGCACCGATCAGCAGGACCAGGCCAACGGCCAGCGCGATCTCAACGGCACGGCGGCGTTTGGGCTTGGGCGCGGTCTCACCAGCAACGATGCGGGTGGACGAGTTGTCTTGGGGTGAAGACACGGACATATTCCTTTGCGAGAGGCTGGCCTGCAAAAGCTCCAGGCCATGAACGGAGATGGTGAGGATGCTGGGGATGACCCGCCGACACCCAGCGGACGCGGAAAGCAAAGACGTCCTAAGGGATCCTCATGCGGCAGAGTTTGCTCTTCTTCAGAGCCGATGCATGCTCGAGATTACGTAGCTCGCTGCATCGTGGCAACGGGAGGGACATCACCGGTAACGCGTGTACGCGTGAGTTAACGCATTGTCGTGCAGCTTCACATAGAGACAAGAAACGTCATTCGCAGGGGGCGGACGGAACGATCAGCCAAGTAAGCGCGGAGTCCCTGACGGCCCGTCGGATCATGCCGCTAAACTCGTCGACGAGCGGCGGGTCGTCCGACAGTTGAGGGAACGCCTTGCTGCGCGGCCAGATCCAGCAAGTCAAGGGTTTCGTTAGCGACTTCCGCATGCACCATCGGGCACTTGAGTAATGCCCAGCCCTTAGCCCTTCGGCTTTCAGAGCTTCCGAGGTTTCAATGGCGCGTTTCAATGGCGCTTGAGTAGCATGGGCGGGCGGCTTCGATTGTGACGTTGTCGCTTCGCCGCTGATCGATACGCGAGGGCGTTCTCGAGGATTCGGCTTTTGACCTCTATGCCGTGGCTTCGCGCCGCCTGGGCACCCTTGCTGAGTTCGGCACCGCCGTCGAGCGATGCAGTGCATAGGTCGACGCCTAAGCTTTGCAGTAAAAGCTGATCAGCAGGACGCGGTCGGGCCACTGCTCCCCCACGCTGGGGGAATCGGCTCTGGGAGAGGATTCCCGACCAGTCCATATGTGTAGCGGTTGCGGGCTGAAAGATCACTGTTCACATCATGTACACCTTTGATTAGTGCACAAGTTTCTAATTTTGATGTCCACGCCGGAAGAAATCCCGGATTGGAGTTGATCTGCTGGGTTGTCGGGACCAATGGCTGACCAAGTGGCGATGCAAGGGGATACGTCGCCGTCCACATTCGTTGATACGAAAAGGCCTGCCATGGCTCGACAACGGTGCAAACTGAGCGGCTTTACCCAACCGTTTGAGTTACTTGTCCTGTAAATGACAGAAGTGCACACAGTCAATCTCCTTCAAAAAGCCGAATATTAAGACCTTGAAAACCCATCCTCTTTTTACGAGGGTTCGAAGATCGCCGCTCGCGGGAGCTGAGCCCCGCTAACAAAGGCATCCCAGGCAAGGCACCAGCCCTCAAGCATTGCGAGGCCGTTGCCAGTCACAGGTTGGGCCGAACTGCACAAACTTATCGAGAAACTCACGCTTGCGAGAAATTTGCGAAGATGGGTGGATAAGCGCCGGGTCGCAGCGTCTACATTTGCATTCCATCATCTATTCCAAAATGGCACCACTACTAAAATGCAGCGACTGTTCGCTACAACGCTCTAACTGCCAGGTTACTCCCGGTTGCTTGGCATCCACCGCGCACACCTCGCGAAGATGCCGTTTTGCAGCACACTTATCCGTCGGGTACGTTGTGGTTACTTTGTCGAACGGGGGCGACATTTCTTGCCCCAGCGAACTGTTTCAAAGCACACAGTGGGGGCTATGCGTGATCAGTAACGTCATTAAGATCAGTAATCTTACAAAGAGATATGGCCCAGTGCATGCCGTCCAGGATTTGACCTTGGACGTGGAGCGCGCATCCATCTTCGCTTTCCTGGGAACCAACGGTGCCGGTAAGTCCACAACCATCGGCTGCATCACCACCACACTTGGATTCGACAGCGGCAGCATCCAGGTCGCTGGTCACACGGTGGGCAGGGACGACGATGAGATCCGACGCAAGATTGGCGTCGTATTCCAGCAGTCGCTTCTCGATCCAACACTCTCGGTCAGGCAGAACCTCAACATCCGAGCAGGCTTTTACGGGCTCTCAAAGTCCGAACGGACCCAACGCATAGCTGAACTGGCCAACCTTATTGGCCTGGAATCTTTCCTCGAGAGGCCGTACTACGGGCGGCTTTCCGGCGGTCAGAAGCGCCGGGCGGACATCGCCCGCGCTCTCATCCACCGGCCTGAGATTCTTTTCCTCGATGAGCCGACGGCTGGCTTGGACCCGCAAAGCCGGGAACAAGTCTGGCAAACCATTCACAAGCTTCGCGACGACGACGGCCTGACCGTTTTCCTCACGACTCACTACATGGAAGAAACCGAGGTTGCGGACCAAGTCTCAATCATCGACTCCGGAAAGTTGGTCGCCCAGGGAACACCTGCGCAGTTGCGTGAACAGCACAGCAACAGCATCCTCACCGTCACCACCGATGATCACGCATTCCTCACGGAGTACTGCAAGAACGCCGACCTGAACTGGACACTCGATAACGACGTTTATCGCGTGGAGGTAGACAACTCGAAGCAAGCCCGGCACCTGCTCAATATGGGCGCGGAACGCGTCCACGACTTCGAGTTCCGGCACGGACGCATGGACGACGTTTTCCTTGCCCTGACAGCCAAGAGGAGCGAACCGTGAACAGCGTCATGATTCTCAGTGGCCGTAACCTGATGATCTTTTTCCGCGATAGAGCCGGGGTATTTTTCTCACTGCTCTCAGCGCTGATCCTCATCGCCCTTTACGCCCTGTTCCTCGGCAACCTCCAAGTGGATAACCTGCAGACAAAATTCCCTGATGCAAGCAGCTCGGAAATCAGCGCTTTCGTCAACGCCTGGGTCTTTGCAGGCATCACGATGATCACCACCCTCACCACCGGACTGGCCGCCCTCAACGTCTTCGTTGACGATGCATCAACCGGGCGTTTCCGCGACTTCCTCGTCTCCCCCATCAGGCGGACGAACATGATCCTCGGCTACTTGATCGCGAGCTTCGTTATCTCTGTCATGATGACGGCTGTGGTGATCCTCGTAGGTCAGCTGTACATTCTCTTTCGGGGGGAACCGTTGATGACCTGGGCCCAGCTTGGGCAGTGCACCGCCGTCGTCCTGGTTTCATCTGCGGCGTTTGCGGCGCTGTCCAGCTTCGTCGTCACGTTCATCAAGTCCAGCACCGCCTTCTCAGCTCTGAGCACCATCGTTGGAACCATCATCGGCTTCCTCGCCGGCGCTTACATCCCGGCCGGCACCCTGCCCGCCGGTGTGGTCAATGTCCTGAACGCACTTCCTTTCGCGCAATCAGCCATGTTGATCCGCCAGCCTTACACGTCGCAGGCACTCGAAGCGCTGACAAATAACCAAGACCAGGCCGTTGACGCAGTCCAGACGTTCTACGGCATCACAGCTTCAGTCGGCGATCTTGCCGTGACGAACACACTGGCGACCTCCGTTCTCCTTGGAATGGTTGCCGTCTTCATCGCACTCGGTTCCTGGCGAATCGGTCGGCGTATACGGTGACCGGCAACGAGGACCTGTGGGGAGGCCTCGAGTCCACCGTCGCCTTGTTTCCGGGCCAAGGCAGCCAGCGCCCAGGAATGGTCAAAGCCCTGACAAAGAACTTCCCGGAGGCCGACGAGGTCTTCGATGAATGCTCCGATGCCCTCGGCATGGATGTCCGGGCACTGGCCTGGGATTCGTCCCCGGAGCAACTGGGTAAAACCGAAAAAACCCAGGTGACGCTCGTCGCGGCCAGCATCGCCGCGTGGCGGGTGTGGACCCGCGTAGGCGGTAACCTGCCCCATGCAGTGGCCGGACACAGCGTCGGGGCGCTGTCAGCGGCGATGGCCGGTGGATACATACCGTTGGCAGAGGGCATCAAACTGTCCAGCGATCTCGTGGCATTGCGGAACAGGCAGGACTCGCACAGCTCCACGCTGGTGGAGGCGATCATCTACGCCTGGCCTATGGGAACGTTCCAGCCCCGAAGCTCGAGGAAGCGGCAGCGCGCCTCGGACGGGCGCTCAAGCGGCAGAGCTAAGGCAGGGCGAGCTTGAAGACTTTAGCCCACGCAGAGCCGACCTGTTTCAGCAACGGTCCCGTGGTGTACTTCAGGCCGTAACGTTCGCAAATGTCGCGGACCTTGGGTGCGATCTCGGAGTACCGGTTGGAGGGAAGGTCGGGGAAGAGGTGGTGCTCAATCTGGTGCGACAGGTTCCCTGTCATGAGGTGCATGAACCTCGGGCCCGAGATGTTGGCGGAGCCGATCATCTGACGGACGTACCAGTCGCCGCGGGTTTCGCCTTCCACCATTTCTTCGGTGAACGTGTCCGTTCCTTCGGGGAAGTGGCCGCAAAAGATGACCGCATGGGCCCAGACGTTGCGGATGGCATTGGCAGCGAGCGTGCCGTAAAGGGCTTGCTTCCCCGAACCCGACAGCATGGCCAAAGCTGGAGTGGCTGCATAGTCCTTGGCGAACTGTTTAAGCGCCTTCCGACCCAACGCTTTAAGGTCCTTATTCATCGCCGCCTTCGACTTCAGGCCCTCTTTGTACTCGGGGATCTCCAGGTCATAGATGGCTATACCCCATTCGAAAACGGGCGCGAGCAGGGCGTTGTAGATCGGATTGCCCAGGTTGAAGGGTTTCCACTCCTGATCGGGGTCCATGCGCAGAAGGTTGTAACCGACGTCGCGGTCCTTGCCAACCACGTTGGTCCAGCGGTGGTGAAGGTCATTGTGCGTGTGCTGCCACGACCGCGACGGGGTAACGAAGTCCCACTCCCACGTGGTGGAGTGGATGTCCGGGTCACGCATCCAGTCCCATTGGCCGTGGAGGATGTTGTGGCCAAGTTCCATGTTCTCCAGGATTTTGGCCATGCTGAGGAATGTTGTGCCGGTGAACCAGGCGGCCTTGTTCCTGCCCACCAGCAGCGCAGCACGACCAGAGATTTCCAACCCACGCTGGATCTTGATCATGCGCCTGATGTACGCGGCGTCGCTGGAACCGCGCTTGGCAAGGATCTCGTCACGGAGCGCGTCGAGCTCGCGGCCCAGTTGGGCCACTTGATCGTCGCTCAGGTGCGCGGCCGCCGGAGGCCGCACCGTAGGCCTGCCCGCATCGGCGAGCGCACCAGGACGTGTCTTAAGTCCGACGGCGGCGGCAGAGCTTTTGGTTGAAACTTCTGACATGCGGTTGTGCTCCTCAGATTTCCAGGTTGACGGGCCCGGCGGCTGCCGAGACACAGGTTTGGATGAGTTCCCCGGGCGCCCCATGAATCTCACCGGTGCGCAGGTCGCGGACTCTTCCGGCGAGCAAGGGAGTCAGGCAGCTGTGACATATGCCCATGCGGCAGCCGCTGGGCATCAGCACCCCTGCGTCCTCACCGACGTCGAGGATGGGGACCCCGCCGTCGGCCATGACCTCGCGGTCAGAAGCTTCGAACGTAACCACGCCCCCTTCGCTGCCTTCGCCTCCCAGGAGCTCGGTGCTGAATCTTTCGATAGTGAGCGAGCCGTGCCCTGTTCCACTATTTGTTTTCGTCCCTGATGCTGCGGCGGCAGTCAACGCGGCCTGGTTCCACATGGCTTCGGCGTCATCCAGGAAAGACTCAGGGCCGCACGCATAAGCTGCCCTGCTCCGCCAGTCCGGGCAGACCTCTTCCATGATGGCCGTGGACGTGAAGTTCAAGCGGCCGCGGCCGTTGGTGTGCCACTGCACCAAGCGGAAATTGGGAAATTGATCAGCGAGTTCAGCCAGTTCCTCGCGGAAGATACTGTCGCCTTCGTCGCGGGAGGAATGGATCAGCACAACGTCTGCGTCGGGGCGGCTTGGGACAAGTGTGCGAATCATTGACATGACGGGTGTGATGCCGCTTCCCGCAGTGAGCATTAGGAGCGAACGCGGGTGCTCCGGGAGGACAAAGTCGCCCTGAGGCGGAGCCAGGAAGAGGACGTCACCGACTTTGGTGTCGCGGACCAAGGTCCCTGAAACGGATCCAACGTCCGTGACCGTAATGGCCGGGTCCTCGCCGGCTGGAGCACTCAGTGAATAGGAGCGCCATTGGCGGACCCCGTTCAGCTCTACACCAATCCTCGCCCACTGACCGGCGAGGTGGGCGTGCCAGCCGCGGCCGGGACGGAAGAAAATAGTGGCCGACTGCGCAGTTTCCTGGACGACCCTGGTCACGATCCCACGTAACTGCCGGGACGAATACACCGGATTGAACAGGGCAAGAACGTCTTCCGGCGCAAGTGGGGTGGTCAAAACCGCGGCGATGCGGGCCAGGGGCCGAAAGCTGACCATGGACTACTCCTCACAACGACAGAGAACCAAGACCCCGACCGAATCTGTCGGGACATCCAAACTACCGAATATCATAAGCATGCTTACGATACCCTTCGCCCCCGAATTACTGTCAGACATAGGGAAAGCCCCCCGGGAGGGGCTTTCAACGGAAATGGGACGTGGTGCTTGGATTGGTCAGCGGTGATGCGCTCCTCCTCTCCGGGCTTCTGTCGCCCATACCGGTTTAGTAGCAAGACAGTAATACGTCCACCGGATTCCATGCAAACCCGAATGCGGTGATCCAGAGAAGCACTGCCCACTTCCTTGCGGCGCTACTCGAGAGTAGTGGCCCTCTTCGGGAACCCGCCGGCTGGGATTAGTACACAGACCCCATCAGTAGTTCTGACAGGCGGCCGGCAGCTCGCCGGAGTTCCGGAACGCTTGCTTTCAGCTCTGCTTCAGTGGCCGTCTCCACCGGACTCGTCAGGGCAATCGATTCACTCGGACGGCCGGTCCTGTTGGGGACTGCCACCGCGACGGATAAGACGCCGGTGGCGCGCTCGTCGGCGGAATAGGCAAAATCCTCACCCGGAAGGGGCAGTCGTGCCTGCAAATCGTCGGCAGAGAAACCAGCCTCTTCGTGGCCCGAGGCGGAGGCAGCCAACGCCACCTGGTGCAGCTCCTCGGGGGAAGCGGACATCAGGAGAATTTTTCCGGCGGCGCCCACCGTGAGTGGCAGCCGTTTACCCAAAGGGAGGTCGTAACGGAGGGGCGAATCGCCGTCCACCCGGGCCACCAGGATGCGCTCAAAGCCAAGGCGGGTGTACAAGGACGCGGTTCGGGCCGTCTGCGTGGCAACCTGCTGCAGAATGGGCCGTGCCGCAACCACCAGGGGATCATTTTCCAGGAAGCTTCGGGCCGCAGGGAGAACCGCCGGCCCGACCCGGTATGTCTTGTCCGTCTGGCTGACCATGCCGAAATCCTGGAGGACGCGGAGGATCCTAAGCGTGGTGGGCAGGCTCATGCCGCAGGTCCTTGCAAGATCGCTCAATCGCTGAGGCCGCTCTGCCCGCTGCAGCTCGGCAAACACCTCGAGCGCCCTTGATAGCGAGCGCATGTTGGCCGCCTTAGGGCCATCTTCGGCTGAACTGGCGGAGTGCGTTGAGCTCACGGTCATTCTTTCATTGTATGTAAGTTCCTTGCGCTTGACATCAGATGTGGCTCCTGTCACTATTTCTTCAGACGCAATATTCTTTCATTCTATGAAATGAACTACCACGGAACGTAAGAAGGAAGACCATGACAACGGAGTCAGTTATGACCGAGCCGCAGCGCACCCGCGTTGCACCCACAGTGTTGGCAGGGATCGGCGCGTTCGTCGTCGTCGGCGTCTACGTGCTGGTCAGCTCCCTCGATTTGGGATTGTGGACGTCCCTCGGACCGGGCCCCGGGATGTTCCCCTTCGCGATGGGCGGGCTGTTGGTTGCCATGTCCGCCATTTGGCTGGTCCAGGAATTACGCCAACCAAGTGAAACCGCCAGCGGCGTCGACCGCGGCCTGGTGATCGCCGTCGTCGTCAGCCTTGCGCTGCTGGCCGCGGTCATGGACCTGATCGGCTTCCAGCTGAGCATGTTCATCTTCCTGATGTACCACCTGAAAATCCGCGGCCGTCGCGGCTGGATCTCATCGCTGATCATCGCCCTGGCGGGAAGCGTCGGCGCTTTCTACGCCTTCAACTATGGCCTCAACGTGGCCCTGCCCACCGCCGGAATTTCCGTCCTGAACTCGATCGGACTCTAACCGTGGATACCCTCAACGAACTGGCCAACGGCTTCGCTTCTGCGTTGACTTGGCAGAACCTGATTTTCGCTTTCCTGGGCTGCCTCCTCGGCACCATCATCGGCGTGCTTCCCGGCATCGGCCCCGTGGCCGGCGTCGCCTTGCTCATCCCCCTCACGATGAACCTCGATGCCACCGGTGCCATCATCATGCTGTGCGCCATCTTCTACGGCACGGCGTACGGCGGAACCATCACCAGTGTCCTGCTGAACACCCCCGGCGAGGCGGCTTCAGCCATCACCACGATCGACGGCTACGCCATGACCAAGATCGGCAAGGCAGGCGCGGCCCTAACCATCGCCGCCGTCGGATCCTTTGTTGGCGGTACCATCGCAACACTTGGCCTGGTGGCCGCCGCCAAGCCCCTCGGCGAGCTGGGGTTGCTGGTGGGTCCCCCGGAATTCTTCGCACTTATGGTGGTCGGCATCTCGCTGCTGGTGGCTTTGGCCGGCAAGTCCATGGTCAAGGCCCTCATCTCCGGCGCCCTTGGCTTGCTGATCTCCATGGTGGGCATCGACCCCGTGGCCGGCGCACCCCGTTTCACCTTCGGTTCCGACAACCTGCTGGACGGCGTGAGTTTTGTAGCCGTGATCGTGGGAGTGTTTGGCCTCTCCGAAATCCTGTCCTACCGGAAAGACTCCAAAGCTGCTGCCGTCCATGCACCAGGCCTGCGCTCCCTGCTCCCCACCGGAACGGAGTGGCGCCGAAGCGGACCGTCCATGGCACGCGGAACGGGCATCGGCTTCGGCCTTGGCCTGATCCCCGGCATGACCGGATCAGTGTCCTCGCTCTTGGCCTACGGTGCCGAAAAGAAGTTCTCCAAGCACCGCAACGAGCTGGGCAAGGGAGCGATCGAAGGTGTCGCAGGCCCGGAAACCGCCAATAACGCACACGCCAACGCTGCACTGATCCCCTTGTTCACCTTGGGCATCCCAGCCTCGCCAACCATCGCTGTACTGATGGGCGCCTTCCTTCAGCAAGGCCTGACGCCGGGGCCGACCCTGTTCACGGAGCACTCGGAAATTGCCTGGGCAATCATCGCAAGCCTCTTCATTGGCAACCTGCTGCTGCTCCTGCTGAACGTCCCGTTGGTGGGCCTGTGGACCTCAATCCTTCGAGTCCCGGCCTCAATCCTCACCGCCTTGATCCTGCTCTTCATGGTCATCGGCGCCTACACCATCAACTTCAATGTCTTCGATGTTTTCGTGATGATCGGTTTCGGCCTGCTGGGCCTGGCGTTGCGACACCTCGATATTCCGCTGGCTCCCATGGTCCTCACGCTTGTGCTGGGACCGCTGATGGAACGGTCACTTCGGGAGTCCCTGGAAATCTCGCAAGGAGACTTCGGCATCTTCGTCAACCGCCCCATCTCGATGGTCCTGATCGGCGTCGGCGTTCTCATCATCCTGAGCCCGCTCCTCAAGCTCCGTAAGCCCAAAGCCCTCAACGAAGATCCCGAAACGTAAACACCCCCTGCCACACCCCCTTCAAAGGAGAAGAACCATGACCCGCACACGCATCGCGGCAGCCTTCGCTGCTGCCGCCCTCATCGGACTCACCGGCTGTGGCGCCAACGCAGGCGCCGCCAACAACGCCGGGGACGATTTCCCCAGGAAGGGCAAGTCGATCGAGCTGATCGTCTCCTTCTCCTCCGGCGGGGCCGTAGACACAGCCGCCCGCCTGGTCCAGCCAATTCTTGAGAAAGAACTCGGCACCAACGTTGAAGTCATCAACAAGCCCGGAGCGGGCGGGCAGATCGGCTACACCCAGCTGACCAGCGCCAAGGCCGACGGCTACACCATCGGCGCCACAGGGTCCCCGTCCGTGGTCGTCTCGCCCTTGGACCCGGCACGCGGTGCGAAATACACGCGCGAAAGTTTCCAACCCCTGGGACGCCAGGTCATCGATCCCACCGTGATTGCCGTGCAGCCGGACAGCCCCTACAAGAACCTGAAGGACCTCCTGGACGCCGCCAAGACTGACCCGAAGTCCATGACCGCGAGCACCACCGGCCTGCAAACAGGAGAGCACTTCGCCATGGCGCAGTTGCAGGAAACCACCGGCGCCGAATTTGCCCCAGTGCACTTCTCCGAGGGCGCCTCACAAGCAACCACCGCGTTCCTCGGCAAGCACGTGGACATTCTGGTGGCCAATGTCAGCGATGTCACCGACCTTTCCAAGCAGGGTAAAGCACGGGTACTGGGCGTCATGACGGCCGAACGCGCCCCCTCCCTTCCGGACGTCCCTACCTTCAAGGAATCCGGTTACAACATCGAAGCCGGTACCGTCCGCGGCTACTCCGCCCCAGCGGGACTGCCGGACGCCGTAGCCACCAAGCTGGAGGCCGCCTTCCAAAAAGCGATCGAGGATCCCACTGTAGTCAAGAAGATGGAAGACCTCGGACTCCAGACCAGCTACCTCTCCGGCAAGGACTACCAGGAATTCTGGGCAAGCCAGGAAGAGGACTTCAAGAAGGTCCTCCCACTGGTTCAGAAAACCGACTGATTCAAACCGCTCTCCGACCCCCGCCACCCCACACGGAAGAACCTCATCATGACAACTCCAGTCCTTGAAGACCTCGACGCCGGTTTCCCCCGCCCCGAGCGAGACGTCCTGGAACGTCTCGCAAAGCTCCCGGCAGCGAACATCGGCGACGCCATGGACCGCCTGGGCGTTGCCGACTCGGCCATCCAGGCCATTTGGCCCGGCGCCCGCATTGCAGGCCCGGCCTTCACGGTCTGGACCCGCCCGGGAGACAACCAAGGAATCCACCGCGCGTTGCAGCTCGCCCGCCCCGGCGACGTCATCGTCGTCGCTGGTGGCGGAGACGAGTCCCGGGCCCTGCTGGGAGAACTCATCGGGGAACGTGCCATCAATCTCGGCATTGCCGGCTTCGCACTGGACGGGGCTGCCCGGGACGCCGAAACTCTCGGTGAAATCGGAATGCCGGTCTTCGCCCGGGCCACCACCCCCGCTGGTCCTTACAAGAACGGTCCTTCCCGTTTGGGCACCCCCATCTCCTTCGGCGGAGTACCCGTCATGCCCGGCGACATCATCATCGGCGACTCCGACGGCGTCGTCATCATCCCCCGCGAACAGGCAGCGAACGTCGCCGAGGCAGCCGAGGCCGTATTCGCCGACGAAACAAACCGCAGGGCCGCCATCATCGCGGACCGGGCCAAGTAAGAAGGACAGACAAACATGACAGCTTGCACAGTCATCGGCCTCGGTGAGGCCGGAGCCACCTACGCGGCCGCCCTGGTTGCCGCGGGGCACCAGGTCAACGGATTCGACCCCGTCGCCCCAAACACCCCCGCCGGCGTTACCCGGGCCGCCACGGCTGCGGAAGCCTGCGCAAATGCGGACATCGTCCTGGTGCTCACAGGCGCTGCAGCAGCCCGGGCCGTGGCCCAGGAATGTCTGCCTGTGTTGCCGGCAGGAAGCTGCTACGCAGACTTCACGTCGTCCTCGCCGCACGTAATGCGGGAACTCGGACAGTTCCCAAGTGAAGCCCTCTTCGCCGATGTAGCCATCCTTGGCCCCGTCCCCACCCAAGGCGCCAAAACGCCGCTCATGGTCAGCGGACCCGGATCTGCCGCCGTGGCTAACCTGCTCCGTCCGCTGGGTGCCGACGTCGAAATCGCCGACGGTGAGCCAGGAGCGGCAATGTCTCACAAGCTGCTCCGCAGCGTCCTGATGAAAGGCCTGGCCTCCGTGGTGGTTGAAGCCGTGACGGCTGGACGGGCTGCCGGACTTGAAGAATGGATCCGCGGCCAGATCGGGCGGCAGTTGGCTGGTGATGGGCAAGCGGTGATAGACCGGTTCCTCACTGGCACGGCAAAACACGCCCAGCGCCGCTCCAAGGAAATGCAGGACACTGCCGACTACCTGTCATCCGACCTGCAGGTTCCTGCAGAGATGACCACAGCCTCGGCCGCTGCCCTCACCCGTATGGCTTCCGAACGCGCGGAAGCCGCCGCGCCCTTGCGCTGAAGCGGGCATCGGGAAGAATCAGGACAGGACAACCGGTGAACCACTCCCCAGCACACCTTCTTTCAGGAGCAGCATCATGATCGGCATTTGGGCCCTCGGCGCCTACTTGGCCGTCATCTTGCTGTGGACAACCCTCATCAAACGCAGCGTCGGCGAAGCCATGATCATCGGCTTCCTGGTAGTGCTCCCCTTCACCGGAGCCGCTGCCCTTGAAATCGGTTGGACAGCGCTCTACTCGGCCATGACCGATGAGATCGTATACGCCACCATGGCCTTCGTGTTCATGGGATACCTGCTGGACAAGTCCGGTGTGCTGGATCGGCTCATCGACCTGCTGAACTCCCTGATTGGCGGGGTCAAAGGTGGGCCCGCGTGGGTGTCCACCGTGGCCTCCGCCGGACTGGGAGGAGTGGTCCACAACCAGGCAGCCATCGCAGCCACCGTCGGCTCGGTGACCATTCCCTGGATGGAAAAATCCAAGCTGGACAAACCCTCAGCCGCCACACTGGTGGCCGGCAACGCCGGGATGGGCATCACGTTTCCCTTCAGCGCCTCCATGTTCGTCCTGGTGGGATCCGCCACCGTGGGACCCTTGCTGAACATCAACGATCTTGTGCTGCCGTTGTTGTTCGGTGGGCTGTGGTGCTTCCTGCACCGGCTGATCGTCACGTGGTTGCTGATCCGCAAAAGTGGGATGGCACCACTGGACGCGGCACACAGACTGACGGTGAAAACGGCTTTCGGCCAGGGATGGGCCACCCTGCTGCTCTTCGTCGTGGTGGCGATTCCGTTGATCATCACCTCCGGGGCCATCGCCACGGCGTTGTCCGACTGGATAGGCGCTGATATCACCAAGTCAGTCAGCGTCATTGTCTGGATACCCGTGGTTCTGATCATCACCGGGGCATTGCTCGGCTGGAAGCGCCTGCCGCGTGGAGGACGGGATTGGTGGAAGCTCCTGGAGAGTTCCGCCCCCAGGTTCGGCGTTGTCGGAATCACCGTGGTGTTCGCCTTTGCCGGTGCCAACGCCCTCGCAGCTACCGGTTTGCCGCAGCAGATGACCGCGCTGCTCAATCGGATGAACCTGCCGTTGTGGCTGCTCGCGATCCTTATTGGATTGATCGTGATCGCCGTGGCTGCGCCCCTTTCCGCGACGGCGACCATGGCCGCCGTCGGGACCGTTGGCGTTGCAACGCTGGTAGCGGCCGGTGTCCCGGCCACCACCGCCGCCGTCGCCGTCTTGGTCTTTTCATCGTGTGAAGCCGCTGTTCCGCCCGGAGGTGCGCCCCTCTATGTTGCCTGCGGGATCGCCGACGTCAATCCCATCGCGACGTTCGCCCGGTTGCTGACCCATTACGCACTTCCGCTGCTGGGCATCGGAGTCCTGATCATCCTCGGCATCCTGCCCATCTAAGGAAGCTCCCGTGAAACTCATCCAAACCATCTTCGTCCTCACTCTCGCTGCCCTGCTCGTGGGCGGGGTGGTGTTCGTGGCGGGACAAGCCATCGCCCTCATAGTGGGCAACAGCGAGTGGTTAACGTTCCTCAACGATTCCTTGAAGGACCCGATGTGCATAGCCGCCTCCATCTGCGCAATCGCCGGTTTCCTCCTCAGCTATAAACGCCATCAAAAGCAGGGCCAACCCGAGGAGGCCCGGACCCTGTGACGAATACCTTCAACGGTGAGTATCCAACCTTCGCCGAACTGCTCCGACGGGACGGGAAGCTGGCCGGCACTTCTTGGGGGCTGTTCCCCGAGGAGACCCGCGGGACGCCGTCGTTCATCAACCCGCACGCCGTTTTACAGGCGCGGGACTGCGTCCGGACAGGGACGGCCTTTGGCCTGGACTATCCCGCGGACGCCTTCGACCCCGGGATGTCGCTGAAGCGCAGCGCCCCACACCACACGATCTATTCATCGCACCCTGCCCACAGGGACGACTACCTGGACGGCTACTACCTTCAGGGCTCTACGCAGATCGACGGGCTCAGGCACCGAAGGGCGGACGACGTCGGTTTCTACAACGGCACCCCGGATGATCTCGTGCGAGAAGGAACACCGGAACTGGGGATACAAGGCTGGGCCGAGGCACCCATCGTGGGCCGCGGCGTGCTGGTGGACCTTGACGGCTACCGGTCAGCCCACGGAGCGCCGATCCACCACGCCGCCGGGGAACCGCTCTCCCTGGATTTGATCCAGTCGGCGTTGGCAGAGCAGTCCGTCACCCTCCGACCAGGCGACATCCTCATGCTCCACACCGGCTGGTGCGAATGGTTCCTGGCCTTGTCCCACGGCCATAAGCAGGATCTGCGGGAAAGCCGCCGAGCCACGGGTATCGCCCAATCCGAAGAATTCGTGGCGTGGGCGTGGGACAACCAGCTTGCCCTCGTGGCGGCCGACAACTTTGCCGTGGAGTGCCTTCCCGCCGTTCCCGACAGTCCCTTCAAGCACACGGCACCCAACGATCACGGCATGATGCACCAGCAACTGCTCGCCAAACTCGGTATGCCCCTCGGCGAACTCTGGAAGCTGGGTCCCCTCAGCCGGCACATGCGCACCACAGGGAGCTGGGACGCCCTGGTCAGCGTCAAGCCCCTCAACATCATCGGAGCCACAGGCTCACCTGCCAACGCAACGGCGCTGGTCTGAGGCAAAGATCCGGGTGCGCTACGTCTGATGCAGTGACCTCCGTTCGGTTTGCCGTAAGGGTGCTGATCGGCAACCTGGCCGGCTTAGCGTGCTCAGCGGACGATCGCGTGAGCTGCAATGTTCCGCAGGCGCCGCTGGGGAATTGTCCACACTTCCTCCTTTGCCTAGGCTAGAAACCCATGTGCAGTACCGACACCGACACCAGTAGGAGCTATTCACCACCGATAAGCGGTTAGTAGCTGCAAGTGACTTTGGAGGGACACGAGGTGGTGACTGACGGCCTTGCACCACACTTTGACCGAGCGGTCCTGATCTTCAATCCGGCCAGACCCGGAATGGGAGCGCGGATCGAAGTCCTTGAGCAGGAACTGCTCGCCGCGCTGCCTGATATGAAAGTTCAGATACAGCCAACGGCTTTCGCGGGGCACGCCCGCGACCTTGCCCGTTCAGCGGCCAGTAAGGGATCTCCGCTCATCATTTCCGTCAGCGGCGACGGCGGATACAACGAGGTGGTCAACGGCGTCATGGACGTTTCAACTACGCGCGCAGTGTGTACGGTTCTACCCGCTGGCAACGCCAACGACCACTTCAGGAGCATGCCGGTACGGCAGCTGACGGAAGCTGTCCGTCATGGTTCGGTCCGTCGTATGGATCTGCTGCGCATCACCCTGAGTGGAGAAGGAGCGGATCAAATCCAGTACGCCCACTCCTATATAGGTTTCGGGCTGACCCCTTTGATGGCAATCGGAATTGAGAAGGGCGGGAAGGGCAAGATTCGTGAGCTCTTCTCCGTAACCAGAACATTGTCAGGCCTGGAGCCGTTTGAGCTTGAGCGGCCAGACGGAGCAACTGCACAGTTCGACAGTCTTGTCCTGGCTATCATCTCCCGCATGGCGAAATACGGAACGGTAAGCGAGAAGAACAATCCCAACGATGGTCAATTCGAAGTAGTGACATTGCCCCACTCCGGTCGCTGGCGGATGGCTTTGATGACGCTGCGAGCGGTGACTTTGGGCCTCGGACGACAGCCCAGCGTCAGCAGCTATTCCTTCACGACGCGAAACGCCATTCCTTGCCAGATCGATGGAGAAGTAGTTCACGTTCCGGCCAACACCCAGATTTTCGTGGAAAGCGCCAGACACGCCCTTACAACCATCTGACGCTACTGGCGGTACCACTGCCTGATCCCGGAAGAAAAACTGCTGGGCTCCGCGGCCCAGAAGTCCACAGCTACTCGCGCCCCCCACGGAAATGCAGCCTGCTAGCCTCTCCTCATGCGCACAACGTCGGCACGAACCAAGGCCACCGCCAGCGGAGAGCGCGTACTCATCCTGTCCGCAGGCGTGGGATCAGGGCATAACAGCGCTGCGGCGGCGGTGCAGCACGCATGTGACGCACGCGATGACATCGCCGAGGTGCAGGTGCTGGACGTGCTGCAGGTGAGCAGCGTTCTCTACCGCGCTCTCCTGGGTAAGGGTTACTTCGTCCTGGTGGAGGACTTGCCGTGGCTGGTCGAGTGGGGCTACGACATCAGCAACCCGCCGTTCCGGCGCCGTGGGCCCATAGATCCCTGGACGCGGGTGAACGCCAGTCCAGTTGTCAGTGCCATCAAGCGGTTCCGGCCCACCGCGATTGTATGCACGCATTTCCTCCCTGCACAGCTGTTGGCCTCACTGCTTCTTCGTGGCGTGGTCGATGCGAAAACAGCTGTGGTGACCACCGACTATGACTTCCAAGGCTTGTCGCTCACGGGCGCCTTCCACAAGATCTTTGTGGCCAGGGAAGAGGGCAAAGTGGAATTGATGGCGCTCGGCCTTCCTCCCGACCGTGTGGCTGCCACTGGAATCCCGATTAACAAGCAACTCAGTCCTGCGCCCGTACGCGATGCCAACAAGCCACCGATGCTGCTCATCTCGGCCGGCGCGACAGGTGGCGACTACGCAGTCTCGGTGGTGCGGCAGACGATGCATATGCGCTCGGCGTTCACGGCCACGGTTGTCTGCGGACACAATGATGCGCTGCGTCAGCGCATCGAGACGCTCGTCGCGTCGGCTGGTGACCGCTACACCGTGCTCGGATTCACGACCGACATGCCGGAGCTACTGCAACGGGCAGATTTGTTCGTGGGCAAGCCAGGCGGCCTGTCGGCGTCGGAGTGCATGGCTGCGGGGCTCCCCATGGTGCTTGTGAACCCGATCCCTGGTCAGGAAGTTCGCAACGGCGATTACCTCATGGAGCAGGGGGCAGCCGTCCGCTGCAACGCAGCGGCAACCATCGGCTGGAAAATCGATAAAGTGCTGCGCGAACCCGGCCGCTTACAGATGATGCAGGCGGCGGCGCAGAGAACAGGACGCCCCGATGCTGCGGCCGACGTACTAAGCGCTCTGCTGGGGTGGGCCATCCCGCCCGCTGGTGGTAACACGGGCAGCGCAAAGGACAATTCTTGCCGCCAGCGAGGAGCGCTTCGTCGCAACAGATCTCACGGGGCCTACCTCATTGGTCCGCTTGGTTGACCAAGATTCGGGCAGCACGGTTGCACTGCTGCAAGAGGAGGAGTTGGCGGACCTGCAAAAGCGGTACACGACGTCGGACGGAGACTTGGTCCTGCGCCACGGCCGAGCGTCGCTGCTTCTCCATTGGGAGGAACGCCGGTTGATCCGCGCCATGCTGCGGGGCGACCACGAACTGCCGGTCCGTGTCGAACGGCCCTTGGCGCCGTCCCGCGATCTTCCCGGGTAGTAGGCGCCGTCCGGACATCAAACCGGCTTGGCGTCTGAAATACCCTCCTGGTCCATCAGACCCTCCGTACATCGCAAGCGGCCGGCGTTCTCCCAGCTGTCCGGGCTGTGTTGGCTCGCTTGCAGGACCCACTCCCCCAAACGGGGAGACCAGCGCCGTGTGCTCGGATCGCGCTGCAGGGTGGGTCCCGCATCCAAAACGACCCTCACAGTGGTTTCTGCACCGGGTTGCAGGGTTACCTTCCGGAAGCCCAGGAGCTGAGCCACAGGTCTGCGGAGGGACACATTTGCGGCGTAGATTTGAACGACGGTGGAGCCCTTGCGGCCACCCTTGTTTGTTACGAGCACGTCCGCATGGCCGCCTGAGTCGTCGAACGTGTGGGCAATGAGTCGGTGCTCGATGGTGGTATAGCCCAGGCCGAATCCAAACGGGTACGCAGGCCTATGCCCCTCGCCGTCGAGCCTGCGCTGACCCCACTGGTCGTCATAGACAACGGCCTTTGCCGCGGAGTCGAAAAACGGTAGGTGCGCGGCGTCCGTTGGCAGCACGAAAGGCAGACGTCCGCCTGGCTCCTCATTACCGGTCAGCACGCTCGCCAGCGCGCGGCCGCCCTCCATACCGCCGTACCAGGCGAAGAGGAGCGCCGGCACGCGGTCCCGCCACGTTTCGGTGAGGATCGCGCTCCCGCTGATCAGCACGACGACGGTCCGGGGGTTCGCGGCGGCCACCGAACGGATGAGCCGTTCGTCCGAGGGGCGCAGGTTGAGCGAGCTGCGGTCGCCACCCCGGACGAAGCGGGAAGCCAGGTGTGCGAGTCCGATGAGCAACCGACGGAGAGGTCCTGAACCCAATTCCCGACCGAGCACACCCACGTCAACACCTCCGGTGACGACGGATTCGCCCTCGTCGTGTTGGTCCAGGCCGACGACGACGATGGCCGTCTCCGCCGCGGCTGCCAGCGCTGCTGCCCGCCGCTCATTCTTGCCGGTGGTAGAGGTGATCCGGACCCCGGGAAGCGCCTCCCGCAGGCCCTGAAGCGGCGAGACAGTGGAGGGGGGCCTTACGCGGGAGGAGCCATGATCGCCGAGGTTCGTCTGTGCCGCAAGTCGTCCGATCACGGTGAGATGCCGAGTAGCTGGAGCCAACGGCAGCACCGGCGCTGCACCGACGGCTTCATTCTTCAGCAGGACGATCGACTCCGTAGCGACCTCATGGGCAAGCGCACGGTGGGCCGGAGAGGCGATGACGGCGCGGGAAGGCACCGCCGAGTCCCGGGCCGCGGCGTGCAGCATACACGTGCGCAGAATGCGGCGTGCGGACTCCAGCACTGTGGCGCGGGCCAAGTCACCGTGGCGCAGCGCCGCCGGCAGCGCGCGGGCGCGCAGCAACCGGAGCGGCATCTCCACGTCCATTCCCGCCTCGAGGCTGCCCATCGCGTCGTGCGTCCCGAACACCCAGTCGCTCGTGACGAACCCGGAAAAGCCCCACTCGCGCCTCAAAATGTCCGTGAGCAGGGCTCGATTTACATCCATGTACTCGCCGCGCACACGGTTGTAGGCACTCATGACGGAGTCTGCACCGGCGTCAACGACCGCTTTGAAGTGCGGCAAGTAAACCTCGTGCAATGCGTGTTCGTCCACCGCCACGTCCACCTCAAAGCGCTCGTTCTCCATCGAGTTGAGCGCGAAGTGCTTCACGCACGCCATCGTGTTCACCCGGACACCTCGGGTTAGGGCCGATCCCATCCGGGCTGTGAGTACCGGATCCTCCCCGTAGCACTCCTGCGCCCGGCCCCATGCTGGGTGGCGAAGCAGGTTCACGCAGACCGAGGCCGAGTAGTTCGCTCCCCGCGCCCTGGTTTCCAGACCGATGGCGACCCCGACGCGTTCTTCCAGCGATGGATCCCAAGTCGCTGCCCGTGCAATTGTGACCGGGAAAGCCGTGCAGGCGCCGATCACTACGCCGCGGCCCCCGTCGCTGAACCGAATGCCTGGTATGCCGAGCCGCGGGACCGCCCCGGCCACGAACGGCAGCCTGTCCAGCAGGATCGGGATGAACGGGAGCACCAACCTGGGGGAGTCGCCGTCAAGCAGCCCGAGGATCTCCCCATCCGTCATCATGGTGATCAGCTGGTTCGCCGCTACGTCCGCGGTGAGCTCACCCGTTCGGACTGCCCGGACGGCATCGTCATAAACACTGCCCTGCGCCGTCGCCGTCTCCGATAAAGCCAGCTTTTGCGTTGGCACTGCCCGTCGTCCCGCAGTCATCTTCATGTACTAAAGTCTGCACCCTCTGAGTGCGCTCGCCCGCTGCCCATCCTTGCCTGGGTAAGCGTTCCACCGACAACCCCAGACACGACTGCAATGCCAGGCTGACGCCGCGGTGACATCAGAGGCCGTAACGACTGAAGTCTCAAGTTGCAGTAGCCCTGTACGAGCATTATCGTCCGGAACTTGTGCGCAACAGGGTCGACATCCGGGTCCGCCTCGACGGATCGATTGAAGTCGCGGGCTTCCTCGATTCCACCTCACTGAACGACCTCAGCGGACTGACCCGATCCAACCGGACGCATCGCAGGAACTGATGATCAGGCCCGTCGGGAAATTGGCGGCGGGGCTCTGGCCACGCAGTAGCTCATCATGATTTTGTTTCAGTGGCTGGCATGGATTGATGTACATGTCAGTTCGAAGGATGCCGGTTCACTGGTTGTTGCCAAAGTCGGGACTGGTCCACCGGGACCGAGATCCTTAGCGAGCTGATGACTCGTTCGAGGATGCTGAATTCCTGGGACCTCATGTACTGCTTCGCTTCCTCCACCGAAGAGAACATCCGTGCATAGCTGCTGTTGGGGGCAGCTTCAGCTTGTGCACGTCCCTCATGCCCTAAGACGGTGCCGAATCTGAGGATTGCTGTCGCTGAGGACTGCGGGCCCTCTCGGCATGCCTTGTTCGCCGACGTCCGCGACACGAGTCCAAAGAATCCCCTCGCTTGTAGCCCCGGCGAAAGCCCAAAGGCGGACGCTGCAGCCAATGCCGGGTCCAGTAGTTCCGCCCCGGTAGTCACATCTCTCTGCTGCAGTTGGAGCCCAGGGCCGGGCTGCAGGGGGCATGCGTGTGTTTCGGGCGTGGGCCCGAGGTAGAGGGGGGCCACAGGTAGAGCTGATTCGTCTGCGACGGTGGCGTGCAGTCCGGGAAAATCCGGGGAGGGGGCATGCCGTTCCACCGTCCAGGTGGCAGGAAGTTCAATCGTTGCCTCCACCGAGGCTGAAGAATCCGCCCACGGTATGAGCAGCGCCGCAGTGCGCCATTCCTGTACTCCGGTGACTTCAGCTGATGTCCTGTCAGGCGATAGGTCCTCGCCTGACTCACGGCTTGCTTGGACGGAGGCCAGCGTGGGAGCCGGAGCAAGCGTGGCCGATCCGGCCAGCACGCCTGCCACGAAGAGTGCGGCGGCTAAGATCGCGCGCGTGATCCCCCGCCATGGCAGTGTCTTCCGGGCCGTTGGGCCTGCGGGATTGAACCCGACGGTTTCTATTCCATCGTCTGCCGGTATCGCCGTGGGGTCAGCTGGGAACGTTGGTGGTTCTGTGTGTGGGGCGGCGTCAGCTATCTGTTGCTCAGTAGGGTTCATCAGGAGAGCTTTCGAGGTCGTTCCCAAGCCGCTTTGCTCGACGCTGAGCGTGCCGGTAGGCCTTGTGCAGAAGAACGCCGGCGCGTGCCATCGTGCAGTTCAGGAAATCGGCGAGTTCGCCCATGCTGAGGTGGTCCCAGTAGATCAATCGGAGCACTTCCCGTTCTTCCCGGGGTAGGCCAGCGACGATGCCTGCCATGGATTTCTGCCCGGCCAAGGCTTTGTCTCTGTCGGCGATGGCTGCCGCGGCCGTGCCTGCGGAGACCGCCAGGAGCGACCCGAAGGGCACATCTACACCTGCTTGTTCCTGACCGCTGGCCCATCGGAGCGAGTCCATGGCGAGGGTTTGGGCGTAGTCGGGGTCCCCTGTTCGACGAGCCAGGAACAGGCTGAGCCTTTGAAAATCAGCTTCGGAGCGCATGGCTGGTCTCTCCCTACGGCTGCACGATGCGAACGGACGTAAACATCCGTTTGTAGGTTCGGTATTGCTCCGTGGCCATGAATGCCCGCGCTTCCTCCAGGGATGCGAAGGTCGGGGTCAACGAAGTTGTTGCCGTCGACAGCCACCCGGGGGCCAACCCGTTGAACTGGTAGTGGTCCGAGACCGCAAGCATCGTCCCCTCCGGGGTGGAGTTGATGTGGTGGAACTCAGTGCACGAGTCCGACGTGGTCCCTGACGGCAGGGACGTAAATCCGAAGGAGGCTTTCAAGGTCGTCCCCTGAACGATGCGGTAGACGAATCGGGGTATCGCCGTGCCGGAAGCTGCCAATTGGACTGGGACATCGACGGGAACGCTGTCCAGCTCCACGTACTCCTCCGATGCGGCAACACAGGCTTGGGGATCGCGCTGGGGCAAAACCTTTCCGTAGTAGATCTGTGCAAGAACGTCCTCGCCTGGCCCATCCGGCAGGATTTTGGTGGAGAGGGAGTCGTAGCTTTCGTTGGGAACGTCGCTGCTGACCACGAAACCCGGGGCCACATCGATTTCTATTTGCGGGCCAGCCGTTCCACCTTCCTCGGTCGTTGGCATTCGGACAACCCTCCACTGGTCCGATCCGATAGCGGCACCGCTCGTCGTCGGGGAAGAGGTTCCCGCCGGTGGCGCGGGGGTTAACGGAGCCAGGACCTGGGTCAATACGACGGTGGCGATCACCAGCAGGGATGCCACCACGACGGCGATGGCCGCAGTCCAAGGCCTCCGGGAGCTTTTGCCCTGACGGATCCGGGCCGCCGCATCAACATAGTCCTGCCCGGCAGCATCCAGTCCAGGAGCGCCGTCGAGGGCTGCCCGCAACTCTGTATGCGCATCCAGCCGGGGGGCATTTGATGGACGTACGGGGTTGGCTGCTTCGAGCAGTTCGTCAATCCTGTCCATGGGAACGCCTACCTGTCTTGTCCGTCGGACGGCCTCTGAGCTCTGCGGGCATGGCTGCCTCGAACGCCCGCTTGGCACGGTGAAGTCGGACTCCAGCGGTGTTTTCCGTGCAGCCAGAGACCGCTGCGATCTCCGGAATGGAGAGCTTGTCCCAGAAATGAAGCATGAGAATCTCCCGGTCTTTGGCTCGAAGTTTGCCCAGCGTTTCCGCGACGGCGGCCTCCACGCTGCCTCCGGCGGGGGCAGCTTCAGAGCGAACCCCTTCAGCAAGTTTGAGAATCAGCTCGCGTCGGCGCCGCCTGCCCCGGTACTCGTTGCCAATGACATTTCGGGCGACGGTGAACAGCCACGCCGTTTCAGTCGTGTGCTCGTGCCTGGATTTCTGCCACGCGATTCGGAAAACATCCGCGGTGAGGTCTTTGGCTACCTCCAAATCACCGACGCGGCGGAGGACATAGTGCAAAACACGTTCGTAGTGGGCTGCGTGGAGAGATATGAACTCCGCTTCCCGCTGCAACAACATGACGCTGCCCCGATCACTGAATCATCGTAGAATGCCCTATAAACCCTCATGTTTCCGCCAATCCACGAATTCTTACAGCCAACGGACAGAAACTTGATCCTGTTCACAGCGGCGAATGCGTCTACAGCCCGTCGCACAACGGCTACAGTTTCCAGTACAACCGCCAGCTTCGCTATGGGCCTAGAGGGTAATCCTCCCTGCGCATACAACCTTTCTGAGCCTTGAATACTGCGGAGATCGCCTCCCAGACTCAGGGCAAGGATGCACTCCTCCCCTTCGGAGACAGCGCGGTCATGCCAGCGTTTTACACCCTTGTCGATCTCCCCTTCAAGTGCCACTGGAACAGAAGTACCATCAGCGACTCATCGGGGAGCCTTCGCGACCCCAAACGCGACTTCGTTCTATGGTCACTGCATCGCTCAGCAGAACCGTGACCGCCCCTTGCTGAGGGGAGAGGTCGCTGGCAGCGGTAAAGACAAACGGACTGATCTGCTCCGGAACTTGGTACTGAAAGAGGCAAGCCGCGGAGGCTTGAAGCGAGAATCGGCGAACTCGATGCAAACTTGAGTCCTGCTATCAGCTTGAACTCCACCTCAACCTGACGTCGTGTCATCGACGGAAACCGACCTCAGGTTAGGATCGGAAGCGCTCCGGAGGCACCGCTCGGAATAGTCATCCGCGTCCGATCTCACGTCTCTATTTCAAGTTTCGCGTCGGTGACACGGAGGAGACCAATTCGAATGCACCTCGTCCGACGCAGCCACTGAACTCTCATGCCGTAGACGTGTGGTTCGCTTGCGAATTGCGTCATGTCGCTATGGCCACTCACATGCGATGAGTAGATGAAGGCAGGAGGAGGGACATGGGAACGGCCGCAATCAATCAGAAGAAAGAAGATTTAAGTGTGGACACTGTTCACACCGACTTTGGCCTGACAAAGCACCGTCCAGCCAATTCTCTTCACTCCAGGAACGAGCCCAAGCTGGAATTTTTGACACAGGACTTCGAAGTCATGTTGCGCTCAGTCCCCTACCCATGAAGAGGTGTAGGCACACCACGACCTACCGGACGAACCAAGAGAGGAACACAGAGCTCCAGTCAACGCCAGCGGAGGGCCAACCAGCCAACCCCCTGAACCCGCTCCCCCACAATTGAACAGACTAACCGGCGGCCAGGCACAAGCCGGCACCACACATCAGAGACTCGTGTCAACGATTGTCAACACGTTGAAGCAAATACCCCCTCTGACGAGGGGGTATGCTGTGCCCGAGGTGGGACTCGAACCCACCGCCGATCCCCTACTTCTAGGGGTTTTTGGCTAGAATCCGGGGGCTATGATGTGTCCACAGTGTTCAACGTTTACTCAAAGCGTCATTTTTTGGTTACGCGGTCAACAGCCGTCAACAGGCGGTTTTGCACCCGACAACACTCGTTGACGCCGACAACCGCCCCCTTTGTTACGCGAAAGGCCCCCACCGTTTGGTGAGGGCCAGGATGTCCGCTTAGTGCGTCAGAGCATGTTTGCTTGCGGGTCTCGCATCAGGGGCGGCCTGGTGACCATGGCTTTGGCTGCCACGTCCGAGAGTTGCCTGACTTGCGCTGGCGGCACAACCCACATGCGGTTCTCTTGCAACGCTTCCGTGTTCACGTCTCGGTAGTCAGGGATGATGAGCCGTTGTGGTTGTGTCATGAACCTGACCCATAACCGTTCGGCTCGCGCGTGCTTACGTCGGATCGCAGCGTTCCTCATATCGCCCATTCCTGCTGGTAGTCCGGATGGTCAGAGTAAACGGACGCGAGTTGAATGTGTAGTTCCCATTCGTCCTCATAGAGTTCCATGAGTGCCCGTTTCGCCGCACACTCAGCAAGAACACGGGCCGGGGTGAATCGTGCCTGAGTGTCACAGTCGTACTGGATGCTCACAGTGCTGCGTTCCATTTCTGCCGAATCGCGTGCAGCGTCAACTTCATCGTCAGCAATCCGGGCTTCAAGGAACTCGGTTATGTTCATGTCTCGTTCCTTTCGCGTCCGTCGAGTGAGTGGTGGGTGATGAGCCAGCCGTTGGACCCGTCTTCACGGAACACTGCTTCCACATCGGGTCCGCACGGGCAGTCATGGTCCAAGTGTTCGATCAGGTCATTCACCGGCTCAACATGGTACGTGGTCATCGCTTGCCTCCGTTGTGGATGTACTTTGTTCCGACTTTGCGGAGTTTCATGTTGAGTAGGAATGCGAGGTTGCGGCGCGCTCGGGGGGTCCATTTCGGATCGACCGTGATTGCCGGGTGCTTAGCAGGCGTCCAGTCCACGAACTCGTACCGGCTCATCGGATGGCTCCTGTGAGGTAGAGGGTTCCGAGGCTGGCGTTTGCTGCGGCGAGCACTAGGAAAGACCAGCGAAAGGTGACTGTCACCGCGCTAGGAGTGACCAGTAGGGCATGCGCGGCCCGCAGAGCCTCGAACACCTGATACGCCCCGACTATCAGCCACAACACCACAAACGCGCTCATGCTGCGTCCTTGAAGTGGCGGCGAAGGTAAGCGATGGTCACAGTCTTATGCTCCTGCGACTCCCAAGAGTCAAGGTGCTTGAGTAGTTCACGGATCTGTCCTGGCGGAGTGTTGCCCGTCACCTTTGGTGACACCGAGGGTGCTTGCGCGGCGATGAACGGGGCAGCAGCGTTGAGTATTCCTGCGGCGTACAGGCGGTAGGTGGCCTGCTCAAGCGGGTCTAACGCCGCCCATGACTCGCACGAGCGCCGCCCTAACTCGCTATCCAACCAAGCACGCTTCGCCGCCGCTTCTACCGCTTCGTCACTAATCTCAGAAGGGGACATTTGTGTCGGGCCTCTCGTGCGCAGCTCGGAAACTGTCAAAGTCCAGCTTCGCGCTGGTCCAGTCACAACCTTGGCAAGCCCACCCGAAATCGCGGTTCACCAACCAGTGAGTCTCGGGCTTAGCCGCTTCTTCAGGGACGGTCATGCTGCGTGAACCGTTGGCTCGTGCAGCACGTAAGCAGGTAGGGTGATCTGCGTTGAACCGTAGAACCGACCGGCAGCCGCCCAAAGGTCGTCGCCGCAGTTCTGATATGCGATGGTGTCGCTTAGGAGGACAGTATCAACAGGCAAAGCCTCAACTTCCTTGCGCGTCGTGATGCGCCGTGGCTTACGGTAACCAGCAGCCAGAACAGCATCAGCAGTCCGGCCCGATGGATCCTGGAAGTTGTTATTCATCGTGTAGCCGATAATCTCAGTCAGCTCCTCGCGAGCTGCCCAGTCAGTGTCGCTCATCTGTATCCTCTGCTCATTGGGGGTTGTTACAGCAGAGTCTACCGCGAACCTACTTGATTTGTAAGTAGAAACCAGCAGAATCAAAGTAGGTTCAGGCGGCGATCATTTGGGGCCGGCGCAAACCAACAGGGTGGCCTGAGTAGCGGGCCTGGATTGCGGGGCACAAATGACACGCCATGCACCCCGCAACCCTCGCCTGCTCATCAGTCAGCGTGGCGGCGCGGTCCATAAGAACCTGCTTCGTCACACCAAGCTCACGCGCAATGCTTCCAAGGTTCTTGCCGTTCTTACAAACCCCCACAATCTTGTCCAACGGCAAGAGTCGTTTCGCGGTTTCATACCTGACAGCCATCTCCACAGCCTCAGACTGCAACGTCGAATGACCATACTCAATGTGGACCATCTCGTGAGCCACGGCGCAGTTCACGCCAATCTCATCCAGGCGATCATCCACCCAAATATCCACACCATCAGTCCGCGCAGGAACCCCGTCAGGCATCCGAACCCTGTACACCAAAGCCACTAGGCTGTCCCCCATTACCCTCGCGTCAGCCC
>NZ_JAPSHI010000053.1:2975-6942 GCF_031180005.1 Paenarthrobacter sp. | reverse complement strand
AAGCTGACACGCAGGTCCTCCGCTAATTCCGGCTCCTGCGGGTTGCCCATAACCATGGGCGCCAAGGCCGCGGCCCAGGCGAAATAATTGCTGTCCAGAGATGCCAGCAGGCCCTCGATGTCTTCCCGCGAAAATCCGCCCACGTAGCCGTCGTACGGGTCATCCGTGTGACGGGGTGAAGGAGCAAGCAGGACCAGGTGGGAAAAACGGTTGCGGTCCTGCACTGCGGCGATCACGGCGATCATCGTGCTGACACTGTGGCCCACCAGGATGACGTCATCAAGGTCGAGGGCGGCGCAAATCTCAAGCAAGTCCGACGCGTACCCATCCAGGGACCCGTACTTATCCCAATCATAGGCGCTGATGTCGGAGTGTCCTGCACCAACATGATCAAAAAGCACCAGCCGGTAATCATCAATGAAATAGGGCAGCAGCTTCCGCCACATGGCCTGATCGCAGCCAAAACCGTGGGCAAACATCATCACAGGCCCATCATCCCGGCCCACTATGGTGACATTGTTCCGGTCGATTACCGCAGCAACTGCTTCGCTCACGTTCTCCTGACCCTCGCGTCGGGTGGCGTCCTGTCCCAGACTATCCACGGTAAATAGAGAATCCTAGCGATCCTCCCACTATGACATTCAAGGTGACGTCGACGTGTTGGCGCGCGCCTCCGACCCGACTCATCCATTGTTGCAGTAAGAGTGGCGGACCGGCCCGCCCACAAGAATTTCTCAAGGTGGCGGGCCCACGCTGTCTGCAAGGTCTCTAGGCTACGTAACCGGGCATCGGCGCGTGGCTACAAAAAGATGCCTTCGGCACTCGTCGTCGAGGACGAAGGTAGCGGAAAGTGGGGGTTGTAGTGTCGGAGAATCCTGACGTGCCCGGCGCGGAGCGGGCGCCAATCGAGGAACGGGTGTTTGCCTTGGTCGCCTCGCATCGCGGCACGGGTCTGGAATTTCTGGCCCGGCTGGAGTCCGGTTCGCTGCGGATCACGTCTGCGGAGGTTGCCGCATCCGCCGACGTGGCCGGGGCCGTCGTGCTGTCCACCTGCAACCGCTTCGAGGTTTACGTGGAAATCAGGGCCGGCTCGGATCCAGCCGTTGCCCGAAGGCGTGTCCTGTCGGTCATCAGCGTCTGCTCCGGTGTCCCGGTCCGTGAGCTCGGCGAGTCCCTGGACTACCTCGTCGGCACCGCGATGACGGAGCACCTTTTTTTGGTGGGTGCCGGGCTGGACTCCGCGGTGGTCGGCGAACGGGAAATTGCAGGCCAACTCCGCCGCTCGCTGACGGCAGCACAGGAATCGGAGACAGCCAGTGGGGCCCTTATCCGCCTGTTTCAGGCTGCGTCCCGGGTTGCTCGGGATGTCGGCTCCCTGACGACTCTGGGTGAAGCCGGGCGCTCGATGGTTTCCGTAGCCCTGGACCTGGCGGTCGCGAAGTTGGGCGGCCGCGGAAGAACGGACCTGTCGGTCGTTGTCATCGGCACGGGTGCCTACGCCGGATTTACCTTGGCCCTGTTGGCTGCCCGATACGGCGCGAACGTTTCCGTGTTCTCCTGGTCCGGGCGTGCCGGGGCCTTCGCCGCAGCCAGGCGCGCTGCGGCGCTGACGATGTCCGAACTGCCGGCTGCCATCCGCGGCGCGAACGTGGTAATCGGCTGCAGTGGCCGCGGAGCCCGTCTGGGAGCTGAGGATTTCAGGCGTTTCCGGCAGGGCGCGGAGCAGCGTCTCGTCGTCGTTGATCTTGCTTTGAGCCGGGACTTCGAGCCGTCAATTGGGGAGTTGCCCGGGGTTGACGTGATCACACTGGAAGACGTGCGGCTTGCCTCACCGGGCGAGCATTCGGACGGTGTCCGGCAGGCCACCGTCCTGGTCCGGCAGGCGACACTGCGGTTCGTTGAGGATCGGCAGGCCCGCCTTTTGGACCCGGCCATCGTGGCCCTGCGCGCTCATATGCAGCAGGTGTTGGCTGGCGAACTGGCGCGGGTGAAAAACCATCATGGCTGCACCGCCACGTCGGAAGCCGTGGAGTTCGCTTTACGGCGCGTGGTCCGGCAGCTCATGCATGTACCCACCGCCAGGGCCCGGGAACTTGCGGCCGCCGGCAGACAGGACGACTACACTGCCGCCCTCGAAGCACTTTACGGTTTGGGTGTTGAACCGGATTCTCGTGCTCTGCCGGTGCCGGCGGCCGGGCTGGAACGTCCTGGTAGAGCGCAGGCGAGTTAGGGTGCAAGCAACGGTCAAGCCGTTGCTTGGCCACCTCGTCTCGTGCGCGTGAGTCACGAAACGGTGCGGTCCACATCTTGAGTCAAAAAACGCCGCAGATTCGACCGTCCGGCAGCCCGAGCAATAAATGCGTCCCAACCCGTTCGTCCAACTCAGCCCATAGCTCCGTTGGCTCAGCTATCAAGACAAGACCCATCTGGTAATCTTTGGCGAGCCGTCAGGTCAACGTCGTCACCCACAGTCGATAGTAGTTCGGAAGCGGATTGCAATGGAGTTGGGGGATAACGATGGCTGAACAGCTCGACGTGAGCAATGCCAAAGAGGACGTCGGCCAGGCCCTCCAGAGCGCTTCGACGCAGCTCATCGTGCACCTTGGAACCGTCAAGGTAGCCGCCAGAGGCATTACTACGGTAGGTCCTCTTCTAATTGCGGCTAGTTCAGTTCAGAACGACGACGTGGCCGCTGCCTGGGCCATTCCCATCCTTTGAATGGCACATCCTTCGCATTGAAATGGGTGTTCCTCTCAACGTTGTCATCAGTAAGCGTGAAGCGTAGGTTATGCGCACTCAACCAGCCACCATCCTTGCTGCCCAGATCGGCGTGATCGATTGAAAGTTGGAGCTGCTTTGTTGAAACACTTGTATTGCTATGTGGAAGCAGGTCGAGAAGCGGCGCGCCTTCGCCTCGGCCAAAGTTATATCCGGCGAGTTCCAGCATCTGCCGAACCGCATGCGCGCCTGCATCCTGATCTGATTCATTGTGGAGTATCTTCCAAAACTCGTCGCACGCCGCATCGTACCCCCGCCTCGTATCCGGCTGCTCATTACTGGCACGCTCCCAGACCTCACGCAACGCGGGGGTCTGTCCGAAGTCCGAACGAGACGCCCGGGTAGCGGCGTCCACCTGGGCCCGGTCCTCCAGGTCTAAGTACTCTTGCGATTTTCGTTGTTTGTCCTCGATTCCCCTACCCATGCGTGCGTAGAACTGCTTCCAGTACTGCGCCAGCTCGTCGTCTTCGCGGCTGCGTCGTTGGGCGTCGTCGAGTGACTTGAGGTCTTCTTCGGCATGCTTGCGGGCCGCGTCACTGGCGTCGGCGGAGGCTGGCCGTGCGGTGTCTTCGGGGGCCCGGTCTTGCGCATTTTGTGCTTGCTGGGCCGCTGCTCGGGCGGCCCACGCAGCTTGGGCTGCTGCCTGCTGGGCTGCCATTTGTGCATTGAATTGAGCCTGCGCTGCTGCCTGCTGCGCGGCTTGTTGGGCTGCCATTTGTGCATTCCGCTGAGCCCGCGCCCAATCGTCCATTTGCATCATCCTCCAATCATTGATGAAAAGTGAGCTTCAACCCTTGCACGGGATCGCTTGTTATGTTCAGACGTTGGACCGAGCGTCAGGTTCAGCGCTGGGCCCATCACCTTCCCGCGCCAGCGACGACTGCCAACACAAGGATGCACACGACCCAGAAGAACACTGCCAAGTGCGTCCGCTCGGGATTCTGACCGAGAGCATTATTAGCCATCGTGCCACTCCTGAGCTTTTTCTTACCTCATACTTGGGACGCTAATCCGCGAGTCTGGGAGCACCCTGAGAAACAGCCATGCCTTTACCACATGTTGAAACATCGGTTCGTGGAGTGGGGGTTACCAGCCCCCAGGAAGTCCCCCGCGCATGGGCCGGCGAGGTTCGGACGTTACCCGAAGGGAGTGCTTTCGTCTTGATTCGGATGGGAGAACAAGAGCACTA
>NZ_JAPSHI010000053.1:0-2875 GCF_031180005.1 Paenarthrobacter sp. | reverse complement strand
CGGGAACCACCACGCTTGCACTTGTGGGAGCTGGTGCGTCCGTTGTGATGGCGGCAAACCCCCCGATCGGCCCTGGGAACATCGAAATTTTTACCAAGCGCGACATGGTCGCTATCGAGGGATACTCCGCACAGAAGGGTCAGGACGCAACCATCCGGGTATCCCGGGGCGGTAACGTCATCGGCGTCGCACACGGCGTGGTCGACGACACCGGCTTCCTTGAGGTTAACCACCCGGGAGGTGTCTGCTGGGATGTAGTCACACCCAACATCACCGGAGGCGACATAGTCACAGTCCAGTTTGAGGACGGCAGCGGAGACGGAGCGGTGGCAGGCACGGCGGTGATCACCTCGGTCGACGCTGAACATGCGCCCACCCCGGACCTCCCCGATGACGGTGAGTACACGGTTGTGGTCAAGGGCACGTACGGCGAACATGTCGACATCTCCCGCATGGCGGTGGAGATCGTCAACCCCGACATGAGAGAAGAGGGTGGCATCGGCGAGCGGGCGATCGGCTGGCCCGACGATGAGGTCCCTGCCAACTACACGGTCGCAGGCAACGCTGCGAACGGCGAATTCACCGTGACGTACGGTTTCTTCTCCGAAGCCCACCGGGACACCGCATTTGCCGGTGACCCGTCCGTCGCCAGCTGGCAGGCAGAACCGGCCGGCGTTGAAGCCCAGCTCGGCCTGACCATCTCCGAGTTCAAGGAAATTGACGGTCCAGGCTTCGGCGGATGCCCCGCGGGGCCCTCCGGGCAAGCACCGAACGAACCAACTGAGGTCTTCGCCAGCACGGCAGGCAAAAACAGCATTACCGCCACCTGGAAGCCCGCCACCGTTCCCGCGGACGCTCCTGCCATCACCGGCTACGAGGTCATCGCAGAGGACACTGTTCTGAACCAGGAAGTGAGCATCAAGGTCGGATCCGAAGTAACAAGCGCGACCATCCGCGGCTTGGTGGACGGTCAGGCCTACCCGGTCAAGGTCGTGGCCTTGAACGGCCAGGCAAGTACCCCTGCAGCGGCCGGAACAGTTAACGTGACGGCTGCTGCCGATGCGCCAGCAGCCGCCGCACCCGCAGCTCCAGGCAACGTGGCCGTGAAGGACGGCTCCCTGCTCGGCTCAGCGGATGTCACGTGGACCGCGGCCGCCACCAACGGCTCGGCAGTAACCGGGTACACCGTTCAGGCGCTGTCCGGGGATGCGGAGGTCACTAAGGCTACTGCAGGAAGTGGCGCCACGTCAGCCAAGCTCGAAGGGCTGACACCTGGAACGGCGTACAGCTTCCTCGTCACCGCCAACAGCGCTGCGGGTAACACCCCAGCTGCACCGGTGCCCTTCACGATGCAGGCCGGGGAACTGACTGCACCGGCCGCTCCCAACGTCGTCCGGGTAACCACCGGCAACGGCAGCGCGACTGTTGAATGGCAGGGTGCAGCTGCAGGCAATACGCCGGTTACCGGTTACGTCCTGACGGCCACGCCGACAGCAGGAGCACCCGTTGAGGTGAAGACGGACGCGGCAGCGCGCAACGCTGCCCTGAGCGGGCTGACCAATGGCACCACCTACACCCTCAAGCTGGTTGCGACCAGCGCAGCAGGCAACAGCGCTGAGGCAACCTTTGGCACCGGCGCTTCAAATACCGTGACTCCCGCGGACCAGCTCACGGCCACGGCCGAATACCGCGCTGACAGGCGGGAATGGCGGATTGCCGGCAGCGCCAGCATCACCACCGGCAACACAATCACGGTCACCAACGCCAGCGGTGCGCCAATCGGCACTGCGACGGTCGCCGCTGACGGCAGCTGGACAATCCGCGCCCGGAACTCGAACGCGGCAGTGACGCCAACCATCAAGGTGACATCCTCCGCGGGCGGGTCCACCACTGCCCCCACCAGTACACGGTAGCCGAAGCCACTGAAAGGGACCGGACCTGAAACTGCTTCCCGAAAGTTGGACTGAAACTCCAGTTCCGACTTACGGGGAGCAGTTCCACGTTTTAGGGCAGTTCGTTGTCTGAGGAGCAGCACGAAGCCGCGATCGCGCTGTTTGCGGGCGGTTGGGGGTTTAGGGCCGTAGCGATGAAACTTGGGGCGGGTAGGAAAGCTGGTCTCCACTTGCACGACAGATGGCGCGTTCGCGGAGATACCGCTCCAGTGACTAAACCAGGCTAGCGGCCGTATTCATTCGGGCTCCAGCTCAGCGCTGTGCAACAATACATCGACGGCGAGAACAGGACCCTTCTGGCCAAGAGCTCGACCTGTCGTCGCCACGTAGATGGCCATGTGGCGGGGCAGCACCGAGCTGAAGGCGAGGAGGGTTCCGTTGGGGTTAACTCTTGATCTCCAGTGAAGGAACAGCAACCTAGAAAAAGAACAAGGGCGTCAGGCAAGCGCGGCGAAGGCAGCAGCATCACTGAGGGTGGGATTGGCATGGGGGAGTCTCTCCCGTGAGGGCCCGGCTCTCCGTGACAACGAGCTCCACTCGTACGCCCTTTCGAGTCCACCCTTGTACAAGGGCAGGCAGGTCAGCAGGATTACGGGCGAGCCGGTGCATGCTTTCCACTACGGCGCTTTCCCCGACCGCGGGCGAACCGAAGCAGTTCCCGCTACGGATGTGGCATCGCCCATCGAAGGGCCCGCTGTAGCAGCTTTCGTCCATCCGGCTCGGGCTCCGGGAACAACTCCGAGCTAGGGTGCGTTGCAGTGGCGTCAGAAATCAAAAACCAGACGAACTTTTAAGAAAAAAGGAGCACCCACGTGGCAACCGATTATGACGAAGTCCGCTCCGACGTCAAGGAATCCCAGGACCGTTCTTTGGAGGCATTGCAGTCTGCGAACGCCCCGGATGCTCGCAGCGTCATCACAGAA
>NZ_JAPSHI010000037.1:0-25624 GCF_031180005.1 Paenarthrobacter sp. | reverse complement strand
CCATCCACACCGGGCAGGTTTCGGTCGCTGACGGTACTGACCTGGCAGCCCAGAAACTCGAACGGCTCCTGACCAACGACCCGGGCATGGGCGTCATCCGCCACGTCGACGCCGGCTACGACCGCGCCATCGAGGTAGCCAACGAACGCGGCGTCCGCATCCCCATGAACGAGAAGTAGGCAGCAAAGTGACTATCACAACCCACGAACCCTTGACCGTTACCCTCGGCTCCAGCGGGGTAACTCCGGAAGACGTCGTCGCCGTCGCGCGTCATGACGCCAAGGTGACCATCTCCCCGGAAGCCCTGGACAACGTGGCCAAGGTCCGCGCCCACATTGACGACCTCGCCACCAGCGAGATCCCGGCCTACGGCATTTCCACGGGCTTCGGCGCACTGGCTAACCGCCACATCCCCAACGACCTCCGCACGCAGTTGCAGAAGTCGCTGATCCGCAGCCACGCTGCCGGCATGGGCCCGGCCGTTGAACGCGAAGTGGTCCGTGGCATCATGTTCCTCCGCGCCAAGACCCTGGCATCGGGCCGCACCGGCGTCCGCCCCGTGGTCCTGCAGACCATGGTGGACGTCCTCAACGCCGGCATCACCCCGCTGGTCCGCGAGTTCGGTTCGCTGGGCTGCTCCGGCGACCTCGCTCCGTTGTCCCACTGCGCACTGGTCCTCATGGGCGAAGGCGAAGCAACGGGCCCCGACGGCGAACTGTACGGAACCGCCGGCAAGGCGCCTGTCGCTGAACTGCTCGCGCAGCACGGCATCGAGCCGGTCACGCTGGCCGAGAAAGAGGGCCTGGCCCTGGTCAACGGCACCGAAGGCATGCTCGGCATGCTCCTGATGGCCATCGCCGACATCCGTTTGCTGCTTGCGACGGCGGACGTCACCGCGGCGCTCAGCGTCGAGGCGCTGCTCGGCACGGACCAGGTATTCCTCCCGGAGCTCCACGCAGCACTGCGTCCCCACCCGGGCCAGGCTGCCAGCGCTGACAACATGCTGCGCGTGCTGTCCAATTCGCCCATCGTCGCGTCCCACCGGATCAACGACACCAAGGTGCAGGACGCCTACTCGCTGCGCTGCGCCCCGCAGGTTGCCGGCGCCGTCCGCGACACCGTGGACCACGCCGCGCTGGTGGCTTCCCGCGAACTCGCAGCAGCCATTGACAATCCGGTGGTGCTGCCCGACGGCCGCGTCACGTCCAACGGCAACTTCCACGGCGCCCCCGTGGCCTACGTCCTGGACTTCCTGGCCATTGCGGTGGCGGACCTCAGCTCCATCGCCGAGCGCCGCACCGACCGCATGCTTGATCCGGCCCGCTCGCACGGACTCCCGGCCTTCCTCGCCGGGGACCCCGGTGTCGATTCCGGTCTCATGATCGCCCAGTACACGCAGGCAGGCCTGGTTTCGGACAACAAGCGCCTCGCCGTTCCGGCGTCGGTGGACTCCATCCCGAGCTCCGCAATGCAGGAAGACCACGTGTCCATGGGCTGGCACGCTGCCCGGAAGCTGCGCAAGGCTGTGGAGAACCTCCGCCGCGTGCTCGCCGTCGAGCTTGTCACCAGCGCGCGCGCCATCGACATGCGTACGCAGATGTCCGACGGCGAACTCACCCCGGGACCGGCTGGCACGGCCGTGCTTGAGGTGCTTCGTGAAGTGGTCCAAGGCCCGGGCAGCGACAGGTTCCTGTCGCCGGAACTGGAAGCAGCTGACCGTTTGGTTGGCTCCGGCGCGGTCCGTGCGGCCGCCGAATCCGCCGTCGGGATTTTGGCCTGACGTCGAATAAAACGCTCATTTGATGGGCTTGTTTGTCACGCCCCGGTCTTTGTTCGCAATGCAAGCACCGGGGCGTGGCAAATGTAGTAGAACTTATGGTGTACGTCACGTCCACGCCAACGATGTCGTGGGCCTGACGGTCAACCGTTCACACAACTCAATACACAACAGAGAACATCCACAAAGGGGTAGAAGTTCAATGAAGGCACGCGGAGCAGTCCTGTCCAGGCGAAGCGCTCACACGGCTACGGTTACAGACTGGAAGACGCTGAAAGTTGGCGAGCGGGTGGAAGTGGTCAAATACGCCCACGTGATCGCCGCCGGCCGGATCGAGGAAGTTTCCCGAAGCGGAAACGTTGTATGGCTTGAGCACTTGGGGTCGGGCGTTACCGAAGAGGGCAAGGAACTGTTCATGAAGTCCGACGGCGTCACTATCCGCCGGGCGTAGGCACCCAACTGAGTCGCAGTTCAGGTCGTTCTGAGGGCTCAGAACGACCTGAACTGCGACCTACTTGGGTTGGTAGTTGTTTTTGTTCGCTGCCGTGAGTGCTGCCAGGTGTGGCAGTCAGGCAGCGAGTACTTCCCGGGTCTGACCGAAGGGAACGGATTCGTCCAGAGCCACAGTGTAGGTGCCGGGCTCGTGCCGGGTCACCAGGATGCCGCAGTTAGCGTCTGCTGCTGCGTTTTCGATCAGGGCATCCACGGCGCGGTCGAGTCCGTCGTGGATCTCGTCTGCCTTGGAAAAGGACAGGCGAATTTCGCGTTCTGCAATCATTGCAGGGGTCATTTGGGGGCCTCCTATTACTTGCCGCATGCGAGGGCGACCCATCAAGCATAGGGGTTGGGCGTCAGATATTTGTAAGATGACCGGCAGGCCAGTGATCCGGGTCTCATCGGCGAACCATGGCGCGGAGTAGTTTTACTGCCACCGAAAGTGCGGCAATATCCACCGGACCTGGCTTGATGGCTTCCTGGATGGTCTCCTGGACGCGCGCCAGCTGTTCGATGTTTCCGTGCTCCCAATCCATGATCCGTTCTTCGGGATCGGCCACTGAAGCAGAGGCTCGTGCGGTATGCCTGACCACGGCCTTGGTCATGTCAGCCAGCACCAGATACATGTCGTCCCTTAGCGCAGCCCTCGCCAACGACTCCCAGTGGGTGTCGCGCGGGAGCATGGTGATGTGCTCCAGCAATGGGATGGCGGAGATCCGTTCAAACACAGCGAAGTACACCTCCGCCACACCCTCTGCCGGCTCCTGCAGTTCCTCGGCAATGGCTGAAATGTCCAGCAGGCCATAGCTGACCAGGAGTTCTGAAGCGCGGATCCCCAAAGGGCGGGGCAACCCCACGGCGTCAGTGTGGGCAAGGCGCTTCAGGGAGTGCGCCAGATTGATGCCATGCAGCAACCCGGTGAAATTGGCACGCATCAGGGACATGGGGTGCTCCAACCGGGCCAAGGCATCAGCGATAGGTTTGTCGCGGAAGTCGTGGGTCACGTACCAGCGCACGGACCGGTCCAACAGGCGCCGCACGTCCAGGGCTACAGCTGCGCCATGCTCGCTGGGTGTGCTGGCCGGCAGTTGGGCGATTGCTTGGGTGACCGAGTCCAGATCCCAGATTTTCCGCATCACCACGAAGGCGCGGGCCACTGCAGCCGCTGACACCGTGGTCTCTTCCATGGCGCGGAAAGCGAAGGCAATACCACCCATATTGATCATGTCGTTGGCCACCACCGTGGCAACGATTTCCCGGCGGAGCGGATGGGTGGACAGATGTTCGCCGAACCGCTCCGAGACCTGTTTGGGGAAGTAGTCGCGGAGCGTCTGCGAGAACCATGGATCGTCAGCAAGGCCGCCCTCCGTGAGTTCCCGGGCCAACTCGATCTTCGCGTAGGCGGCCAGCACTGCGAGTTCGGGAGTGGTCAATCCCTTGCCCGTGAGGACTCGGGCCTGCAGTTCCTCGTTGCTCGGGAGAAACTCCAATCCCCGGTCCAGGCCCGTGACGGACTCCAGCCAGTCCATGGTCCTTTCGAAGCTCGGGCTCCATTCGACGGCAAGCTGTTTGTCATTCAGAAGCAGGACGTTTTGGTCATCGTTGGTCTTGAGCACCAGACGCCCCACTTCGCCCTGCAGGGAATGAAGGAGGGCCGTCCGTTCCGCCGCGGACATCCTGCCCGCGGCGATCATACGGTCCAGGAAGATCTTGATGTTGACCTCGTGGTCCGAGCAGTCCACTCCCGCCGAGTTATCGATCGCATCCGTGTTCACCAGGATGCCCGCCAGGGCCGCCTCAATCCTGCCTCGCTGCGTGACACCGAGGTTGCCGCCTTCGACGATGATGTGGGCGCGGAGCTGGTTGCCATTGACGCGGATGGCGTCGTTCGCTTTATCCCCAACGTCGGCGCTGGACTCCATGGATGCCTTGACGTAGGTACCAATTCCGCCGTTGTACAGGAGGTCCACCGGGGCAACGAGGATTGCCTTAAGAAGCTCCTGCGGGCTCATGGCCAGCTGCCCCTTCGGATCGGCGCCATCCGCCAATCCGGCAGATTCTTCCAAACCCAGCGCGACCCTGACCTCGTCGGTGATCAGGATGGATTTGTCCGTGCGTGCAAAGATGCCGCCTCCGTCGCTCAGTTTGCTGCGATCGTAGTCAGCCCAGCTGGAACGGGGGAGTTTGAAAAGACGTTCCCGCTCAGCGTAGGACTCGAGAGGGTCTGGTGTGGGGTCAAGGAAGATGTGCCGGTGATCGAACGCGGCCACCAGCTTGATGTGGTTGGAGAGGAGCATGCCGTTGCCGAAAACATCGCCGCTCATGTCACCGATGCCCACCACCGTGAAGTCCTCGGCTCGGGAATCGATCATGAGTTCACTGAAATGGTGCCGCACCGATGCCCAAGCACCGCGGGCGGTAATGCCCATCTGCTTATGGTCATAGCCCACGGACCCACCGGAAGCGAAGGCGTCCCCGAGCCAGAAACCGTACTCGCCTGCGAGGGCATTCGCGATGTCCGAGAAGGCGGCTGTTCCCTTATCCGCGGCGACAACCAAGTAGTAGTCGTCCCGATCGTGCCGCACCACGCGAGGTGGCGCCACGACGCGACCGTTGGTGCCGCCGTCGGGATCCGGTACGAGGTTGTCCGTGATGTCCAGCAGCCCGCGGATGAAAGTCCGATAGCTTGCCTGGCCCTCTGCAAGCCAGGCAGCTCGGTCCTCCGCCGGGTCGGGGAGCCGCTTGGGGAAGAAGCCGCCTTTGGCTCCGGTGGGAACGATCACCGCGTTCTTCACTGTTTGTGCCTTCACCAGCCCAAGGATCTCCGTGCGGAAGTCCTCGCGCCTGTCCGACCATCGGAGTCCTCCGCGGGCTATCGGCCCGAAGCGCAGGTGGACCCCTTCAACCCGGGGCGAGTAGACCCAGATTTCGAATGTTGGCCGGGGCGCTGGTGCTGCCGAGATCTTGGACGGATTGAGTTTGAAGCTGGTGTACGGCTTGTCCAAGTAGAAATTTGTACGCAGTGTGGCTTCGACCAGGCTGGACAGTGTCCGGAGGAGGCGGTCTGCGTCAAGGACGGGGATAGCGTCGATCGCTCGGCCAAGTCTGGACCGGGCCGCGTGGATTGCCTGCGTCCGGTGGCTCAGTTCGCTGCCGCCTTCCTCGAAAACGTCACTTCCGGACTGCACCGCGGTACGGTTGTTGAGCTCTGGATCGAACAGGTCTGGCGCATAGTTGTCCGGGTTGAACTTCGCCTCGAAGAGCTCCAGCAACGCGTGCGTTGACTCCGTGTTCTCCTTTAGCGTGTCCGCGATAAAACCGTACGAGTTGGTGCTCCCCAGTTGTCGTAAGTACTTGGCATAGGCGCGCAGGATGGCCACCCTCCGCCAGTCGATGCCTTCCCTGATGACAAGGGCATCAAATGCGTCCGACTCCGCGTCGCCGCGCACGGCGGCGCAGAACGCGCCGGCCAGCAGCTCGCCCGTTGTCAGAGGGTCCACACCGCGCGGATACTTGAGCCCGAGGTCGTATAGAAAGAACTGCCGGCCGTCCCCACGCTGCACGTCGAACGGACGCTGGTCCAGGACCTTCAACCCAAGGTTGTGGAAGAACGGCAGGATCTGGGTGAGGCTCTGGGGGCGGGTCAAGTACAGCCGGATGCGGGCATCCTCCGTGAGGACTGCAGTTCCCGGGCGCTTGTAGACCGTCAGCAAAGGATCGGTTTCCTCGCTTTCGCCGGGTGGAAAGCTCTCGAATTTGGTGATGTCCTCAACAGCGTCCTCCACCTCGTAATCGGCCTTGTAACTGGCAGGGAACGCGGCAGCCCACTGTCGGGACAGCCGGGCTGCCTCATCGGAGGGATACCGCGCTTGCAGCGCCTCGGCCAAGCCCTGCGCCCACGTCCTGGTAGCTGCGATGATCCGCGGCTCCAGGACCGAGGCATCAACGACGCCGGAAGCGCCCTGGTGCGACGACGTCGCCTGAGGCAAAAGGATGCGGAAAAAGACGCGCGCCATGGCGGATTCGCCCAAACGGAGCTCGAACTCAATGGAGTCCGAGCCGAAGGCCTCACGAAGTTCACGTTCGATGGTGAGCCTGACTGCGGTGTTGTAACGACGACGGGGCAGGAACACGAGCGCCGTCATGAACCGCCCGTAGGAGTCCGGACGAAGGAACAGCCGCGTGCTGTGGCGCTCCTGGAGGCGCAGGATCTCACGGGCATGGGTGGCCAACTGCTCTGCATCAATATGGAAAAGTTCGTCCCTCGGATACGACTCCATGACAGCCAGGAGCTCCTTGCCGTGATGCGAACTTGGCGGGTAGCCAAACGATTGCAGCACTTCGTTCACGGTGTCGCGGATGACGGGAGTCTCCAGAGCTGAACGGGACGTGGAGCTCGGGGAGAAAAGGCCCACAAATGTTTGCTCGCGGACCGCCGTCCCGGCCGTGGCGATGCTTATTTCGTCGAGGTACGCGCGACGCAGGACCGTAGAGCGCTGCGTGGACTTGGTGAGGGTGAGGAGGTGGGCGTGCGCCGCCTCCTCATTTCTGTAGGGCACCTCCGATGAATCCCGCAGTATGCCAAGCCCACGATGCCCGCGGTATCCAAGGAACACAAAGTTCCCTTCGCCGAGCCACTCCAGCAGTTCCTGCGCCTCCTTGGATTCGGAGCCCGACTGTCCGGGCTCGCCCAATGCCCTGACCGCGCTTGCCAGTTCCTGATGGATTGCTTCGGAGTCCTCCGCTGCTGACCGGACATCCTGCAGGACTCCATGGAGGCGCACAACAAGAAGCTCTGTCGCCGCCGCGTCCGGCAGCCGTGGGATCTCGATCGCCATCCAAGCCTCGGCGAGCGGTCCGCCGTCGTAATCACTTTGTTGGGTGGGCGGGCGCGGACTGTTGCCGGCCGCGGAAGGTTCGACGCCGGTGGGCAACCCCGTGCGGTGCGGTGCCCTGTGGATTTCGGTCAGGCGGCGAGTGACGGGGTCACGTTCGACACTGAAGGTTGGGTGGGCCAGGAGCCGGAGGGAAGCGGTGTCCCGGGCGATCTCTGCGGTGACGGAGGGGAGAAGGTAAGGCATGTCGTCGGTGACGATCGCAACCACGCTGGTATCGGCCTCGTGGAGGACCCCGATCACCGCCTGGCCCGGCTCACGCCGTTCAGCCAACGACCGGTGGTAGCGGGCACGTTCCAGCAGTGTTTCGGAGGTGTAGTTGCGGACGTCGTCCTGGGACACATGCTCGTAGTAGTCGGTCAGGAATCCGTCCGCCGGCTCCATCCTGGGTGACATTTCCGTGCGCCTCCGCTGCGCAATGGAGCGGCCGTGTGATGCGGCCGGGCGAAGTCCCTGCGCCTCACTTCATGCTCCCGCGAGGTGGCATTTAATGCCAATGTTTGAGGGAAACATTGGCATTAAATGCCACCTCGCGGGAGGTTTGCGCCCCCAAGACGTGGTGGCGGGATTCGAACCCGCGTGCGCTGCTTCGCAGGGCTACGTGTGGTTTCGTCGGGCTACGCTGTGTGGCTTTCCGTTGCCGTCGATGACGCACGTCCTGCAAGCTTCATCACTCCGGAGGCGGTCAAGAGTGTGAGGATGGCCGCGGCCATGTGCGTGTACAGCAGGAGGTGAACGGAGCCGCCACTGGCTACTGCCCTTGCCGGCGTGTCCCCCAAGACCGGGCCGCCGTGCAAGTGATCCAGGAACCCGTTGCCGGGAAAGTACCCACCAAAGGCGTCAAAACCCAGGTGCAGCAACTGCTGGGCAAGACCGGACAGCAGCAGCAACAACAGGGGTCCGTGCACCCAGCGGGTAACGAGTTGGGCCGCCAGACAGGACAGTGCGGCGAAGCCCAGAAGGACGGGGACGGCGGGAATGCTGCCACCAGCCAGCATGTGCGCGGCCAATCCAAGGGCCACTGCTGCCAGCCCTGCAACCCAAGCCCACTTCTCCTGCACAAGAGGTGTGCGCATCGCTGTCCTTTCCTCCACACAGGCTATGTGGAGGAATGTATCCATGAACAGGGCCTTCCAAACCCGTCTACGCCAAAAGCGTCTACGCCAGGAGCGTGTTGATCAGCCGCGCGGCAACCTTCGCGGTCCGGGAATCGATGTCGAACTCCGGATTCAGCTCTGCCACGTCCAGGTGCAGCAACTTTCCGCTGGTAGCGACTTGCCTGCAAATCGCACTGATCACCGGCAGCGGCACACCGTATGCAGCGGGCGCGCTCACCCCGGGTGCCACCGACGCCGGCATCACGTCCAGATCGATGGTCAGGTATAATACGTCCACTCCGGCCAGGAAGTCCGCAATAAAGACCTCCACTGCTTCCGGAGTGCACTGCTCATCAAGCAGGTATTTCACACCCAAACGTTCGGCGGTGTTGAAGAGAGTCCGTGTGTTGTTCGGTTCCGAGATGCCGACGACGGCGTACTGCAGTTCACGCCCCACGGCAGCTTCCGCTTGGGCCATCTGCAGGAAGGGCGTCCCTGAGCTGGGCGTCGGTTCATCCCGCAGGTCAAAGTGGGCGTCCAGGTTCAGCACACCCAGTCGCTTGCCACGAACCGCTGCAGAACCAGCCACGCCCAAGTAGCTGGCGAAGGCGGTCTCATGGCCGCCGCCCAGCACCACGGTGAGGTTCCCGGCGTCGAGCAGTCCCGAGATGGCGCGTCCGGCGCGCTCTTGGCCCGCCTCCAGTGAGTCGTCCTCCACAACCACATCACCGGCGTCGAACACGTCACGATCATGGTGGAAGGCCAGCGATCCCAGCGCAGAGCGGATGGCGGCGGGAGCGGCAGCAGCGCCTACGCGCCCCTGGTTCCGGAGGACGCCGGCGTCGCTGCAAAAGCCAAGCACGACGGCGGGTCGCGAGGCTGCTTCGGAGGCAGACACCTCGTGGGGTGCTACTGCTTGCCACCACCGCCGGTGTTCATCGCCATCGCCATCAAAACGACCCGTCCAGGGGGCAGGCGCGACATCTACGGTGAAGGGGCTGGTTTCCATGCTTCAAGCACACCGGACATGGGACCCCAAAACCAGCCATTCCGTCACGGGGGTGTCTGAAACCCCGGACTCCTGCTCGGAGCCACCTCAGCGAGGAGCTACTTAACGCCCAACAACTCCTCCACAGTTCCGATGCCGAAGAACAGCAGGAACGCGCCTGCCACAGCCCACATCAAGGGGTGGACTTCGCGGGCGCGGCCCTGGAACGTGCGGATCAGGACATAGGAGATGAAACCGGCGCCGAGGCCGTTGGCAATTGAATAGGTGAACGGCATGAGGGCGATGGTCAGGAACGCGGGAATTCCGACGCCCCAGTCCTGCCAATCGATCTTGCCCACCTGGGAGACCATCATGAAGCCCACGACCACCAGGGCGGGGGCCACGGCCTCGAACGGCACCAGGTTGATGAGCGGCGTGAAGAACATGGCCACAAGGAAGAGGACACCGGTGACGATCGAGGCGAGGCCGGTTCGGGCGCCTTCGCCAATGCCGGCGCCGGACTCGACGAAGATCTGGTTGGAGGAAACGGAGGCTCCGCCGCCCACGATTGCACCGAGTGCATCAACCTGAAGGACACGGTCAACGTTGGGGATGTTGCCGTCTTTGTCCACGGTTCCGGCCTCGTTGGCCAAGCCAACCATGGTGCCCATGGCGTCGAAGAAGATGCTCAGGAGGATCACGAATGCCAGCAAAGCCGCGGCGATGAAGCCGAGGTGTTCAAAAGCACCGAAGGGGTTGGCTTTGCCGATGAGGGACAGATCGGGGGCGCCCCATTCGGTGAGCTTGGGCGCCACCAGGGACCAGCCGCGGGGGTTGACGTTGGTTCCGTCGAAGCTTGGGCCGATGTGCAGCGTAAATTCGAGGATGGCGGCCAGCGCGGTGGAGACGACGATGCCGATCAGGATGGCGCCGCGGACCTTTCGGACCACCAGGGCGATGGTCAGGATCAAGCCCACTGCGAAAACGAGTGTCGGCCAGCCCATGAGCTTCCCGTCGACGCCCAGGCCCAGGGGAACGGTGGTGCCGGCGGCATCGGGGATGCGGCGGACAAAACCGGCGTTGACCAGGCCAATGAGTGCGATGAAGAGGCCGATGCCCACAACAATGGCCGTCTTCAGGGCCTCCGGAACCGCCTTGAACACGGCTGTCCGGAAACCGGTCAGCACCAGGATGAGCATGGTGACGCCCGATAGCACTACGAGCCCCATCATGTCCGGCCACGTCAGCCCGGGGTGGGAAGCCACTGTGACTGCGACGAAGGCGTTGACGCCCAAGCCTGTTGCCACGGCAAACGGATGTTTGGCCCATGCACCCATAAGTATGGTCAAGATGCCGGCAACGAACGCCGTGGTGGCTGCCACAGCCGTGAAGCCCAGCGACACTCCACTGGAGTCGGGTCCGGAGAGGATCAGCGGGTTCAGCACCACGATGTAGCTCATGGCGAAGAAGGTCGCGAAGCCGCCACGGATTTCCCGCGAATACGTGGATCCACGTTCGGAGATTTTGAAGTAGCGGTCGATTGCAGAACCTTGTTTCAGCATGAAGGTCTCCGAGGATCGAGGGGAGTTTGCTCTCAAATCCTATGTTGTCCTGTGGGCACTCTGAACGATTCGCCTAGTCTGTAAGGAAGCCAACACTAGGAGAAACCGCCCCATGCGTACCATCCGCCCGCTTCTGGCCGCCGTCGTCGCTGCCCTCGCTTTCGCGTCCGCCTTGCTGTTTTCCGCGGCTCCGGCGTCCGCGCACGACGTCGCCGAGTCAACCGCGCCAGCAAACGGTGCCAGCGTGGCGGAAGTCCCGGCGTCGGTCTCCATCACGTTCAACAACCGCCCGCTCGCGATCGGTTCCGGTGTAACCGTGACGGCCGGCGGTGAGAACTGGGCGGACGGTCCGGTGGAAATCATTGACAACCAAGCCGTCCAAAAGCTTCGCGAGGGCGCTCCTGCTGGTGAATACACGGTGGTATGGCGCGTAGTCAGCTCGGATTCGCACCCCATTGAGGGCACCTTCACGTTCACAGCCACCGCGGAAAGCACGACGACGGCGACTGGCCCGGTTGGTGCCACGCCGTCGGTGTCGGCGCCGTCAGCCGCAGTACCTACGGCGGGCACCGCAGCGCCCGCAGCGCCGGGAACGGGCAGCAGCGAGCCGGCCGCTGACGCCTCCCAACCCTTCCCTTGGAGCATTGTCGGGCTGGCTGCTGTTGCTGTGGGCCTCGTTGTTTACCTTGCTGTTACCGCACGGAAGAAACTTGCAGCTTCCAACAGCCCTGAAGGCGATACTCCCGCGGAATAACGCGGTTTTCTACGTACCTGCGAATATCTCGAAACGGACACTGCGACACGCCAGAAGCCCACTTCCCGTTACTTAAATGTGACTTCGGCCGAATCATCGCGTACGGTAGTACCTGTGCCTGTTCCACGTAGCGGGCACTTCCGGCCTGATTGCCTAGCTCTGCCGCAGTCCGGAATCCGTTCGCAGACAAACCTACGGCAGAGACGGGGAACCCAATTTAGGCCGCTTTCGAGCGTGCCTTGGGGTGAAGTCACGAAGCTTCCGCTGAACAGCGGGGGATAGTGGCCGGGTGACTCCCATCCGAATCCGACAGCTAACCTCGCAGGCATCGGGAGAGGCTCTTTCATGTCTTCACGCATTCTTCGCGGCCGTCGTAAGGCGGACAGCGTACGTCCTAATCCGTTCATCTCCATCTCGAAGGCAGTAGCCAGCAACGCTTCCGGCGCTGGCCGCCAGGCAGCTGTAATCGCAGCAGCCTCGGGCCTCGTTTTGACCGGCTCCATTGCTGCTCACGCAGCTGAGGCTCCGGTTCAGCGCGACTCCAGCCCCGCAACGGTCGCAGAGACCGTTTCCGAGGCACCCACCAAGGTTGTTACCGCTCTGGCAACGGCTACCGTCAACTTCGAGCGTCCGGCCGTTGCTTCCGTAGCAGCTCCGGTTATCGAAAAGCCGGCTCCCGTTGTTGAGGCTCCTGTGGTCCAGAAGGCAGCAGTCACCACTGCTGCTGCAACAGCTCCTGTCGCCGCCCAGGCTGCGGTTGCTGCTGCTCCTGTGGCTGCCGCACCGGCTGCCCCTGCTCCTGTAGCTGCTGCTCCCGCCGTTGGCGGCGTCAACGCAGCCATGGTTGCTTCGGCTTACGCACAGATCGGCGTCTTCCAGGACTGCACCGCCATGGTCGAGAAGGCTCTCGGCTCCGCGGGCATCCCCGTAGGCGACCTCGGTCCCATGCAGTTCATGAACTACGGCAAGGTCGTTAGCGATCCCCAGCCCGGTGACATGATCGTCCAGTCCGGCCACGTTGCTATCTACATCGGCAACGGCCAGGCAATCAGCGGTGGCATCAACGGCAACCAGACGGGCATCCACCCGATCAGCTGGTTGACCGCAACGGGTCCCCTGACCTACGTACGCGCTGGCGCATAAAGCCTCACGCTTCAGTTCAAAGGCCGGTGCCTTCAAAGACTAATGTCTTTGGAGGTGCCGGCCTTTGGCGTTAAGTTCTGTTTGTTAATGTTCAGCGGGGAAAGAATGTTCAGCGGGGAACGTTCGACGGCGGGTCGATAGTCGCGTGGGCGGCGGGGCCCGTGTGGGCTAGTGGGCCTTTGGGCGTCGTCCCTAGGCGTAATGCCCTAGGTGAGGGCGATGCCCCTAGGCGAGGGCGATGCCCGGACCTGCGGGCAGGGCTACCTTTGAAGAGATGGCTTGGCCCACTGCCTTGGCTTGGCGGAGCACTTCCTTGGGAGACGGGGTGATAAGGTCCCCAACGCCCACCAGGTGCATCCCTACCGCACGCATGGCGGCCGCGAAGTTCTGGCCAACTGCTATTCCAAGTTCGGAGAGCATGCGGCGCAGCTGGCTTTGGGCGCAGCGCGTCACTACTACGTGGTCTGCCAAGAGAACGCCGTTGGCGGTGTGGACTGCCCACTGGCGTGGAGTGGACTCGAAGGGGCCTGATACGTGGAGGCCCGTTCTCAGGCCCGCTGTGGTCATGCTGGCGGCTGGCCCGTATCCGATTTGCCGGGAGGGGTCTGAGCCCAGGAAATCAAGACGGACGGCGCGGGTGGTGTTGCGGACGTCCAGTTGGTGGTTGGCGGCGTAGTTCCGCAGGTGTCGGAGGATCTCGTTGCGTTCCTGCATGGCTGCAGGATCGGCCACCTCGGTGCGTTGAATCATGCCTGTATGGACGGAAGGACCGGTGGTGGACAACGCACCAAACCCGTCCACGACGATTGAGCCCACGCCATAGCGGCTGAGTTCGCTGGCAACTGCCAAGCCGGACAGGCCGGCTCCGATGACCACGGTGGTGGTGCGCTCCGTGCCGGAATCAGGCGTGAGTGACACTGCTTGGTTCCTCCTTGACGTGTGTGCCTTACGGCATCGCGTGGGATCGCGTCCGAGTTCCCCAAGCGGCCGCAAATAAATGGCCGGAGTGTGCTGTGAAACACGTTGGCCGGCCATTCGGTGACTCGAACACTACCGAACTTTTTCGGCCATGGATAGCCTCCGCGACTGCGCGTTTTGTGTGTTCGTCCGGAGCGCAATGTGGAAGGCCGGGAACCGAGCCCGGACCGTTATGCACATAGCCTAATGTCGCCTTGATTCGGTCCTGCCGACCGAGAATAGTTGGCATTGGGAGGAGAAATTTCCCGGTTTCTCCTGCTCCGGCCATTGACAATGAAACAGCGAGGGAATCCGACGCGGAGAACCTCTGGCAGAATAGCCGGAACATCAAGCAGTAGGTGGAGAGGCAGGCCCCCATGGACCAGCACGGCAGACACAGTGAAGAGCCCCAGGACGGTCAGGATCAGGCCGTGGAACCAGGTGGCATCGTGGTGGGAGTGGACGGTTCAGAGCATGGTCAGTGTGCTTTGGTTTGGGCCGCGCGGGAGGCTGAACGTCGGCAACTTCCCTTGCATATTGTCACGGCATACTCTGTGCCGATCTTCGCCGCGTCCGGGCTGGATGGCGGCTACGCAACAGTCGATGATTCCGTGATTCGCGAAGGCGCGGATGCGATCGTTCGGCAGGCTCTGGACAAGGTGTCCGGATATGCCATCGATGTCGACGCATCCGTGGAGAACGGCGACGCCGCCGGTGTCCTGTTGGATCTCTCCAGCGAAGCCGCCCTCCTTGTCTTCGGGAGCCGGGGTCGCGGCGGATTTGTTGGGCGTTTGCTTGGCTCGGTCAGCAGCGCCTTGCCCGCCCACGCCAAATGCCCCACGGTGACAGTCCCGCTCTACTGTGCCGACCGCCTTGGTGAAAGCACTGAGGACAAACACATCAAGGCTGAACATGCCAAGGCAGGCCCACGTACTGTGGAAAACGTAGTTGCCGTAGGCGTGGACGGTTCCGAGCAGGCCCGTGTGGCCGTGCTCGAAGCTGCCGAGCAGGCACAGCGCATGGGTGCCAAACTCCGGGTGATTTGTGCTGTGCCGCAGTACAGCGGCTCCCTGGCATGGGTTCCGGCACCTTTGGACCGGGATGCCTTGTTTGCGGATATCAAAGTCCAGCTGGACGCCGGGGCTGATTGGCTCAGAAGCCACTTCCCTTCGCTGCCCATGGAAACGGAACTCCGGGATGGGTCCCCCGTTGATGTTCTGGTGGAAACCAGCCGCAGCGTCGAGCTGGTGGTTCTGGGTACACGGGGCCGTGGCGGCTTCGCGGGGATGCTGTTGGGTTCCACATCGGACGGAGTCCTGCACCACTCCAAGGGGCCGGTAATGGTTGTTCCGGACCGTGAGGATCCCCGGCTCGCTGACCGTCAAAAGTTTGGGCCTATGCTCGGCGCTTAAGCCCGGGCCTGTTACGTCCATGGACAAGAAGCGGCCCGGGGAGCCGTCACAGGATCAAGACGAGGGGCTTGGCACGTCCGGTCCGCAGTTGGTTCTGGACATCGCCGAAATCCGGGGAACCATGCTTCCCAGCGTCGGAGGCAAGGCCGCCAACTTGGGCGAACTGGCCAAAGCTGGCCTGCCCGTGCCTGGCGGTTTCTGCCTCACAACTGCCGCATACCGGCAGGCTCTCTCGGCTGTGGGCCTGGAGTCTGTCCTTGCGGCTTTGGATGAGGCCAGCGCCTCCGGCACCAGCGCCTCCGGGATGGACGCCTCCGACACCAGCGCCTCCGGCATGGGCGCCTCCGGCATGGACCAGCTCAATGAGCTTGCCGCCCGCGCCCGGTCCTTGGTCCTCGACGCCGGGGTGCCCGATGGGATCGCCGAAGCCGTACGGTCTGCCTATGAAGATTTGGGGGACAACGTACCTGTTGCGGTGAGGTCGTCGGCCACTGCAGAGGACTTGCCGTTCGCCAGCTTCGCCGGACAGCAGGACACCTTCCTGAACGTGGTTGGCGTTGACTCCGTCCTTGATGCCGTGAGCCGCTGCTGGGCATCGCTGTGGACAGATCGTGCAGTGAACTACCGGACCACAAATGGGATCGACCACGGAACTGTGTCCCTCGCTGTGGTCGTGCAGGAAATGGTGAATGCCGTCACCGCGGGTGTTATGTTCACCGCCAACCCGGTGACGGGGAATCGCCATGAGACCGTCATTGATGCCAGTCCTGGCTTAGGGGAGGCCGTGGTTTCGGGCGCTGTGAATCCGGATCATTACGTTGTGGACGCTCATCGCGGTGCCATTGCGGAAAGGGCCGTGGGGGATAGGCAAGTGGAGATCCGTGCCAAGCCCGGCGGCGGCACGGAACGCTTGGAACTCCCCAGTCAACCAGGAATTGAGGAACCGCAGCCCTGCCTCAGTGACCGTCAGGTCCTCGAGCTTGCCAAGCTGGGCCTGGAGGTCCAAGAGCATTACCGCGCTCCGCAAGACACCGAATGGGCAACCGACGACAACGGAAAGTTGTGGCTTACGCAAGCCAGGCCCATCACCACGCTGTACCCGCAAACCACACGCACGCCCCCGGCCCCCGGCGAGCACGGGTTCCTGAACTTCAGCCTCGCTCAGGGCCTCACCAGGCCTCTGACGCCCATGGGGTTGGCCGGTATCAGGCTGATAGCCTCAAGTGTCGCCAAAACGGCGGCTTTCGACGTTCCCGATCCCCGGTCAGGGCCGCCTGCCTATTACGAGGCCGGACAACGAATCTTCTTCGACTTCACCGCGGTGCTGCGAAGCCGGGTGGGCCGGACAATCGTGCCACGGGTTTTTGACCTGATGGAAGCCCGCTCCGCAGCCATCATGCGTGGACTCTTCGACGACCCGCGCTTCGCTGTGACTATCAAGACACCCAGGAAGCTGATCCGCCATGTCGCCCCGGTGGCGGCTAAGTACCGTGTCCCGGAGTCATTGTTCCGCGGTCTGTTTCGTCCAAGCTCAGCAATGCGGCGTGTGGAGCGGCTCAGCACGGAGTTACGCAGCACCTTCTCCGTCCCCAGTGGAGCCACACCCCACCAGCGGCTCGGTCACGTCCAGAGAATCCTGGGAGAGGAAGTGTTCGCGACGGTTCCGCAGGTGTTGCCCCTTCCTGCGCTCGGCTTCGCGATGTTGGCACTGGTGAGGCGGATTCTTGGTGACCAAGCGCCCTACAGCGAGCTGCAAACAGTAGTCCGTGGCCTACCTAACAACGTCACCACGGAGATGGACTTGGCTTTGTGGCAGGTCGCCTCTGAAATTCGTGAGGATCCGGCCGCCGTTGCTTCCATGGTTGGCCGAACGCCGGCAGAGCTGGTGGAACAGTATCGGGCAGCCAAGCTGCCGGCAGCTGCGCAGACCGGTCTTGAGAGGTTCCTGGGGAAATATGGACACAGGGCGGTTGCAGAGATCGACCTTGGCATGCCCCGCTGGTCCGATGACCCTACGCACATACTTGGTGTCATAGCCAATTATTTGAGGCTCTCCGACGGCGCCGAAGCTCCCGACCAACAGTTCACGCAATCAGCACTCGACGCCGATGAACAAGTAGCGCGTTTCGTGGCCCGCGCCAGGGCGAAGAGTCCGTTGCACGCGGTGATCGTGAGACTTGCTTTGGACCGAACACGGCGCTTCGCCGGGTTGCGGGAGTTGCCCAAGTACAACCTGGTTTTGGGGCTGTCAGCTGCGAGGAAGCAGTTGCTCCTGATCGGGAACGAGCTTGTGGCAGCGCATCGGATCGAGCGTGCTGAGGACATCTTCTTCCTGGACCTCGACGACGTCGAGATCGCCTTGGCCGGAGAGGATCTCCACGAGGTCGTTGCTGAACGTCGTGCTGCTTACCACCAGGAACTCCGCCGCAGGCACATTCCCAGGGTGTTGTTGTCAGACGGGACTGAACCTGAGGCTAGGCCCGGACGGAACGAAGGCAAGCAGCGCCCCGGCACGTTGTCCGGCAGTCCGGCGTCGGCAGGTCTGGTGTCTGCTCCTGCGCGCGTCATCATGGATCCGGTTGGCGCCCACTTGGAACCAGGAGAAATCTTGGTGGCACCGTCAACGGACCCTGGGTGGACGCCGCTGTTCCTCACTGCCGGTGGGCTGGTCATGGAGATGGGAGGAGCCAACTCGCACGGAGCTGTGGTGGCCCGTGAGTACGGTATACCTGCTGTGGTGGGCGTCCCGGACGCGACATCGCGCATCAGCACGGGCCAGCACATCACGGTGGACGGCGCTGCCGGGACCATCACCACCGAAAACTCCGGGCAGTGAAACAGTCTCAGGCGTGCTGGTGTGACTCGTGCTCGGAGTGGCTCACCGGCTCCAACTGGAAAGTGCAATGCTCAGTGTCGAAGTGCCGGCCAAGGCAAGAGCCCAGCTGATCCAGGATGTTGTCCGCCCCGCTGGCATTGAGGACCGCGTCCTCCACCACCACGTGCGCTGAGAACACCGGAACGCCGGATGTAATGGTCCAGATGTGGATGTCGTGGGCATCCACCACACCGTCCACGGCAATGATGTGCTCCCGGATCATGTTCACATCAACGCCCTTGGGTGTGGCTTCCAAAAGCACATCCACAACGTCGCGCAGCAGATGCCAGGCCCTCGGAATGATCATGAGGGCAATCAGCACGGACGCCAGTGGGTCGGCAGCGCTGAATCCCGTGGTCATGATCACCACAGCCGCAACGATGACGGCGATGGAGCCAAGGAGGTCACCGAGGACTTCAAGGTAGGCTCCGCGGACATTGAGGCTTTCCTTCTGGGCTCCTTGGAGGATCAGCAAGGAAACGAGGTTGGCCACAGCACCCAGAATGGCGGCCCACAGCATGACGTCCGTTTGGATTTCGGTTGGCTCGCCAAAGCGGCGGATGGCTTCGATCATGATCACCACGGCGATGACGATCAGGATCAGGGCGTTGGCCAAGGCAGCCAGAACCTCGGCCCTTTGGTAGCCGTAGGTTCGCTGGTCGCTCGCGGGCCGGGTGGCAATCCACGCCGCCATGAGGGCAATGAACACACCTGCCGCGTCAGAGAGCATGTGTCCGGCGTCGGCCAGCAGGGCCAAGGATCCGGACACGACGGCGCCAACCACCTGAATGCCCACCACCCCTAAGGTGATGGCGAGGACGGCAATAAGCCGCTTCCGGTGCTTGCCGGTTGCTGTGACTCCGTGGGAGTGGTTGTGGTCGTGCCCCATGCCTATAAGGCTAGCCCCAGCCGAGCTCATGCAAGCGGTCGTCGTCTATTCCGAAGTGATGCGCAATCTCGTGGACCACCGTGATGGCCACCTCATCAATGACTTCTTCACGGGTGCTGCAGATGTTCAGGATGGGTTGGCGGAAGATCGTAATCCGGTCGGGAAGGGAACCTGCTTCCCACCAGGAATCGCGTTCGGTCAGCGGAACTCCCTCGTAGAGTCCCAGGAGTACGGTGTCCGGATCTTCGCCTGGCTGTGGCGTGTAGTCGTCCTCGATGAAGATCGCCACGTTATCCATTGCGCTGGCCGCTTTGGGCGGGATCAACTGCAGGGCGTCGCTGACGGCTTCTTCAAAATCTTCGGGCGACATCTCGTAAGGCCCCGAAATATGGGCCTCCTCCACCGGGGCATGCTCAAGAGGACTGTGCACCGCATTCCGTTCCCGTAGCGGCGACGAAGGGCGCTCGCCGTCGGGAACTATTGGCAGGCCGGGAGGAAGATTCGCGGGCATGATTCGACTTTAGTCCGCCTTGGCATCATTGGCGCGGTGTGTGATGGGAGATACTGAACTCAATCCTCTTTTCAACAGACACAGGAACCGCATGACCGGCACCGCTTCCCTCGCACCTGAGCCCCTCGACGTCGTCGTTGTGGGTGAGGCATTGATCGACATCGTCCAGTCGGCTGACGGGCAGAAGGAGTACCCGGGCGGATCGCCGGCCAACGTCGCTTACGGCTTGGGCCTTCTGGACGTGAAAACGGGCCTGCTGACGGCCATAGGCCGGGACGAGCGCGGCGATGCCATCGCCGCGCATCTGCAGCGCGCAGGTGTGGTCCTGCTGCCCGGATCCATGTCGGCAGGAAAAACCGCGACGGCGACCGCCCGGATAACTGCCGACGGTTCGGCCGATTACACCTTCGACATTGACTGGGCACTGGCTCCACTTGCCCTGCCGTACGCTCCAAGGATCCTGCACACGGGCTCCATCGCGACGTTCCTGGAGCCGGGCGCAAGTGTTGTGAGGAGTTTGCTGGAGCAGGCGCAGGGCGGATGCATGGTCACGTACGACCCCAATATCCGCCCCGACCTCCTTGGAAGCCACCACGAGGCTCTGTCCCTGTTCGAGGAGATGGTGCCGCTGACCGACGTCGTAAAAATGAGTGGCTCGGACGCCCGCTGGCTGTACCCCGGCAAGTCGTTGGAGGATACGGCGAACCACCTCTTGGCCCTTGGTACGGGGCTGGCTGTGGTGACTCAAGGAGTCAAGGGAGCGCTCATGGCAACCACGCACATCCACATCAACATCCCGGCCGTCCCGGCTACCGTGGCAGACACCATCGGCGCCGGTGATTCCTTCACGGCTGCGCTCATCATGGGGCTGCTCTTGCGGGGCAGCGATGGAATGGCGCCCACTGTGTTGGAACGGATCGGCACCATCGCATCCATGGCCGCCTCAATTGCTGTTGGCCGCTCGGGCGCCAACCCTCCCACGCACCGTGAACTTCTGGTGGGCATGGCCCGTTAGTGGCGGAGTTGGCGGGTCCGGCGCCGGGTCAAACCGACGCCGACCAGGCAGATGACGCCGCCGATCAGTCCCCAGATGGTTGGTACTTCCTGAAGCACCGCCCAGGAAATCAAAATGGTGGTGCCTGGAACCAGGTACGTAGTGGCAGCCAGTTTTCCGGCCGAGATCAGGGATAGCGCGTAGGCCCACGTGGTGAAGGCGATGGCCGTCGGGAAGATCCCCAAGTAGACCAAGCCAAGCGTGGCGGGGAGGGGCGCCGCTTGGACTTCGGAGATGAGCTGACCGGTCCACGGCAAGCAGCAGATCGCGCCCACCATGATGCCGAACCATGTCGCTTGGCCTGCCGTGAACTTCCGGAGCACGGGTTTCTGCAGGATTGCGCTCACCGAGGCGAGTACAGCGGCAAGCAAGCACAACAGCACGCCGGCCACGTCCGCCGTCGACCGCTGTCCGGAACCCAAGGCGATCATCGCAACGCCGCAGAACGCCACTCCGCTGCCGATCAGAAGCCACCGGGGGAAGCCCTCTTTGAGGAAGACACCCGCAAGTATGGCGATGAGGATGGGGGAGACGTTGATGAGCATGGCGCTGGTGCCGGCGTCGAGCATGTGCTCCGCGGCGTTCAGCGCCACGTTGTAGCCGCCGAACCACATCACCCCGTATGCCACGATCGGGAACCACTCGCGGCCGCTCGGCCAGACCTTCAGCGTCGGCAGCACCACGATTCCAAGCACGACGGCGGCAACCGCCAACCGTCCGAGCGTCAAGGAACCGGGGGAGAAGCTGGGGCCGACGGCACGGATGCCCACGAAAGCCGAGGCCCACAGGACGACCGTGATGATGACGGCAGCGATGCCGAGCTTGCTGATGGCTGGTCCCGGCGCGGGGGTGGTGCGCGGGGGCAGGCCCGGGGAAGGCTGGCCGGGTTCGGCCGGGGTGGTGGTTGTCATGAGCCAAATCTATCCGTCGGGGGCCGGGCGCGGCTGGCGGTTTTCGGACGCGTCAGGACAAGATCCTGCCAATGTTCGGCTGGCACCCTCGATGGGGCCCGTCGAGGGCCCAGATCTGTGGTCCGGGACACCATGCAGACCTCGATTTGGGAATATCGCCATCTATGCTCTAAAGTTTTAGAGTCCAGTTCGGACGAGCGAGACACGGAAAGAACGCGTAAAGCGTCCCTTTTCTTTGCGAAATCCGAATTGAGTTCAGGCCCCCATCGTCTAGCGGCCTAGGACACCGCCCTTTCACGGCGGCGGCACGGGTTCGAATCCCGTTGGGGGTACGCAAGGAAGTGGTAAACCGGGTGAAAAAAGTCTGGTAAGCTAGAAGCCTTGAAAAAAACGCGGTAGAGATACTGCAAACGCAAGGCCCTGTAGCGCAGTTGGTTAGCGCGCCGCCCTGTCACGGCGGAGGTCGCGGGTTCAAGTCCCGTCAGGGTCGCTCTGAGCGCCGAAGAAATTCGGTTCTCAAGGTGACATGTCACCTAGGCTCTGTAGCTCAGTTGGTAGAGCGTTCGACTGAAAATCGAAAGGTCACCGGATCGACGCCGGTCGGAGCCACCACTGGGAAGCATCAGTTCTTCGGAACTGGTGCTTTTCTTCTTTAACGCGGCTGGTCCCGGGCTCAGCTGTAGTTGGTGACCACGTTTACTATGCTCAAGCCAATGGCGATCATGATCGGCGCGATGGAACTGCGGGGTACAACTTTGCGGACGACCACCGTCCGCCCGATGACGTAGATGTTTGGGAGAAACCCCCAGGCCCAGTGGAAGGGGCGCACGACGCCAAGGCGTTTGAGTCTGCGCCGGTCCAGGTAGGCCATCACGACATTGGCCGCGCACGTGGGCAATGCGACACCGCCAACGATTAGATCACCAAGGCTAAGTTCGAGATCGGGATCAGCGAGCTGGGCTCCGTCGGGTCCGATGGCGTAGCCATGAAGAGACTTCACCACAATGTCCAAAATGAGAAACAAGGCAGATAGCCACAGCAGCGCCCACAGAAAAGGCGTAGATGTGGGCGTCCCTGGGGGCAAGAGGGGCCTGTCTTTCGATCCTTCTGCGGGCAAGTCGGTTAACTGGTCTGTCCAGGCGGCACCGTCCCACCAACGAAGCCTCATCGTTCCGGCTGGGTCCGCGTACCAGCCAGATGGCGCGGTCACGTGGTTAAGTGGCTGACTAATGGTTCTTCCTCCAAGAATCGTGTGACGGTCTCCCTGGACCATACCCGACGCATTCGCCAGCAGCTCCACGAGACTGTATACGGACTATTTCATGCCGGCGGTCAATGCTTTGCGGCGCAGCGCAGTGACGTTCGAATGTGTTGGAAAGGTAATGCTTTTGAGACACCGACATGGCGGGGATCGGGACCCTGTTTCATGCGAAGGTTTCAGGTCTTTCGTTGTCTTGTTAAGTCGTCCGACTATGGAGTGTCTCAAGCTCCATAGTCGTTGGGCTTTTCAGGGCAGAAGTCATGTACGTTTTGCGGAGATCTTGCGAGCCTTTCCGCTTCGATCTGTCGGCCGTGAGCAATCATCCTTGCGGAGGCCAAAGAGGTACAGTCGCCCCTCCGCCAGGTATGCCGCCACCCACGGCTTGAATTGACCTCCTGAGACGTGTTTTGGCTTTGGATAAAGTGTTCCCGGGAAGACAGCACGCTTCGTAGCTACTGTTATTGCTGAATGACAGTGAAGAAAGTAGATGAATCTTGAGAGCTCGGCCGTCATCAAATTTGTTCACTGCCGGCCGGAGGGGGGGGCTGGCTCCATCGACAACGGACTTGGGTGATCCGGGTCGTTGGTACATTCATCGCATTAGCTGTTGTGGCGGTCCCGGCCGTCGGCCTTTTCCCGTCGCTCCAATTTGGTGACAGTTACCTCAAACTTCTCATTGCTGCTGCGGTTGCGGTCGCCGTGCTCGCTGGTTCATGGGCCATTCTGATACACGGTGACCTGAAACAGCGAAGCGACTACGGAGTCGCGCTGGTCATAGCCCTCTCGTTGTTGGCCTTGGCGGAAATGGCCCACGCGCTCTACGGACCAGACTGGATCTGGGCAAAGACGTGCGCCAACGCCCCGGCGGCAGCCTACTTCGCTGAGTGCTCCGAAGCCGCCGATATATTTCGCTATAACCACAACGCCGCGACGCTGGATCAGATTACCGCGGTCCTTGCGGTCAGCCAGATCGTCCCAATGCTTTCCATCCTCAAAGACGCTGTCTATTGCTGGCTTAATCCCACTCCCTGGAATGAACTCCGCAAAGATGAACCTGACGCAAACAGCATCAGGAGAGCGAATGTGAAACGTGGCAGAATCCCAAACAGTTCGTCCCGGCGCGCGATGCAACGGAGGTCATCGCCCCTCCTTGGATCCAGCTCGACAGCATCACGTCGCCTTGGAGCTTCCTCGGGATCCCGGGCAGTCAAAAACGACCGTTTCTGACGGCATGCTGGTACTGCCGCCGAAACCTGGCGGAAAGTGGTTCTAAAGTGGGTTGTGAATGTTGGCGATAAATGGCGCTGTTCTTGCGCCGCTCCTTGTCGCCCTCGAATCATTCTCCCAGGGCTAGTGCGGGCCAGCAGGCATCCTCCTTCGGCGCCGGCTCGAACTCGCCTCGAAACCCAGCTTTTCGAGAATCAGAGGCTTTGAGACACCCCGGTGAGTTCAGAGAAGGAGTCGGAGACCGCTGGCCTATCGGATCACCTGGTCACTTGAAGGACCCTAACACGATCGAGTCGAAAACGGCGCGCGCCTCTCTCATCAGCTCCGGATTGATCGATTCGTCGATATAGCGCACCGCAACGACAGCCCGCCGGCCCTCCAAGTCGACCACCCGGTAGGTCTCGTGTTCATTCTGAGTCGAGTACCAGTGTGTGCAGTGGTACATCATTTCTGAGTGGATGCAGAACTTGCCGCTGTCGCAGGCTGTGATGTCCACGTCGCCCTCGACGGAGTGGTCGAACTCGAAGCCGGGGTGATCGCCCACCATGACCTTGACAGGAGGAGTGCTTGCCGTTGGCGACTGCGCCGCCATAGCCCTAGTGAAGGCCTCGACCGCAGGACCGACATCGGCAAGGGCCCCCCTCCAGTTGCATGCGTCCATCGACACATAGAACGCGGACCCAAGGGTCAGGTAGACGGCCCATTCAGCCGGGTGATCCGGGTCATCCTTGCCCAGGCTGTTGCCGTCGAGAGCAGACCAGCCGCTTGGAACGGTGATCTGGAAAGGCTCCTTGTAGCCGTCGACGGGGACTAGATATGTGTCGGCGTCGATATCGCCACTCTTCGGCAGCGGCGGGACCGTGCGAGGGTCGCGACTCTCAGGCAGCGGTGGGACCGTGCGAACCTCCGTCATCGGAGAACTGGCAGACGGCAGGGAGGCGTCGTAAGACTCATACTCGCACCCACCGAGACATCCAATCAGTGCGATAGTCACCAAGGGCAAGAGATGGCGCGACCGCTGAGCGGCATTTTCTATGGGTGTCGTAGAACTCATTGATCAACCAAGCCACTACAAGCTGCTGTGAGGCCCCGCAGCCGGGTGGCCTCGCAGGCGGTCCAAGATGGGATGCCGTCGTCTCAAGTCTCCTCCGGCAGAGAACCCGTGACAATGAAGAGTTGGATGGAAATGACTTTCGACTCATGCACCCCCCGCAATGACAGGAGCGCCCTGAAGCAGTGGCGAGGAAACGCCAAAATTGCGGCAGCTTTCACCGCCCGGGTCTAACCAGCCAATGAGATCTGGCGGTAGCTTACGTCTCGACCTTGGGATACGAGACGTCTTACTGGCTCTGTCCCGTAAGGTCCTGATCCGTGAAATTGTCATTTTCAGAAGCTGACTGCACTGAAATCACCGTGGTTATGGGAGTAGTGCAGTCGACTATGGGCACACCGGTGTCCGAAGTCCTATGCACAATGCGTCTCTTTGTTCGGGAGTCGGCTGCAGTAGAGCGCTAAGGGGCGTGTGGCGGGGGCACGATGCGCCGGCTCACTGGCCGCAAAGTCACGAGGATGAAGCGGCGCGTTGAATGGCCCGGTAGACGGTGGAACGGGCGACGCCGAAGAGTTCTGCGATTTCGGTGGTGGTGTGCGCCCCATCCCGATGCAGCCTGACGAGGTGGGTTTCCTGGGCTTTCGAGAGAGCTTGGGTTGTTTCCCTCGGAGCCGCCCTTTGGACTTGGCTACAGTTCTTGACGTTGATCTTCCCGTCCGTGGTGCCGGGACGGACGATGACCACGTTCGATACCGCGTCTCCGGG
>NZ_JAPSHI010000036.1:0-25776 GCF_031180005.1 Paenarthrobacter sp. | reverse complement strand
CGGATTCCGGCCGCTGCGACCAAAAGGCGAGAGGTTCGCCGTCGAGGAATCCAACGCGCGAGTGGCTCAGGACGCGGAGGTGGAATTCCCAGTCCCCCACCACCGGCAGGTTCTCGTTGTAGTAGCCCACATGGTCGTGAAGATTGCGTCGGTACAGGAAGGAAATGGGGACCGCGCGGTTGATCTTGAGCATGTCTGCCAGTGTTATCTGCCGCATGTCGGCCCAGAAGATCTCACGGCGGATGGGCTCGATCCTGTCCTCCACAAGCTCCTCGATGACGATCTCGGTCCGCACCATCACACCGCCTTCAGCAGCATGCGCGGGATCGTCAAGGTAGGCCACCGTGCGGGCAAGGAACTCGGGGGCCCAGAAGTCGTCGTCGTCATGAATCACCACGAACTCGCCGGAACCGACCTTGAGGCCAGCATTCGATGCCGCCTCCATGCCAGCTGACTCAGCATGGTGAATGGTGGTGATACGCGACCGTTCCGCTTCCGACCGCTGGGAGGTGAGGTGGTCGACGTCGGCCGGGTTCCCGCCGTCGTTGACTATCACCAGCTCGAAGTCCTGGAAGGTTTGGGCGAAGATGTCATCCAAAGCCCGTGCCAGGAAGATGGATCGGTTCTTGGTTCGGGTCACGATGGTGACGCGGGCGCCGGAAGTCATGCGGATCCATCCATGTGGGAGATTAGTCAACTCTGCATTTTAGCAGCGCCGGCTACTCCGAGCTTGGCCCGGACGGCGGCCAACTCCGGACCGGAAACGCCGCTCTCTGCCAGGAACCCGGGCGCATCCAACGACATAAGGAAAGCGCGCAGGCTCGCCCGCCGCTCGGTCAGCATCGCTTCCAGAGCAGCCTCGGACAGGTAAGGATCGTGTGCGTGCGGTGCCCCGTGGGTGCGATGCCGCTCGTTGATCCCCCGCGCTGCGAGTTCGTATCCGCGCACGATCTCCTCATCACCAATACCCGCCAATCGCTGCAGGATCAAAGCGATCACGCCGCTACGGTCCCTTCCCGCAGAACAGTGAACCACCACTTTGCCGGGCGACGCCGCAATGGCTTTGAAAACCGCCGCGATCTTGTCAGCGAACAGCTCAAGGTAATCGCCGTACTGCGCGGGATCCTTCAGGTACGGGCCGAAAAGCTCGCTGAAGTTCCTATGGTCCGGATCTTCCGTTGGGCAATGCACGACGTCGATGCGGGCCTTCACGTTGTCCGGCACCTCGGGATCGGTGTCGCGTTGCCGCCGCTCACGCGAGGCGCGGAGATCGATCACGGTGCGGACGCCGTCGTCGTACATCTGCTGCCACCCGGCTTCCGTGATCCATTCGTGGCGCCCCATCCGGAACACGTCGCCGGCAATCCGCCACGCGTTGACTGCGCCATCCCAGTGGACGCCCTGGTGTGCTGAAGTCGTCCTGTCCATAGGAGCCAGCTAAGCACAAAGTTTGGAAAGGAGGTCTTGCGCTGGCAGAGTGACCCATGTCATACTCATTCTCGATGCGCATCGACGATACGTATCGACAAGCCACAGGAACTGTTCAGCAGAGAGCACAAGGAGGTCAGGCCATGCCCACCAGCAAGGACGTCGCCCAAGCCGCCGGAGTAGCTCAAAGCACGGTCTCCTATGTTTTGAGTGGCAAGCGGCCGATCTCCGAGAAGACCCGCAAAAAGGTTGAAGACGCTATTCAGCAGTTGACCTATCAACCCAATGCCGGCGCTCGAGCCCTTGCCAGCCGCAAGACCAGGGTCATCGGCCTGGTGATCCCCTTCATACCTGAACTGCACATGGCCTCGATCATGGAGTTCGTCTCCGTCATAGCCAACACCGCCAGAATTTATGATCACGACATTCTCCTGGTCACAGAGGACGAAGGTGCACCAGGTTTGAAGCGCGTGGTGGGCCAGCAGATTTGCGATGGCCTGATCCTCATGCAGGTTGAAGGGGATGACGAACGCCTCCCCGTGGTTCGCAGCCTTAACGTACCTGTGGTGCTGATTGGAATCCCGCACGACCCCTCCGGCTTGGTCTGCATCGATGCGGACTTTGAAATGGCCGGGGAGCAATGCGTCCAAGATCTGGCGGCTGCCGGCCATAGTGTCATCTCGGTGATCGGTTGGCAGCCGGAGGTGGTGGAGCGTCACGTGAATTATGTAGAGCGCTTCATGTCCGGCACCGACAAGGCGGCCCAGGATTCCGGCGTCCGCGTACTGCACCTTCCGGGCGGCACCGACCGCGATGTCATCGCCGCGTCCGTTGACAAGGCCTTGGCTGAAACCACTGGAGTTCCGGCTTTCATCGCACCGGACGGGACTGTTCAGGACGTACTCCGCCGGGTGCTGAACAGCCGCGGCCTGACTCCAGGGGTGGACGTCTCCGTCATTGGCAGCGCCTCGCCCACGCTCGCTGAACTCCAGCCCATTCCGCTTTCCACCATCGACCTCCGCCCGGCTGAAGTGTCACGCCGTGCGGTGAAGATTATCTGCGACCTCCTCGAAGCCGAGAACCAAGGACCACGCGAATCCCTGGAACTGGTACCCACGGTCATCACGCACCGTTCAAGCACGCTCCGCCCACCCCACGGCAGCTAAGTCCCCCTCTGTAAGCACCTGATCCACCTCCCTTTCCGAACTCATCGATACGCATCGTCGATACGCATCGATAAATCGATCCCCAGAAAAAGGAACAGACAATGAAGTCAGCACAAAGGACATCCCGACCACTCGCATTGGCAGTGGCCGCCCTGGTCGGCCTGCCGTTGGCCATTTCCGGCTGCGGCTCCTCCACCGCCGCGTCGCCCTCCGAGGCCGTCACGGAACTCTCCGTGATGGACTACTACAACAACGAGCCGGACAAGTCGTTCATCGGTGATGCCCTGACCAAGTGCGGTACCCAGCTGGGCGTAACGGTCAAGCGGGAAACTGTCCCCGGAAAGTCGCTCATTTCCAAGGTTCTTCAACAGTCCTCCTCCAAGACACTCCCCGACGTCCTCATGTTGGACAACCCGGACCTCCAGCAAATCGCGGCCACCGGCGCCCTGGCTCCCCTTGCCGATTTCAAAGTCAGCACTGAGAACTTCGCTGAAGGCGTGCTGAGCGCCGGCACCTACAAAGACAAGGTCTACGGCCTGGCACCCACGGTGAACACCATCGCACTGTTCTACAACAAGGACATCCTGGCCAAGGCCGGCGTCACCCCGCCCACAACGTGGGAGGAACTCAAGGCGGCCTCCGCGAAGCTCACTGCCGGTGACCAGTACGGACTGGCATTCAATGCCAACCCCACCTACGAGGGCACATGGCAGTTCCTTCCTGTCATGTGGTCCAACGGTGGCGATGAGAAGAAGATCGACACCAAAGAGACCGAGCAGGCCCTGCAGCTGTGGACCGACCTGGTCAAGAGCGGTTCGGTTTCTTCCTCGGCGCTCAACTGGACCCAGGCTGATGTCAAAGACCAATTCCTGACAGGCAAGGCCGCCATGATGGTCAACGGGCCGTGGCAGATCCCGGCCTTGGACAAGCAGCCCACGCTTCAGTACGGCGTAGTGAAGATCCCTGTGCGTGAAGCCGGGCAGACGTCCGTGGCTCCGCTCGGCGGCGAGGTATGGACCGTCCCGCAGACCGGCAACAAGGCCCGGCAAGCGAAGGCGGCAGAGATGGTGGCCTGCTTGAACAGCGACGAGAACCAACTAGCCATGGCTACCGCCCGCAACACCATCCCGTCCAAAACCACCCTCTCGGACAAGTTCGCCAGCGACAACCCCAAGCTCGCCACCTTCACCGAGCTGATCAAAACAGCCCGGGCACGCACCGGCCAACTCGGCGAGGAATGGCCCGCTCAGGCAACCAAGATCTACACCGCAATTCAGACTTCACTGACGGGTAACGCTTCACCGGCGGACGCGCTCAAGCAAGCCCAGGGTCAGTAGGCAGCCCGCCATGTCCTTAACAACCGACCTACCTCATTCGAAGGGGCAAGCTGCCGGCGGGGCCGTGAAGAGTCACGGCCCCGGAACCGAAACGCCTGCACCCAGGCGCCGCACCCGCCAGCGCCGCGAGCGCATCTTCCAGTGGCTCTTCCTGGTCCCCGCAGTGGTCTACATGACGTTGTTCTTCGGTTATCCGGTAGTCAAGAACGTGGTCATGAGCTTCCAGGAGTACACCACTTCCACGTTCTTCACCGGAGAAGCCCCTTGGGTGGGGTTCACCAACTACGTGACTGTATTGTCGTCGTCGTTATTCTCGACCTCACTGCTGAACACCGTTTTGTTCACCATGGGCTCCATTGTTGGGCAGTTCGTGATCGGGCTTGCGCTGGCCATCTTCTTCCAGCGCAAGTTCCCGCTCAACGGGATTCTGCGGTCGCTGCTCCTGCTTCCTTGGCTCCTTCCCCTGATCGTCTCGAGTGCCGTGTGGCGCTGGATCCTGGATAAGGACAGCGGCGCGCTGAACCGTTTCCTGGGTGACCTCGGCATCATCGATACCGGTATTCCGTGGCTCACCAGCACCTCGCTGGCTCTCATTGCCGTGGTGGGGGTGAACATTTGGATTGGCATCCCGTTCAACCTCACCATCCTCTACGGCGGCCTGCAGGAAATTCCGGACGAACTGTACGAGGCCGGATCACTGGACGGTGCCACCGGCTGGAAGGCCTTCCGGCACATCACCTGGCCCATGCTGCGGCCAGTGGTGAGCGTAGTCCTGGTGCTCGGCGTCGTCTACACGCTCAAGGTGTTGGACATCATCCTGGGCCTCACCAACGGCGGACCCGCCAATTCCACCCAAACCATCGCGACGCAGTCCTACAACCTGTCCTTCCACGAATTCAAGTTCGGTGAAGGTGCGGCCCTGGGCAACGTGCTGGTGATCATCTCCTTGGTCTTCGCAGTCCTGTACTTGCGGGCCAGCCGACGCGCAGTGGACGAGTGAGGACAGCATGACAACCATACTGAGAAACCCCACCCGCCTGAACAGCCGCCCAAAAACAACGGGACGCAAGAACTGGGGCTACACGGCACTGGCCATCTTCTTCTTGGCCGTCATGCTGTTCCCGGTCTATTGGATGGTCAACGCCTCCCTGCAACCCAACGGCACCACCTTGGAAACCTCGTGGTTCCCGGTGAAGCCCGACTTCACCGGCTATGCCACAGCCATCAACGAGCAAGCAGGGAACCTGGGAACCAGCCTCATCATTTCGCTGGGCAGCGTAGCGCTGAGCCTGGCGATTGCCGCGCCGGCCGCCTATGCCCTGGCCTACTTCAAGGTCCGCGGCGCAGGCGGGGTGCTGTTCGCGATCCTTATCAGCCAAATGATCCCGGGAATCGTGGTGGCCAACGCTCTGTACACCGCGTACAACGATCTCGGCCTGCTTAACTCCATCCCGGGCCTGATCCTGGCTGATTCGGCCCACGGCATCCCGTTCGCGATCCTCATCATCCGGGCCTTCATGAACGGTATGCCGGCCTCAGTGATCGAGGCCGCGCGGGTGGACGGTGCCGGGCACCTCCGGGCGTTCTGGTCGATTGTGCTCCCACTCAGCCGTAATTCACTGATCACCGCAGGGCTGTTCACGTTCCTGTTCGCGTGGAGCGACTTCCTCTTCGCACTGACCCTCACCACCACTGAAGCAGTCCGTCCCGTCACCCTGGGCATCTTCCAATACATCGGCGCCTACGTGAATGACTGGAGTTCAGTCATGGCGACGGCGGTACTCGCTTCCATCCCGGCCATCGTCCTGCTGGTCGCGGCCCAAAAATACATCGCCGCCGGCACCACCGGCGGTGCGGTCAAGTAGACCGCTTTCCACACTTTCAAGGAGAAACAATGACTGAGAGCAAGCCCATCCGCGTGACCGTCTGGTCCGAAAACCGCCACGAGAAGCGCGACGAACTGGTGGCCCGCATCTACCCGGACGGTATGCACGGCGCCGTCAAGGCGGGCATCGAAGAGAACCTGGGTACCGCCGTCGAGGTCCGGACCGCAACGCTGGACGAACCCCAGCACGGCCTCAGCGAAGAAGTCCTCGCCAACACAGATGTCCTGACTTGGTGGGGGCACATGTCCCATGCAGATGTTGAGGACGAGATCGTGGAACGCGTCCACCGGCACGTCCTGGCCGGAATGGGCTTGATCGTATTGCACTCCGGGCACTGGTCCAAGATCTTTACCAAGCTCATGGGAACCTCGTGCACGCTGCGTTGGCGATCCGAACAGGACCGCGAACTCGTGTGGACCGTGGACCCCACGCACCCCATCGCCAAGGGCATCCCGCACCCGATCGAGATTCCTCAGCAGGAAATGTACGGCGAGTTCTTCGACATCCCCACGCCCGAAGAACTGGTGTTCATCAGCTCGTTCAGCGGCGGCGAAGTCTTCCGTTCGGGCTGCACGTTCCGCCGCGGCCACGGCAAAATCTTCTTCTTCAGCCCCGGCGACCAGGATTACCCCGTCTACCACCACAAGGACGTCCGACGCGTGATCGCCAACGCCGTGGAATGGGCCGTCACTGACCGCCCCGCACGCGCTGTTCCGGAGCTGCTTCGCTACGAAACCAACGACTTCTTCAACGGCAAGAGCTACCAAGGAGCCAACGCGTGAGCACTCCCTTCGCTACCATTCCCGACGACGGCACTCCCCTCCGCGTCGTCGTTGTAGGCGCCGGCGGCATGGGCCGCGCGTGGCTTCGAACGGTGGAATCGTCACCGCTGGTTGAGCTGGTGGGCATTGTTGACCTTGACCTTGCGGCTGCCGCTGAAGCGGCGGCGTCTTTGGGCCGTCCCGATCTGCCGGTCGGTGCCGGCACCGCCCAGTTGGCGTCCGACGTCGAAGCCCAGGCAGTCATCAACGTCACTGTCCCTGCCGCGCATCATCCGGTGACCACCGAAGCACTTGCCGCGGGCTTGCCGGTCCTCGGCGAGAAACCAGTAGCTTCGACTGTGGCGCAAGGCCTGTCCTTGGCGGCAGCGGCCGAGCTCTACGGCCAGCTGTTCATGGTCAGTCAGTCCCGGCGATACAACCGACAGCTGTTCTCGGCCAAGCGCTTGTCTTCGACCCTGGGTTCCGTTGGCATCGTCTCAGCCGAGTTCTTCAAGGCCCCGCACTTTGGCGGTTTCCGGGATGCCATGGACCACCCGCTCCTGCTGGATATGGCCATCCACCAGTTCGACATGGCCCGCTTCCTGCTCGACGCCGATCCGGTGTCTGTATTCTGCGAGGAATACAACCCGTCCTGGAGCTGGTATCGCGGAGATGCCGGTTCCACGGCCATCTTCGAGATGACCGGCGGCGAGCGCTTTGTGTTCACCGGTAGCTGGTGCAGCCCGGGCCAGGAGACCTCCTGGAATGCGTCGTGGCGGATCAGTGGTGAGCATGGCACTGTCCTGTGGGACGGCGACAACGAACCGGCCTCCTCCGTTCCCGTTTCCGGTGATGCCGCGGGCTCCGAGGACCCTTATTCTGAGGATCCGGGCCAGGAAATCGCCGGGTCCTTGCGGGACTTCGTGGCCGCTGTGCGCACGGGAAGCACACCAATGGGACGGGTTCACCAGAACATCATGAGCCTGGCCATGGTGGAGGCGGCCATCCTCAGCGCTTCCACAGGCGCCCGGGTTTCCGTGGATTCGCTGCTTGAGGACTCATACCAACAAGCCATCCTGGCCGAACGAAACCCCGCAGTGCTGGAGGTTCTGAAGTCCTGGACCTCAGTGCGGAGTGCCCTTGCGGGGGAAGGAATTCGGCTGTGACCTCGCAGCGGGAGTGAATGAACGTTGTTGACCCGCTGTTCCGTTGTTGGCCAACAACGGAACAGCGGGTCAACAACGATCGAGTGGTCTAACGCCTAGCGAGTTGCGAGGGTTTGATGGTGGACAGCAGGACCGACGCGTAGGCCTGGTGTCCGGCATCGTTTGGATGGAAGTTCGCGTCCAGAAGCGGCTGGGTCAGGTCGAGCACGATCCACGGATTATCCGAGTTCACCGCATGCCCGAGGAACCGTTTGGTCACATCGATAAACACAGCGTTGGTCCCGCTGCTTTCGACCGCTGCTGCGATGGTTGCATTAAGGGCATCAATGGCTTGATTCACGAGTATTTGGTTCTGGACGGGAACGTTTGTGATCCCATTGATCACAATGTCGCCTTGGGACGGATCAAACAGTCGTGGATAACCAAAAACAGCGATGACAGCATCCGGTGCACTCATCTGGATGGCTTGGTATGTGGTGGCCATGGCGGTTTGCAGAGTTCCAGTCTGCAGGTTCTGAATGATCGCGGTAACCGTGTCCGCACAAAGCTGGGTGTTTGGAGTAGCGCACGCCTGCAAAGCAAGCCCGCTTCCGGCATCCACGGCACCAGCGGTGATGCTGACCAGATCAGCATCCGCCAAGGCCTGCTGGCCCGCGAGGATCTGTTCGGCGACAGTTGGCGTCACGCCATCATAGAAGGGTGGCACAGGGAACAACACGGCTCCGTGACATGCCAAGTTAGCCACCAGGGTGACTTTCGGCGAAGCGTCCGCAAGGTCGACGTAACCACCTGGGCTTTGCCAACAAGCAACAGGCGGCCTGCTCAAAGCCCCCGCACCGGTCCCCGCCGTGTACGAATCACCGAGTGCCACATACGTCACTGGTGGCGGCGGCGCCGCGGCGGCCGGACTGGCCGTAAATCCTAGCGTGAGTGCCAGGGCGGCGAGTCCCCCCTGCAAAAGCCAAGTTCCGGCGTCGTGCTCGATGAGTTGCCATGATGCTTCCCCTTCATACTGCTCTTTGGGGCTCCGGTGACCCATCAAAGGGGTCACTTCGCGGCTCGCCCACCCGTCGGCCGCGTACGGGGCAATGTGTTGGCCAGATTACGCCCAGGCGCGTGCCGGGGGAAGACCTCGACAGCGCTAAGCGCCGTACTTCGCCAGCCGAAACTCCAGTCCGTTCCGGACCGCGGGCCATTCGTGTTCAAGGATGGAGAACACCACGGTGTCGCGGAGGGCGCCATCCTCGCTGCGGGAGTGGTTTCGAAGCACGCCGTCCTGCTTGGCGCCGAGCCGGGCGATAGCCTCGCGGGACTGCTGATTCATCCAGTGCGTACGAAACTCCACGGCGGGGCAGCCCAGCGTTTCGAAGGCGTGCCGCAGGAGCAGCAGCTTCGAATCGGGGTTGGTCCCGGTGCCATGCGCCGACGCAGCGTTCCAGGTTGATCCGATCTCCAAGCGTGGCGTGGCGGCGTCGATATTCATGTACGTTGTCATACCGATCAGCTTGCCGGTTGCATTGGATCGCGTAGCAAAGGGCACCATGGAGCCTTGGGCCTGCAAGGCCAAGCGACGATCGACTTCAGCGGCCATGCCCTCAGGCGTTGGGACGGAGGTGTACCAAAGCTTCCAGAGATCGCCGTCGCGGGCTGCATCCACCAGGCCGTCGTGGTGTTCCTGGCTCAACGGTTCCAGCGTCACGAATTTTCCGGTCAGGGTGATGGGTTCGATAGAAGTCACCCGGTTAGCCTAACCGCCTCCGGGCTTCAGTCGTTCCAGTCGAAGAAACCTTTGCCCGTCTTGCGTCCCAGCTCGCCGCGCGCCACTTTATCCCGCAGGATCTGCGGCGGAGCGAAACGGTCGCCCAGCGTGGAGTGAAGGTATTCCGCGATGCCCAACCGGACATCCAAGCCAACAATGTCGGTGGTCTTTAGCGGGCCTGTGGGGTGCTTGTAGCCGAGGACCATGGCAGCATCGATGTCTTCCGCCGACGCCACTCCCTCTTCCACCATGCGCATCGCTTCAAGTGCAATGGCCACGCCGAGCCTTGAGGACGCAAAGCCGGGAGCGTCATTGACGACGACGGCGGTCTTGCCGAGTGCCTCAGTCCAGTTCTTTGCCGCAACAGCGAGTTCGGGCGACGTTTCCTTGGCCAGCACCACCTCAATGAGGGTTGATGCGGGCACCGGGTTGAAGAAGTGCAGGCCGACGAAGTTGGCGGGGCGGCGAAGTTCGTTGGCAAGCCCCGTGACCGACAGCGAGGACGTGTTCGACGCCAGGTAAGCATCGGCGGACAAGTGGTCCTCCACAGCCTTCAGGGCTGTGACTTTGAGGTCGTAGTCCTCAGGCACTGCCTCCACAACGAGGCCGCAGTGAATGAACGAGTCGTAGTCCGTGGAGGTGCTGAAGCGGGACATTGCCCCTTCAGGGGTTTCGCTCAAAGTGCCGCGGGCGGCGGACTTGGCTACAGCATCAGCAACCCGCCCTTGGGCTCCGGCTGCTGCCTCGTGATCGCGTTCTACTACGATCACGGTTGCGCCCTTAGTAAGAAACGCATGTGCGATGCCAGCGCCCATTCGCCCACCACCGAGGACTCCAACGACGTGCGGGATGGCGGGAGCTTCAGTCATTTCTGGATCCTGTCTTGCGTCGGAGTGGCAGTGTCTTGCGCGGCAGTGGCGGGCAGCTCGGCGTCGGGCGCGGCAGCGTCGCTCGCGGCAGTGTCTTGCGAAGCCTTCGCTGATTTCTTGTCCAAGAACGCTTGCATGCGATCAAACTTGGCCTGGGACTCGAAAAGGATCCCCTGGGCGAGTGTGTCGATCAGCGGGTGCGCTTCAGCCGGGGCGTGGAACACCGACTTGGTGATACGCACGGCCAAGGGATCCTGGCGTCCAATCCTGTCGGCCAGTTTGTGCGCTGCATCCATCAACTCAGGTGCTTCGTGGATCTCCGTAATCAGGCTTATACGCAGGGCTTCTTCCGCGCGGAGCACGGCACCGGCCAGGAGAATCTCCTTGGCCTTCGGCTCCCCCACCAACTCCTTGAGCCGCCAGCTGGCTCCAGCTGCGGCCAGGATCCCCAGCCCAGTCTCCGGGTTGCCGATACGGACGCTCGGAGTACCGATGCGGAAGTCGGCGGCGTATGCGAGCTCGGCTCCCCCTCCAAGGCAGTACCCGTCCAAGGCCGCTATAACCGGCATGGGCAATTTGGCGATGCGGACAAAGATCGTGGAGTTGATCCCCTGCAGGGCGTCGTCCCGGCGGCGTTCGCGCAACTGTCCAATGTCAGCACCGGAGGCGAAAACGCCCTCGGTACCTGCAATGATCAGCACCTTCGGGTTCCGCTCAAGTTCAGCGCAGACAAGGTGAAGCTCGTCCACCATCGTCTGGTCAATCGCATTACGGACCTCTGGACGGTTCAGCAGAACAGTGAGGCGGTCTTCACGTTCCTCGATGAGAAGGGTGGTGAAATCTTTCGCATCCAGTGCCATTACACGCCTTCCAGCAGCATCGCGGTGCCCTGGCCGACACCGATGCACATGGTGGCCAAGCCGAGCTTGGGCCCGGAAGATGAGGCGAGTTCGCGTTCCATGCGCCCCAGCAGCGTGATTGCTATGCGTGAGCCGCTGGAACCCAGCGGGTGCCCCAAACTGATGGCGCCGCCGTCGTTGTTTACGATGTCCGGGTTTAGTCCGAGGCGCCGCATGCTCGCCAACGATTGGGTGGCGAACGCTTCGTTAAGTTCCACGGCGCCCAGCTGATCCGCGGTGAGGCCAGCGCGTGCCAGGACCTTCTGCGTGGCAGGGACCGGGCCGATGCCCATAATTTCGGGTTCACATCCTGCCGAGGCGCCGTCGATGATACGGGCGCGGGGCGTCAGGCCAAACTTCTTGATGGCGGCCTCAGAAGCAACGATGATGGCTGAGGCGCCGTCGTTGAGCGTGGATGAGTTGCCGGCGGTCACCATGGATCCTCCAGGGACGACGGGCCGCAATCCGGCCAAAACATCCATCGTGGTGCCTTCGCGAGGGCCTTCATCAGTGTCCACCACGGTCTCCGACTTTCGGGTCTTCACCGTGACGGGGACAATCTCATCCTTGAACCGGCCACCGGCGATGGCGGCCAGCGCAAGCTCGTGTGAGCGGACAGCAAAGGCGTCAGCATCCTCGCGGGAGATGTTGTCCACGCGACCCACTTCCTCCGCCGTTTCAGGCATGGAGTAGGTCATTTTCCCGTCGCGGGAAAGCTCGCCCTTGGTGAAGAGCGGATTGGCGAAGCGCCAGCCGATGGACGTATCGAAAATTTGACCGGGCTTGGCGAACGCCGTGGTCGGCTTCTCCTGCACCCAAGCTGCCCGGCTCATGGACTCTACGCCACCGGCCACCACGATGTCCGCGGCTCCTGACTTGATCATCTGGCTGGCCATGATGATGGCGCTGAGGCCCGATGCACACAGGCGGTTCACTGTGATGCCTGGGATGTGGAGGGGAAGTCCGGCCAAGAGGGTGGCCATGCGGGCCACGTTCCGGTTTTCCTCGCCCGCGCCGTTGGCATTGCCGAGAATTACCTCATCTATGGCGTCAGGGTCGACGCCGGCACGCGCCACTGCTTCCCGGACCACCAATGCTGCAAGATCGTCCGGGCGGACGGAGGACAGTGCCCCACCGTAGCGACCCACAGGCGTACGTGCGCCGCCAACAAGAAAAGCCTCGACCATGAGAACATCCTTCGCGAAGTGAAAGGGACCGGCCAGGAATAATATACCGACCGTTCGTTCTATAAAGGTTACACGGCCCAGCGGGCCGGTCAACAGCTAAGCCCTCAGTTACGGACCAGCTGGTGACGGGTCCGCGGGGCGATCAGACCACGCGGATTCCCAAGTGGCCAGCCAGTAGCGGCGCCATGAGGCTCAGCTGATAGTCATCGATCACCACTCCAGCAAGCCCTGCCAGACCATTGATTCCCCGGAACTCCGAGGTGCGCAGATCCACGTCCTTCAGTTTGGCGCCCGAAACATCCAGCGTGCCAATGGTGCAGTTCTTCAATGCCAACCGCGTTCCCGTGCAGCCCCCGAGGTCAAGCTCGTTGATGATGCAGTCGGAGATCTGAATATCCATGAGCTTGGAGCCGCGCAAGTTCACATAGTCCAACTTGCCGCCATCGACGCGGACGGAGCGCCAGTTCCCCTCATAAAGTTCGGCTGACCCCCACCGCGGATTGGTGATCTCCACGTCCTGCCAGGAAGTTCGGGCAGCCATGAAGACCGGGGCACACGGCTCGGAAAAGATGCACTCGCGGAACGTTGCGCCCCGCAGCTGCGCCTCATTGAAGGAGACACCGTTCAGCTCACATTCAATGAAGTCCGCGCCGCTCAGTTCCTCTCCGTCGGCAGAAACCCGGGTGAGCCGGACGCCGTCGTACCGTTCGCCACGCTGGAAGTCCGGGGCGTCGTCGTCACGCAATTCGTCCAACCGCACAGGCGAGATCTTGGGCGCTGCAACCTTCGCTGCCGCCATCAGAGCGATTCCGCTTTGGCCGCGATCTCAGCAAGGTCCTTGCTGAGGGCCTTGCGGGTCATGGTCATCCCGATCTTCCCGAACAGGGCCATACCAACCTTGCTGATGAGCGAAGGGTTGACCATCTCTGCGCCGAACTTCAGCGTCAGGTCCGTGCCGCCGTCGCGCTCGTCCAAGGTGAAGCGGGTGGTGTAGTCGGCGCCACCCTGGAGCGCTTTGACCGTGGTGCTGCGTGGAGGGTCAGTCTCGGAAACCCACAGCTCAACAGTCTCCTGCTTACCCATCATGGTCCGGGTCTCTTTCCAGCGGGTTCCCTCACCATAAGGGCCCTCACTGAGCATCTGGACTGAATCGATGCCGGAGAGCGTGCCGGCCGAGCCGGGAATGTCCGAGATAACGGCCCAAACTTTCTCCGGGCTTGCATTGACGTGCTGCGTCAGGGTGGTGGTGTGTTCCATACATCGAGCCTAGACCCGACCCCCGACACTCCAAACTGACTCGCTCGTTGCGAGGCCCACTCAGCACGACTCACCCCTCGCAAAAGGCGCAAACCAGGCCCCACAACGCCAGAGGTGCGCGTTGCGAGGCCCACTCAGCAGGACTCACCCCTCGCAAAAGGCGCAAAGCAGGCCCCACAACGCCAGAGGTGCGCGTTGCGAGGCCCACTCAGCACGACTCACCCCTCGCAAAAGGCGCAAAGCAGGCCCCACAACGCCAAGGGCGCTCGTTGCGAGGCCCACTCAGCACGACTCACCCCTTGAATAAGGCGCAAAGCAGGCACCACAACGGGAGAGGGTGCGCGTTGCGAGGCCCACTCAGCAGGACTCACCCCTCGCAAAAGGCGCAAAGCAGGCCCCACAACGCAAACGGCGCGTGCCCCTGAAAGGAGGCACGCGCCGTCGGGCGTTTGAAGCGTTTGAAGCGTGAGCCTTAGCTGAACAACTCGCTCTTGGGTTGGTTGTTCTTGACCTTCTGCCACCCGAGCCACAGCACCAGCGCGAAGAACGGAATGGTCGCGAGGGTCCACAGGCCCAGCAGGAAGACCTCGCCGGTTTCCTTGTCGGTTATGGAATCGAAGCCGATCAGCACGGTGATGGCCAGCAGGGCGATGAGACCCACCCAGCTGGTCCACGGCGAACCTGGCATCGGCAGGCTCGAGACGTTGCCGCGCTTTTTCCGGAGGGCGATCTGGCTCGCGAAGATTGAACCCCACGTGAAGATCACACCGATGGAGGCGGTGTTCAGCGCGAGGTCGAACGCGTGCGAGCCACCCAGCCAGATGTTGAGCAGGATACCTACGAGGTACACGCCGCCGATCGCCAGGATGGCCGCGTACGGCACGTGGCGGGTGGACATCTTGGTGAGCCACTGCGGGGCGTGGCCGTTGTTGGCCATGGTGCGGAAGATGCGGCCGATCGAGTACAGGCCCGAGTTGCAGGACGACAGCGCTGCGGTGATGACGATCATGTTCATGACGTCGCCCATCCAGCCCAGGCCCATCTGGCCAAACACAGTCACGAAGGGCGAGGTGCCGGCAACGTACTGGTCCGACGGCAGCAGCATCGCAAGCAGCGTCACCGAACCGACGTAGAAGACCACAATACGGACCACGACGGCGCGGATCGCCTTGGGAACTTCGCGTTCCGGGTTCTTCATCTCACCAGCAGTAATACCGACGAGCTCAATGGCGTTGTAGGCGAAGATCACGGCGTTGAGGACGAGGATCATCACCAGGCCGCCCTTGGGGAACATGCCGCCCTCGTCATGGAAGAGGTTGGCCACAGACGCGTTGCCGTCGCCTACCTTGGCGTTGGTGACAACCATGAACGTGCCAACGGCTAGGAAGATCACAATGGCCGCGACCTTGAGGCAGGAAGCCCAGAATTCGAACTCGCCAAACGCCTTGACGCTGAACAGGTTCACGGCCACCAGCAGCACCAACGCTGCGATGGCTGAGAGTTCAATGGGAACGTTTGGGAAGAAGAACTGGAAGTACAGGCCGATCGCGATGAGCTCAGCGATGCCTGTCATGGCCCAGTTGATGAAGTACATCCACCCGGAGAGGAATGCGCCCTTTTTGCCGAACATTTCACCGGCGTAGCTCACGAACGAGCCGGAGGTCTGGCGGTACATGATGAGTTCGCCGAGAGCGCGCATCAGCAGGTAAGCGATGACGCCGGCAATGGCGTAGGAGAAGATCAGGGCCGGGCCGGTAGAGGCCAGACGACCACCGGCGCCCATGAAAAGGCCGACGCCGATGGCGCCACCCATGGCGATCATGGTGACGTGGCGGCGGCTCAGGGTCTTCTGATATCCCTCGGCGCTGAGGTTGGAACCGACGGCCGTGGATGGAGCCGACGGGTTCTGGAGATCTGTGGGAGTACTTTGCGGCACAGCTGTTCCTTGTGGGTTGGGGTGTTGCTGTAGGTGTTACGCCAGTGCCGGAACACGGGCGGCTTTGGCACACAAAATTCGGGCTTTTCCTCATTCGAGAGCTCGAAGTGTGACAAAGAACGCAGAACGCCGAAGCTTCGCGCAACCCGTCTATCTTACGGGATGATCCCCAATGCCCGTGACCCAGGCAACAGGCGCGCGTTGATATTCGCTGCTCATGCCCGCGTCAGCACGATGTTCCCGGCTTCATCTGCGAGAACTTCGTATGACCGCAGGGGCTTGGCCCCTGTAGTGGAACACCCGGTTTCCAGCTCGAAGGCGTGCTGGTGAAGGGGACATATGACCACGTTATGGTCGATGGTGCCGTCGGCGATTGGGCCGCCCTTATGCGGGCAGACACCGGATACTGCCCGCAACGATCCGTCCCGTAGCCTGAACACTGCCACCTGCTCGCCGTCCACTCCGAAGGCTCTGCCCTCCCCGAACGGAATTTGGTCTACGGGCCCTAAGACGCGCTGAACGATCGTTGCTACTGCGGGCGTTGAGAGGTTGCTCATCGAACAGGCACCTGCGGCAGCACGGTCAACGGCAGGGAGGTCCGGAACTGCCCGGGTGTGAGTGGTTTGTCGCGTTCGCTCCAAGGATCGGCATAGGCATCCACCGAGGCTTGCATGGCCGCGTCCAATCGGCCGGCGATACCCTCCGAGTCGTCCAAAATGACTCTCCGAAGGTGTTCTATGCCTACCCTGGGCACAAAGGTGTAGGTCCGTTCCAGCCAGTTGGCGTTCTCCCTGTAGTACTGCATGAACCGGCCCGCCAGGAGGGTGACTTCTTCGGGGGTATCCACAGTGACCAACAGATCTCCCTTGCGGATGTGGGCACCGGCCGCTCCGCCCACATAGATCTCCCATCGGCCACCCTCCACCGCCACTACGCCGACGTCCTTGACCAGCGACTCCGCACAATTGCGCGGACAGCCGGAGACCGCAAGTTTCAGCTTGGCCGGTGCCTCGATTCCCTGGAAACGGGACTCCAATCCAATGCCCAAGCCGGTTGAGTCACCAGTTCCAAACCGGCAGTAGTCCTTGCCAACACAGGTCTTGACGGTCCTGAAGCTCTTGCCGTAGGCGTATCCGGACGGCATGTCCAGATCAGCCCAGACCTGGGGCAGGTCCTCCTTGGGCACCCCCAGCAGGTCGATTCGTTGCCCGCCCGTCAACTTGATCATGGGAATACTGTGTTTCTCCGCGACGTCGGCAATCCTCCGGAGCTGTTGGACCGACGTCACCCCGCCTTTCATTTGCGGGACCACGGAGAAGGTTCCGTCGCGTTGGATGTTGGCGTGCACGCGGTCGTTGATGAAACGGGCGTCGCGTTCGTCAATGTACTGATCGGCCAGCATCATTTTCAGGAGGGACGCAAGGGCCATCTTGGATTTGGCGTCCTCAAGGCTACCCGGGGCGAGAGCGGCAAACACCTGGGAAACGGATCGAAGCCCTCGCGCGCGGATCTCAGCCATCAAGCCGGCCTTGTCCAGCGGAATTCCTGGAACGTAGTAGCTCGCTGCCGGGTCATCCTCCACAGCCCCACCCGCGGCCCACTCCACCACCTGGCTGACCATGAGCTTGCACGAGCCGCAGCCCTTTCCGGCCCGGGTAGCGTCCATGGCCGCGGACACCGAGAGGCAGCCGCCCTTCACCGCAGCAACGAGTGCCCCTTTCGAAACCCCGTTGCAGTTGCAGACTTGCGCGCTGTCAGCCAGTTCGGCCATGCTCGCCTCTTCACCCGGTGAGCCGAGATCAAACATTAGCGAGAGCCGCTCCTCCGGGAGGGGCAAGCCCTGATCAAAAGCTTGGGTCAGGTAAGCCACCTTCCGGCCATCTCCCAGCAACGTGGCGCCCACCATCTTGTTGTCGCGGATGACGATCGACTTGAATACGCCCCGGCTGGGTTCCGAGAACACGATGTGTTCATCCGTCTCCCGCTCCGGTCCGGCAAGCCCCATGGACGCAACATCGACGCCGGCCACTTTTAGTTTGGTGGCGGTCCTGGACCCCAAGTACACCGATGAACGATCCGCCCCGGTGACTTGATCGGCCAGCACCGCGGCCTGCTCCCACAATGGCGCCACCAGTCCGTAGACCTCACCGCGGTGCTGCACGCACTCCCTACAGCGAAGATGTGGTCTTCATCCATGACGCGCAGGTGATCGTCCACCACAATGCCCCGCTCCACGGGCAGGCCACTAACGACGGCGACATCAACGTTGGGTCTGATGCCTGCGGTAACAACCACCATGTCGCAGTCGAGCTCCCGTTGATCGTGCAGGCTCACCCCGGTGATTCGCTCCGTACCAAGGATCGCCGTGGTCCGGCTTTCGGTATGCACTTTAATGCCCAGCGCCTCCACGCTACGGCGCAGTATTGCACCGCCGTCGGGCCCCAATTGCGCATTCATGAGATGCCTGCCGGAGTGGACCACCGCAACGTCCAATCCGTTGGCCTGCAAGCCGTGTGCGGCTTCCAGCCCGAGCAAACCGCCGCCGATCACCACTGCCCGGCCATGGTGCTCATTATTGGCGAACTGAATCATCTTCCGGGTGTCGTCCAAAGTCCTGAACGTGAAGACACCGTGCCGGACTGCGCCGCTGGGGGCATAGGTACCCTCCATGGGCGGCAAGTGGGAGCGGCTTCCGGTTGCGATGATCAGGTCGTCGTAGGGTTCCACGCGGCCGTCTGCGGCAAACACGTGCTTGCTGAACTTGTCGATACGGTCCACCCGGACACCAACGTGAAGGGTGATGTTGTTCTGCTGGTACCAGGGCAGCGCGTTGAGGAAGATGTCCGCATCGCTCTCTTCACCGGACAGGACATGGCTGAGCATGATCCGGTTGTAGTTTCCATAAGGTTCGTCGCCGAACATGGTGATGTCGAAGAGGCCCGCGCCACCCCTGGCCAGGATTTCCTCCACGGCCCGGGCGCCTGCCATTCCGTTGCCGATAACCACCAGCCGCCGGCGCATCAGTGCTCCACCATCCCCAGGTCCACCACAACGGAACCCCTGACGCCTGCGGGTGCCACGATGAACAGCTCGATCACCGATCCACCTTCAGTGTCCTCAACCACCCTGAGCGGAATATGTACGTCGCTTTTGGCCCCGATGGGGAAGTATCGCATGGGTACGCCGTCGCGCATGAGGACCACGGTGATGAGCTCGGGACTGGAATTGCCGCCGCGGAAGTACAGCGTCTGGTTCACGACGCCGTCCGGGACGAAGTGCGCAAGCTCGCTGTGCAAGGGGACCGGCTTTTCCATGCCGATGCCTTCGAACGGGTAGATGCCTTGCAGGAAGAGATTCTGGATGATCACGGAAGTTCCTTTCGGCCGGCTTCCTTCCATGGTGCTCCGCCTGTGTTTCAAGACGCTCCCCCGCCCTGTTTCGGCCTGCAGCACAGGGAGTAACGATCCCTTTGCAGGCGGCTCACGGGGCGGCTCGCCGCCGGGCTCACGAGCTACAGCAATACGCCGCCCTGCATCCCATACCGCACCCAGTGTCCGCCCGTGCCGACAGGACCACTGCGGTGTTCGACGGCGACATCGGCACGTGCGCAGCGGTCAAACCACTCGCCCAGGGCACGGTCGTGGCTCACAATCACCAAGGTTCCTTCGAATGAAGCGAGCGCTGCCTGCAGCTGCTCCACCAGCACCGGCGCCAGATGGTTGGTGGGCTCGTCCACGATCATGGTGTCGTAGCCGCCCAGAAGAAGCCGGGCCAGAGCGAGCCTGCGCTGTTGCCCTGCTGAAAGACTTCCGACCGGAACATGGAACTCTGCAGGCCGGAACAGCCCCAGCCGCAGCAAGCCCTCAGCATGTTCATCGATGTTCCCGCCCAGCCCCGCGGCGAATGCAGGAAGGAGGCGCAGCCCTGGCCGCGCGGGTACCTCCAGTTCCTGCTGCAGATAGCCCACCTTGCCGTTCGCCGTGACGCTCCCGGTGGCTGGCTCCAGCGTCCCGGCGAGGATAGACAACAGCGTGGATTTGCCTGCACCGTTAGGCCCGGTGATGAGCACCTTTTGTCCGGCCTCCACCCTGAGGTGGGTGGGCTGGAGCCGGCCAGGTGCGCTGACGCCGTGAGCTTCCAGCGCGGGTTCGGACGCCGCCAACGCTGTAACTCCCATCGGTGCTGCCAGTTTCAGCGGTACGGGCGGCCGATCCACGGGGTTGTCCTCGAGCCTGCGGAGTCGCTCCTGAGCGTTGCGTACTTTGCTGGCGGCCGCGCTTTGCCAGGTCCCGGTCTTGAACCCAAAGGCCATTTTGTCGTTGTCGCGCTTTCGGCCGTAACCCATTCCGTCCGCAACAGTTGCGGCTTGAAGGCGTTCAGCGGCCATGGCATCGAGCCATTCCTCGTACTGCTGGATCCACCGCGCGCGTTCGGCGGCTTTCTCCCGGAGGTAGCCTTCGTAACCATTCCCGTAACGGTTCACGGCCCGACGGTCAGCGTCAACCTCGATGATGGTGGTGGCGACCTTCCGCAGCAGCACACGGTCATGCGAGACCACCACCACGGTTCCGCGGTGCGCAGCCAGTCGTGATTCGAGCCAAGCAGTGCCGCTCGCATCCAGGTGGTTGGTGGGCTCATCCAGAAGCAACGCTTCGGCTGGATCTGCGAGCAAGCAGGCGAGCGCTACGCGTTCCTGCTCGCCTCCGGACAAAGATCCAAGCGTTCGACGGCGGTCCAAGCCTCCCAGCCCCAGCTTGTTCAGCGCTGCTTCCACCCGGGACTCGGCGGCGTATCCCTCACGGAGCTGGTATTCGGTTTGCAGGCTTCCGTAGAGCTCGAGCTCGTCGGAGTCGGCGTCGGCAAGGCCAGCCTCAAGTTCCAGGATGCGCGCTTCCAAGGAACGTAGGGAAGCCAAAGAAGTGTCGATGGTGTCCCCCACGGTCAGGGACTCGGAGAAACCATGTGTTTGCGCGAGGTAACCCACACGGTAGCCGGAATTGCCTGCCAGACCTGCCGTGCCGTCGTCGGGCGTTTCAACGCCGGCCATGAGCCGGAGCAGGGTGGATTTGCCGGCACCGTTTTCGCCGACGATCGCTACGTGTTCGCCGTGGTGGATGGCGAGGTCGACGGCGTGGAAAAGTTCGCGGTCCCCGTAGCCGTGGGAAACGCCGGAAAGGTGAAGGTGGTCAGTCAAGAGGAATCCTCGCAGGTCCGCAGTGGGCGGCTAAGTGCCGTGTGGGTACTGGGATGCAGCCGGGAAGAAGGGCTGCGCTCAAGACTTCATCGCTCCAGACTGCCCGGCATCAGGGGTTCAGTCAAGCCGAGACACCATTTTCGACACCTATGAGGATTCATAACCATTGAAATGACACCATAGTGGTGTCAAAATGGTGTCATGCAGTTAAACCAGTACGTCGCCGCTCTCAAGCACCAGCTGGAAACCGCGGCCGAGGCCGGCGGCCCGGAAGCGCGGGCCCTCAGCGAGCGGCTCACCGCGGCGCTCGAATCCACCGTACGACTAGTCCTCCTCGAGGCCCTTTCCGACGCCGCCAACGAAATCACCCTGGAGCTGGCGCCCGGCTCCGTGGAGGTGAGGCTCCGAGGCCGTGACCCCGAATTCGTGGTCAGCAACCCGCCCGGCGACAACGACTTCGAGGCAATGATCGAACAGTCAATACGGGGCACCATAGCGTCGGAAGACTTCGACGGCGCCAGTACTTCACGGACCACGCTCCGCCTTCCGGACCAGCTCAAGCAGCAGGTCGAAGCAGCAGCAAGCCATGACGGCCTGTCCGTGAACTCCTGGCTGGTCCGGGCCGTCGCCGACGCCCTCAACGGACGCTACTCAGGCAAACGCGTCCCGCGCGGCGAACCCGGCGAGCAGAACTTCACAGGATGGGCACGCTAATGGCAACGTTCCAGACACCGCAGCCGATCGCCGTCGTCGTGGATATTTCCGTACGTGCCGACATCCGTGCGGTTGCCCGCGAAGGCAACGACACTGTGGTCAGCGTCCGCCCCCGAAAGGAAAGGCGAAGCCTTGACGTCAGGATGGCTGAGCAAACCACTGTGGACTATTCGGATGGCCGCTTGCAGGTCCGGCTTCACCCCGGGTTCCGTCACAGCTGGTTCAGCGACGGGGGCGCGGTAGAGATCACCGTGGAGGTTCCCGTAGGCAGCAGCCTGGAGCTGAAGTCCGCAATGGGAGACCTCCACTGTGACGGCAAATTCGGCGCAGCTGACCTAAGGACCGACTTGGGACATATAACCATCGACCACTGCGGCGAACTGCGGGCGCACACGGACATGGGCGACATCGCGGTACAGCGCGCCTCGGGGAGATCCAGGATAAAAACCGGCTCTGGCAAAATCCGCATCCTTCATATTGACGGAGTTGCCACCGTAAAGAACGGCAACGGCAGCACGTACATCGCGCACGCTTCCGGCGAACTTAGCGTCAGCGCAGCCAATGGCGACATTTCGCTGGAGCGGGCCGGCCTTTCCACTACCGTCAAAACGTCCAGCGGTGACATCACCGTGGGCGAAGTGGCCGCTGGCAGCCTTTCGGTTCAGACCGCTGCCGGCACACTGGCCGTCGGCGTGCGTGAGGGCACAGCCGCCTGGCTGGACCTCAACACCAAGTACGGGCGCGTTCGCAATGCCCTTCAAGCCACCAGCGGACCGGGCGACACCACCGACAAGGTGGACATCCGCGCCCGCAACGCTTATGGCGACATCGCAGTGACCCGGTCCCCCGTCAGCGCCCGCCAAGCATGGTTACACGGCAGCGACGGCCCGCTTCCGGCGGGCCTTGGCGAGTCGCGTACCGATCAGCCCCTGCCGCGGACTGAATAGGTACACGACCGCGAACACCACGCCTTGGGTGAGGACCACCATGGCTCCTGACGCCGTGTCCAGGTAGTAGCTGAGGTAGATGCCGGCCACGGAACACACCACGGAGATCACAGGGGCAATGACCAGCATCCGGGAAAAGCGGTCTGTCAGCAGGTAGGCCGTGGCGCCTGGAATGATCAGCATGGCCACCACCAGCACTACGCCCACCGTCTGCAGGGCCACCACCGATGTCAACGCCAGCAGCCCCAGGAGCAGGGCGCCGAGCCTCCGCGGTGAGAGGCCAATTGCGTGGGCATGCGTAGGGTCAAAGGCATAGAGCGTGAGGTCACGGCGTTTGAGGATCAGGATCGCAAAGGCCACCACGCCCAGGACCACCACTTGGATGAGGTCCGGGACACTGACGCCCAGCAAGTTTCCGAAGATGATGTGGTTGAGGTCGGTTTGGCTCGGGGTCACGGAGATCAGCACCAGGCCCAGCGCGAAGAGCGACGTAAACACGATCCCGATCGCGGCGTCTTCCTTCACCCGGCTTGTATTGCGAACCACCCCAATCAATGTCACCGCGATGAGCGCAAATACCAACGCACCCAACGCAAACGGCGCACCCACGATGTAAGCGATCACGACGCCGGGAAGCACCGCATGCGAGACAGCGTCGCCCATGAGGGACCAGCCGATGAGGACGAGCCAGCAGCTGAGCACGGCGCAGACCACCGCGGCGATGGCCGTTGTTGCGAGGGCACGGACCATGAAGTCGTAGCTGAGGGGTTCCAGCAGGAATTCCACGGCTAACCCCTGTTCATGACATCGAGGCCGAAAGCCATGGCCAGGTTCTCCGGCTGGAGCACTGTGTCCGGGCTTCCATGCATGAGCACCTTGCGCATCAATAACACAGCTTCGTCGCAGAGTTGGGGCAGGGCATGGAGGTCGTGGGTGGAGATGAGGATGGTGGCGCCGTTGTCGGCCAGCTCGCGGAGGAGCCTGGTGATGGTGGCCTCCGATCGTTTGTCCACGCCCGCGAACGGCTCGTCCAGCAGCATCATGGTGGCGCCTTGGGCGATACCCCGCGCCACGAATGCGCGCTTCTTTTGCCCACCGGACAACTGCCCGATTTGCCGGTCGGCGTACTCGATCAGCTCCACGCGCTCCAAGGCATGCTCGACGGCGTCCCGGTCAACTTTGTGGGGCCGGCGCGTGAATCCCAAATGCCCGTAACGGCCCATCATCACCACATCGCGGACTGACAAGGGGAAGGCCCAATCAACGTCCTCGCTTTGGGGAACGTAACCGATGCCGGCGTCCTTGCGCATCTTTACCGGGGGTTGGCCGTTGATGAGCACCTTGCCGGAATCGGGCTTCACCATGCCCATGATGACTTTGAACAGTGTGGACTTGCCGGAGCCGTTCATGCCCACGAGTCCGCAGATCCGCGAATGTTCCAAGCTCAGGGACGCAGAGTCCAAGGCCAGGACCTCACCGTAGTGGACGGTGACGTTCTCAACAGCGATCGCGGGAGTGCTCATGGCGTTCCTCCAGTGAGTGCGGTGGTGATGACTTTGGCGTCGTGACGGATGAGGTCAAGGTAGGTGGGAACGGGGCCGTCAGCTTCGGAAAGGGAATCGACGTAAAGAACGCCACCAAACCTGGCGTCCGTGGCACCAACCACCTGTTGCATCGGGGCGTCGGAAACCGTGGATTCACAGAACACTGCCGGAACCTGGTTGGCCTTGACGAACTCGATGGCCCGGGTGATCTGCTGTGGCGTGGCCTGCTGTTCAGCGTTCACGGCCCAGATGTAGACCTCCTTGAGGCCGGCATCCCGGGCCAGATAGGTGAACGCCCCTTCACAGGTGACCAGCGCCCTCTGCTTCTCCGACAGTACAGACAGCTTGGACACCATCTCGTCCTGCACGGTCTGGAGTTGGGCGTTGTAGGCCTTGGCGTTTGCTTTGAATTCGCCGGCGTGCGAAGGTTCCAGTTTGGCGAAGGCCTTGGCCATGTTGTTTGCGTAAATCTGAACGTTTTTGGGGGACATCCAGGCGTGCGGGTTCGGCTTTCCCTGGTAGGAGTCCTCGGCAATGGGCATGACGTCCACGCCCTCGCTCACTACCGCGTGCGGTACATCGAGGTCCTCCACGAACTGGGCAAACCATGCTTCCAGATTGAGGCCATTGTCCAGGATGAGATCGGCTTGGGCAGCTTTCCGGATATCGCCCGGAGTTGGCTCATAGCCGTGGATCTCAGCTCCAGCTTTGGTGATGGACTCGACGCGGAGCTTATCTCCGGCAACGTTCTTGGCGATGTCTGCCAAGACTGTGAAAGTAGTGAGGACTACGGGCTTGTCATCTTCTCCCGCAGAGGAGTTCCCGCCACAGGCGGAGATTCCTAAGGCAAGGGCGATTGCGGTCAGGACAGCAGCGAAACGGCGGACATCTTTGGCGCGCCGAAACGGAAAGTTAGGCATACCGAAAAGTGTAGCCAAGCATGGCCCGCGCAGCAAAGCTAGGCTGGTCATATGGGCACTCTTTCCACAAAAGCACCTTTGTATAGATTCACTGCCCTGGATGCCATGGCCGTGGCAGCATATGTGGGCTTCACCGCCTATTTCCTGCTGGCTGGCCAGACGCTCAACCGTCTAATGCTTGATCTGTTTGATGACCCGGCAACAGCGTCCTATGCCGTCAACGCGATCTTTTATGCCGCCGTCGGAATATTCGCCGTAGCCTCCGCCTGGCGGGTAGTGGGCCGTGACCTCCGAATCTTGGGAACCCGGCCGTGGTTCACCCTTGGCATGGTGCCGTTGACCCTGGTGGTGATGCTGATTCTTACAGCCTTTCTGGTGGCAGCCTTCGGGACCGCCCAAAGCTCCCAGAATCAACTGGGCATCCAAGGCATGCTGCAGCAGGTGCCTGCTTGGCTGATGGTGCCATTACTGGTCATCCTGGGCCCGTTCGTGGAGGAATATCTCTTTCGGCACCTCCTGATCGGCAAGTTGTCGCAGTACCTGAATATCTGGGTTTGCTGCGTGATCTCCGTGGTGGTTTTCTCGTCCATCCATGTAGTAGGCCGCGAAGGAATCGCTTTGTCTGCGCTCGCTCCGTATTTAGGGATGGCCGTGGTGCTGGTAGCTGTTTACGTCTGGACGGGCAAGAACCTGATGTTCTCCTACTTTGTCCACGCAGCCAAGAACCTCATGGCCGTTGTCCTGATCTACGCCGTCCCGCCCGAACTCCTCCCCAACTAGGTCGCAGTTCAGGTCGTTCTCAGCCC